>JAAYLG010000051.1 GCA_012522075.1 Bacillota bacterium
AATGGGATTGACTCATGTGCATGGCCTCCTTTATGTTGTGGTTTAGTCACCTTTAACATATCAGAGGTTGTGCCATGAGTCTCTATTTTTTTTGTTATATGCGGCAATTAATTTTACAACTTACCAGTTTTGGTACTTTTTAATACAGCACCGGCAAAAGCGGTAAAGTCTTCTGCCTGCAATCCTTTCACTCCCAAAGCACGCGTAGCCCCCGCCTCTTTTCCATGATAATCTGAACCGCCCGTAACCAGCAGCTTATGCTTTCGGGCCAGGTGCAGATAATATTCTTCCGCTTCTGCAGTATGGTCAGGATGGTAAACCTCAAGGCCCTGCAAGCCCCAGGACAAAAAGAGGGAAAGCAGGCTGTCATCTCCGACCAAGGCGGGGTGGGCCCAAACGGCAAAGCCGCCTGCTTCCAAAAGCACTGTTATGGCTTCTTTTGGCGTCAGTTTATACCGCTCAACATAAGCAGGCTTGCCCGGCTCCAGCAAGGCGGTAAAAACATCTTTTACTGTAGGGAAATAACCTTTTTCCACCAAAGCCCGTGCCACATGGGGACGGCTGGGCGCAGCCCCCCGCGCATGCCGTAGCACATCATCCACGCCAATACTGTAACCAAGCTGCTGCATTTTTTGCACCATTTTCTCCATGCGCACTCCGCGGCCGGCATTGATTTTCCTGCATAAAGCCAGTAGTTTTTCGCAAGTGTAATCAAAACCGTACCCGAGAATATGTATTTCTTTATCCTCGTATTCCGTACTGAACTCGATGCCCGGATAGACGGTAAGGCCGTATTTTTTCCCCGCATTTAAGGCTGCTTTTATGCCGTCTGTGGTGTCATGGTCGCAGATTGCTATAGCCTGTAATTGTTTTTCCCTTGCCAGTCGGACAACCTCTTCCGGTGTCACCAGGCCGTCACTTGCCCTGGTATGGACATGCAGGTCAGCCACAATCATCACATAATTTCCTCCTGCAACAGGTTGCTGCGTATAAGCCGTAAAATATTTCCTCCCAAAATAGCCTGTATTTCCGCACAGGAAAATCCTCTTCTCTCAAGTCCTTCTACCAGCACCGGCAGGTGAGTGACATCGGGCAACTCAGGCAGGACAACCTCAATGCCGTCAAAATCACTGCCCAAAGCCAGGATTTCTACTCCGGCGACTTCCGCCACGTGGCAAAAATGGTCAAGCAGCTTCTCCAGGGTTGCCGCCCTGTTTTCAGCAATAAAACCGGGATAAAAGGACATGCCGACAACTCCGCCCTGCTTGCGCAGTGCCAGCAACTGTTCATCATCCAGGTTCCGCGGATGTTCGCACACGGCTTTTGCATTGGCATGGGAAACAAAAACAGGATTTTCTGCCGCCTCCAGCAGGTCGTAAAAACTGCGCGGTGCCAGGTGAGCGGCATCCACAATGATGCCAAGCTTATTGAGAGTCCTGACAAGGCTTTTCCCCGCCTGTGTCAGTCCCCCTGCCGCCCGGCCGACGTCCACACCGTCAGCCAGCCCGTTGCGCTGGTTCCAGGTCAGTCCCACACTGCGTAGACCCAGCCGGTAAAACACCTCCACGATTTCTCTTCCACCTTCCAGCGGCTCTCCCCCTTCCAGGGCCATCAGGGCGGCAATTTTAGGTCCCTGCAGGCATTTTTCCAGGTCTTTTGCCGTTTTAATCAGCATGATCTCTTCCTGATGCTTGGCAATTTCACCCAAGAATCGCCCTGCCAGCTGCAGTGCACGTTGCAGCGAGCGGTACGGCTTATACTCCGGCTCAATAAAAAGCGCGAAAAACTGCAATTTAACGCCGGCTTCCCGCAGGCGGCATAGGTCCAGGTGTCCTTTTGTATTTCTGCATCCGAAATGATAGTCCTTTTCCACAAACAGGTGCACAGTATCACAATGGCCGTCCGCAATGAAAAAACTGCCGTCCGCCGGTTGCATACTTTTACCCCCTCTTTTCACTATGTTTACTTTTCTGTTTTCTTATCTTTATTCCTGTATCTGTCTTTATGCTCACTGCGGAATAATTCATTTTTGCTTTTCTCGAAACCACCAAAAAAAACACCCGCTAAGGGGTGTCTTTCTTTATAGTTTTATAATTATGCCTACCGGGGCTGGACAAGCAGCTTTATAGCAGTACGCTCTTCGCCCTCAATTACAATGTCAGTAAATGCAGGAATACAAATTAAATCCATACCGCTTGGAGCAACAAAACCTCTTGCGATAGCTACCGCTTTTATCGCTTGATTCAGTGCGCCGGCTCCGATGGCCTGGATTTCTGCGGCGCCTCTCTCTCTTAACACACCTGCCAACGCTCCTGCCACAGAATTCGGATTGGACTTTGCTGAAACTTTTAATACTTCCATCACTGTACCTCCTAGTTTTTTTGATTTTTCAGATAACTTTTAATATTAATTCAGCATCAGAAGGCAAAAATCCTCCCTAAGATCAGCCTATATCAGTAATTTTATTATATTATATCATAATTCATGAAAGTCAATTATGCGAATTATATTTTTTGCCAAACCGGTGGTTCTGTCCACCTCCAGGCAGACGGCATTAAACTGCACCAGGCCTGTGGCTACAGTAAAGCGCTGCGGCATTTGCGTCAAAAATCGTCTCACCACAACTTCAGGGGCTATGCCAAGGACAGATTCCCGCGGACCTGTCATTCCTACATCTGTTATGTAGGCGGTTCCGCCCGCCAAAATCCTTTCATCGGCAGTCTGAACATGGGTATGGGTCCCCACAACGGCCGACACCCTTCCGTCCAAAAAACAGCCCATGGCTATTTTCTCGGACGTAGCCTCGGCGTGGAAATCAACAAGTATCAGGTTCGTTTCTTTTTTTATCTCCTCTACGGCGGCGGCCACCGTCCGGAACGGGCATTCCAGTGGTTTCATAAAAATACGACCGCAGGCGTTGACAATGCCTATTCTGCCGACGGGAGTGTTAAAAATGCCGAAACCGCGACCCGGTGTCTCCGGAGGGTAATTTATGGGGCGGATAATGCGCGGCTCCTGTACAATATATTCCAAGGCTTCTTTTTTATCCCAAACATGATTGCCCATAGTAAGCACATCAACACCATAAGCAAAAACTTCTGCTGCCGTTTTCTCGTTAAATCCCGTACCTCCCGCCAGGTTCTCACCATTGGCAACGGTAAAATCAATCTGATAATTTTTTTTAATTTGCGGCAGCATGTCGCGCAGGCAATGCCTGCCCGGTCTGCCTACCACATCACCAATCATTAAAATACGCATCTTTTCCCACCCTATTGCAAACTACGGAAAGTGTACCATCTTTTTCCCTTTTCTATACATAAAAAGCGTGCCTGTTCCCCCGACACGCCAGACAGCAGAAAGCTATATGCCGCAACAGCAGGATTCCTACTTGTCATAGACAAAAACTTTGCCTGCTTCACGAAAAGCGAGCAGGTTTTCTTTATTTAATTCGGCTCCATGTTTTAACAAATAAGCAATTGTTTCTTCCTGGCACAGCAAATCTTCATCATCATAAAAAGTATCAAGTTTTTGGCCGTCACGAACAACTTTGCCAGAGAACGACCAGCAGACAAGGCCGCACAGCAAGGAAATGCCTTCCAGAGACAGTGTTGCCGTGCTTGCTCTAATACCCAAGATTGACAATTTGCCGGCAGGTTGAAATGTCACTTTATATTGCAGTTTCTCACCGCTTAATTCTGCATAAGCGGCAAACGATTCTTGCAACATTTTTTTAAAATCCGCCAGTTCTTCCCGATCAGGCCTGCCGGAAAGCAAAAAATTAAAAAGAATTTGCTGCTGTGGTTCGTCAAGATTAATGGACATAATTTCCGGGTAACGCATCAGCAGAGCAACCAAAAGACTGCCGGCAGCCGAATCCAGCTTTTGCTTGTGGTGCAATTGCAATTCCTCCGGTAAAGACAATCGCTGATTTACATAAATTCAATAATTACGGCAGGAAATCCTGCCTGCCGGCATTTTTTCTGTCATGCATTATTTTTCATCCTTACCTTATTATGTTATGTTATCTAGGTATTATAAAAGGAGCGCTTTCACGCTCCTTTTGCGGATTTATTTTGCATAATCAACCGCCCTGGTTTCCCTGATGACAGTGACTTTAATCTGTCCGGGATATTCCAGTCCTTCTTCAATCCGCTTGACGATTTCCCTGGCCAGAGTAACACTAGCCAGGTCATCGATTTTTTCCGGTTTTACCATAATACGAATTTCGCGGCCTGCCTGAATGGCATAAGCCTTTTCCACGCCTTCAAAAGAATCGGCGATTTCTTCCAGTTTCTCCAGCCGTTTAATATATGCTTCCAGTGTTTCCCGCCTGGCACCCGGTCGTGCCGCGGAAATCGCATCTGCAGCCTGCACTAAAACCGCTTCCAGCGTCAGGAACTCTTCGTCCCCGTGGTGGGCGGCAATGGCATTGACAATTTCTCGTGATTCTTTGTATTTTCGTGCCAGTTCAGCACCGATGGCAACGTGAGGCCCTTCAACTTCATGATCCAAAGCTTTACCGATATCGTGCAATAAACCGGCTCTTTTGGCAAACTGGACATCCAGCCCCAGTTCAGCCGCCATGGCACCGGCCAAATGGGCGACTTCAATTGAGTGTTTCAATACATTTTGGCCGTAACTTGTTCGAAAAGCAAGACGCCCCAGTAGTTTTACCAGTTCGGGGTGCAAACCATGTACGCTTGTTTCAAAAGTGGCTGCTTCCCCTTCTTCGCGAATACGCATGTCCACTTCCTGCCGGGCTTTTTCCACCATTTCCTCAATCCTGGCGGGATGGATCCTCCCGTCCGCCACCAGTTTTTCCAGGGCAATACGGGCAATTTCCCGCCTGATCGGGTCAAAACCGGAGAGGATAACAGCTTCCGGAGTATCGTCGATAATTAAGTCAATCCCGGTCAGTGTTTCCAAGGCACGGATATTACGGCCTTCCCGGCCGATAATCCGTCCTTTCATTTCATCGTTGGGCAGTGAAACCACGGAAACGGTGGTTTCGGAGACATGGTCGGCGGCAAATTTTTGAATGGCATAGGTAATAATCTGACGAGCTTTTTTCTCAGCCTCTTCCTTGGCCTGGGTTTCAATTTCTTTGACCATCATGGCCATCTCGTGTTTTACTTCTTCGCGGACATGTGACAGTAAAAGTTCTTTTGCTTCTTCCGAACTCATGCCGCTGATGCGTTCCAGTTCAGCCAATTGCTGTTCCAGTATCTCGGCTATTTTTTCCTGGGTTTTGGTGATTTCCTGTTCCTTGCGCTTTAACTCCTCGTCTTTACGCTCAATCTGCGCTGTTTTTCTGTCCAACGTTTCCTCTTTCTGCAACAGCCGCCGCTCCATGCGTTTTAATTCTTCCCGGCGCTCGCGGCTTTCCTGTTCCAGGTCCCTGCGCAGTTTGTGCACTTCTTCTTTGGCTTCTATAATCTTTTCTCTTTTTACGGACAGTGCCTGCTTTTCCGCTTCCGCTAAGATAGTTTTTGCCGCTTCCTCCGCGGAGCCTAGCTTGCGTTCAGCCGTCTGCTTGCGCAGCAGATAGCCGGCGGCAGCAGCTGCCAGAGCCGTGATAATAACGATCAGCACTACATAAATAGTCTCCATTTATTTCACCTCCTATTTTCAGAGTATAAAAACATTAACTGGAAAAACAAAAATAGCTGTGCGGTCACACACAGCTAGAGAGAAGCATATATCAATCTTAACTGGAGAAGTAATTATTGATTTAACCAGTAAAAGATATATATGTCAAGGCTCATAGAGCCTGATACTCTTAGCAGGGGACCCGCGCCATTACTTTCTGTCCTAAATTGTATCTATTTTTTTTCTTTATGTCAAGCAACCCAGATTATATTGCCTATCATAAGTTGTAGGACTACAATAGATCTTGGACACTAGGCGTTAAAATAAAGAATGCAAAATGAGGACAATTCGGTTATTGTTAAGTTATGACAACAAGACAGTACCGAAAGGAGTGCCTCATCCTGCATGAACAGCATAACACAAGACATGAAGTATCGGCAATCCCTTCTTAATTTCGCACTGAAATACGGTGTGTCCAGAGCTTCCAGGCGCTATAACAAATCACGTTCTTACATATACTTTTG
>JAAYLG010000052.1 GCA_012522075.1 Bacillota bacterium
CCATAAGACTTCACCTCTGAGTAGCTATTTTTTAGTTACTCGTCCGGGCAAGGACGGTGAAGTCTTTCTTCTATTTTTTGAAGGTCGATTCCTCCAAAAGCCCCTACAGTAACTTTACACTAACGTTGTTTTTCCTAGGCAACCCTGAAATCACATGCAGCCGTTATGGCATACAGGTAGGCGGCAGCCACGGGCTGCTTGAGTATTGTTTCCACCGCCCGGATATAATACTTGAACTGTGTGGCATACCGGGCAGCCAGTGCCGGCATTCCACCTTCCGGCAGCCTGTCTGTTTTGTAATCAACAAGGACAAAACCTTCCCGGACAGGTATTAAAAGGTCAATAATACCTTGCACAATAATTGTGTCATCAAGCCCGGGAAAAAGTTCATGAGCCGGCAGTGCCAACGTAAAAGGCCATTCTCTCATGGCTTTTTTTCTGTACCGCAGGAGTATTCTTCCCGGTTCACTATGGAAAAAAGCAGAAATTTTAGCGGCATCAAGCCAGGGCAGAAGGGCGGCATCCAGCTTGCCTTGTGCTGTCAAAATCACCAGTTGTTCTTTAATCCCCGCCTCATCCAGCGGCAGATTTAAGTCCAGATATTGTAGGGCCGTATGGTAAAGCGTTCCCAGTTCAGCGGCACCGGGACCGGCCGCTTGTGCCAGAAAGCGGGGACGCTGCCAGGGAGCGGCGGGATAAAGCCTGGATTCCCCCTCCCCAGCAAGATCCAAACGTCGCTTCAGTTCCGTTACTGAAAGCTTGGCCGGCACAGGAGTGGACATGGCCGGATAAGTATACGCAAGGCAGGTGCGCACGCTGTCACGAAGGTGATCGTCCGTTGCCAGCGGCAGAGGCTGTAAGGCGAGCAACGCTTGTTTTACTGCTCTCTCCTGCCCTTCCTCTTCCTTGGCGGCAGCGGCCGGTGCAGGCGAAGGCAGCACGCTGACGGCAAATGGTGTTTCTTCTTTTGTCTCTTGTCCCGCCGACTGCTTGTCCGCCGGTAAAAAACATGCCAGAGCAGGTCCAATCCAGTCAAGAAAACAGTTTGCCTTGCAAATGAGACGGGCCGGCAGGGGGCCGTCACCCGCCCCCGCCTGCCGCCAGGCGGGCAGCTTTTGGGCAAGATTGCCCATACTGCCGACAATATAAAGCTTCTCCCGCGCTCTTGTCAGGGCGACATACAGTAAACGCATCTCCTCCGCCCTTGTTTCCGCTTCTCCTCTCAGGCGCAAGGCAAGATAAGGCAGCGACGGGTAACGCGTTCGCCCTTTTTTGTCCACAACAAGGGGTGCCAGCCCCAAGCTGCGGTGCACAAGCAGGGAGGCGCGCTGGTCCTGGAAATTAAACTGCTTCCCTGTATCGCAGAGAAACACAACGGGGAATTCCAGACCTTTTGCTTTATGAATGCTCAGAATGCGGACAACGTTTTCCTTCTCTCCCAAAACCCTGGCGCTGCCCAGGTCCTCTCCCGCCAGGCGCAGCTGTTCGATAAAAGCCAGGAAACGGGAAAGCCCCTGCCGGCTGAAGCGGTCAAATTGCCTTGCCCGGGAAAAGAGGGCATGCAGGTTGGCTTTGCGTCTCTCCCCTGCAGGCAGCCCGGCAACAAAGTCGATAAAGCGGCTTTCCCGGTAGACTGTGGCAATAAACTCCGACAGCCTCATCCTCCTGGCCAGGGTCCGCCACCTGTCCAGGCATTCCAGAAAAGCGGCAAGCTTGGCCGAAACATTTGGCAGCCCCGCCGCTGCGGCAGCCTTCACTGCCTGCCAGAAATTGCTTTCATGTCCGCCTGTTTGGCGGATGAGAGCCAGTTCTTCCACGCCCAGCCCCACAAAAGGTGACCGCAGGACGGCTGCCAAGGGGATATCCTGCTGCGGGTTGTCAATTACCGCCAGCAAGGCCAGCATAATTTTTATTTCCATTGCCGCAAAATATCCTGTCTCCAGTTCCGCATAAGCAGGGATGCCATGGGCGGACAAAATATCCGCCATCCTGTCGGCCCGGCCGGTTGTTGTCCGCAAAAGAATGACAATGTCGGCATATTGCAGCGGGCGGTATTTTCCCAGTTCCTTGTCATAAATATAGAGCCTTTCCGGTGACATTAGTTCTTTAATCTTTGCGGCCACAAACAGGCATTCGCGTTCAAAAGCAGTGTAATCAAGAAAAGCAATGTCACTTTCTTCATCTTCTTCAGGAGGAGATGCCGCCACCGGGTCCATTCCCGTATCCAAAAGTATTACTTCCACCGGCTCGGTAGCCGCTGTCGGCTGCAAACTCTCAGGATAGCGGGCACCGCCAATGAGAGCGGCACTTTCGTCATAGTCAATTTCTGCCGCTTCTTTTGTCATCAAGCGGGAAAAAAGAAAATTGACCGCATCCACCACACTATGACGGCAGCGGAAATTATGACGCAAAAGAATGCGGATTCCTTCCTCCGCCCCAAAAGCATGATATATGGCCAGGAAGATACCGGGTTCGCCCAGGCGAAAACGGTAAATGCTCTGCTTGACGTCACCTACCATAAAAAGATTGGGCGTTTCTTCCCCCTGGCGGGAGACAAGCTGCAGAATGGCATCCTGTACCGGGTTGATGTCCTGGTACTCGTCCACCAGGACATGTTCATACTGGCGGCGCAGTTCAAGGGCTGCGGCGGAAGGCAGGAGTTCACCTGCTTTATTTGCGCCTTGGGACAAAATTTGCAGGGCATAATGCTCCAGGTCGGTAAAGTCCATTACACCCGCCTGTTTTTTTAGAGACTGGTAGGTCTCGGCAAACTGCAGCACCAGTGTGGCGAGTGCCCGCACTTTGGGGGCAAGCAGGCGGATCTCTCCTGTAAATTCCTGCAGGGAGCGCATAAAATATTTTTCTCTGGCACTGGTTATTAGCTTCTTTGCCCGCTCCCGCAAAGCTTGTGCCTCGTCTTTTAATACTTCCGCCTCCCCTTTTGCGGGCGGAAGGCGATCAAAAATAAACTCCAACCAAGCCGCTCTCAGTTCTTCCCAAGGACCGGCGGTGAGCTGCATAAGCTTTTGCATTTTTTCCGCCTCGGACTCCAGCAACGGGAGATAAGTTTGCGGCCCGCCGGGTTTTTGGGCATAAACCATTGCTTCCTGCAGGCATGCCGCCGCTTCCTCCAAAAGCAGGCGAATCTCGCTTCTGACAGGCTCAAGCCACGTCGTGAGCATTTTTTCAGCGGCGGCGGGAACCTCTTCATACATCCTGACAGCCCGTTTAAGCCACTGCCGGGGTCTTGGGTTGCTCCAGGCCAAGTTGTAGAGATGCACAATATCTTTTTGTATCTTTGTCTCTATGTTGCCGTCATAATCCGCAAGCAAAGCAAAAATTTCTTCATCCCCATCAGTGAAAGCCTGCTCCAGTACCATGGCGGCGGCATCATTTTTCATCAGCGCCGCTTCCGTCTCTGCGGCCACCCGGAAAGCAGGGTCGATGTCCAAAAGGTAAAAATAACGTCTGATGACACTTAGGCAAAAGGAATGCATAGTGGAAATGGCGGCACCGCCAAGTAGGGGAAGCTGGCGCGCCAGTTCATACCTGCCCGCTTCCGTTATGGTTTTTTCCAGGGCGGCGGCAATCCGGTCGCGCATTTCTGCCGCGGCTGCTTCGGTAAAAGTAACTACCAGCAGCCTGTCAATATCCACCGGCTGCTTTTGGTCACAGAGCAGGCGAATAACCCGTTCTACCAGTACCGCCGTTTTGCCCGCACCGGCTGCGGCGGCCACCAGGACATTGTTGCCCTTTGCTGCAATGGCCGCAAGCTGTTCTCTAGTCCATTTTGTTGTCAAAGTAATCTCCCCCTTCCCCCGCGGCAATTGCCGCTAAAACTTCTTTCTGAGAAAGGGAACGCAGCACCCTGTAATTGTTCCCGGGTAAAGCCAGCTCAAAACAACAGAGTGCACCGTAGGGACAGAAACGGCAAGCATGCTGTCCGTCCTGTTTTTTATATGGCGCAATGCTGATTTCACAGTTTTGGATGCGTCCTGCCAACTCCAGGATTTTGTTTTTCGTAAAGGCAAGCAACTTTTGCAATTCCCCCCCTGTTACCACCCGGGATAATTTTTTAAAAGTGCCGTCTTTTTTTAGCGATGCCGGCAGCAATCCTTCCCCGCCCATGAGGTCAAAAATCTCTTTTTCGGCGACAAGCAGCCCTTCCAGTTTGACGGTATCCTTTTGCCAATCCGGCGGCGGCGGGTTGTCGGTACGTCTCAATGGTCGAGAGATGGCAAAATAGAATGCTCCCGCAGGGTGTTTGGCGTCTGCCGGCAAAATTCCTTCCACTTCCAGCAGTGCGGCCAGATAAGCCAAAAGTTGCAGGGACAGGCCGTGCCACACGTCGGAAAGCGCAAGACGTGTGGGACTGCTTTTATAGTCAAGCACCCGGAAATACTTTTTGCCTTTCGCCTCTGCCATGTCAATCCTGTCGATCTGCCCGTACAAAAGAACTTTTCCTTCTTCATCCTGCAGTGTCCAGGGCGGTACATGTTCGCGGCCGAAGGCCAGCTCCACGGCCACGGGACGAAAAGCACCGCGCATGGCGTGGACGGTAAGAGCGACTGCCGCTTCTGTCAGGGTTTCCAACAGCCTTTGTCCAAGAAACTGAAGGCGTGCCCCGGAAACAACTACTTCCCGCTGCAGCTGCGGCAAAAGAGAGGCAACCACCCTTACCATGCGGGAACAAACATCGTCTGTGGAAAGATCGGCCCACTCCACGCCTTCCGTAAGCATTTCCGCCACAAACAGCTTCAGGGCGGTATGAAAAAAGATTCCCATGCGCCCGGCATCAAAGACTGCTTCCTCCCGCTCCTGCAAGCGCAATCCATAGCGGGCAAAATGAGCAAAGGGACAGGAAGCGAATTCCTCCAGGCGGGAAACACTGGTTTTCAAAGTGCGGCCGAATAAAGCTACCGCCGCAGCCGGAGAAAGGGAGGGCACCGTATTCCGCCATTTCAGGGCCGGCCACAGTTTTGTCAGCAGGGCCGCCGTTCCCTCGTGGCGGCGCGCTTCTTCATATACTGCCGCCCAGAAAGGCGACAGCCGGCCGCCGCGGACAGCCCGCCCCGCTGCCAGCAAAAGCTCCCCGGCCGCCTGCTGCGGCCTGGCAAGGGCAAGGGAGTCCTCATCGGCATTACTGCCGACAAAAAGAACCTGGTTTTGGGGAAACATCTCCCGCACACGTTTAAAAACTGACGAAGGCCGCTTTGCTTTCCCTTCTTCATCCGCCAGCGGGCAGCTGAGCCACAGGTACTGTGAACTGCGTGTCAGGGCAATATAAGCCAGGTACTGTTCCTGATACTGGCGCTGCTTTCTGCCCAAGGCCAGTTCCACTCCAATGTCGCCCAGCAGTTCACGCTCATGGTCGGCAAAAAGACCTCTCTCCTGCTGGCGGGCGGGGAAATCCCCTTCACTTAAACCAAGTACATACGCCGCCCGCAGTCGCGGCTGCCGGGAACGTTCAACGCTGCCGATAATAACCCTGTCGGTGGTAGCCGGCAGGAGCCCGGACTTTAGATTCTCCAGCCCGGCCAGCATGACCTGGACAAAATCAAGAAAAGTCATTACCCGGTCACCCAAAATGTTATGGGCCTGATCAAGCAAATCGATCACGCCGTTATAAACCTGCCTGTGCTCCAGCGCCTGCTGGTGGAAGCCTGCCGCTTCCGCCTCCTGGGTCCAGCGTTGCAAGCACCCGCCGACGTCTGCCTGTTCCATAAGCCGCCAGAGAGCCAGGCAGTAGGCGGACGCAGGCTGCTTTCCCCCTCCGGTGCAGGCGGCGGCAAAGGGTGCGAGTATGTCACGCAAAACGCGCATGCTTTCCCTGATTATTTCCGCCTCTTTTGCTGTGTCAGCTTTTGCCTCTCTTTCTTCCTCCAGTGTCAGGTGTTTGCCCAAATTCCATGCCTTTTCGTCAAACCAGTATTTGCCCCGGATCCCGTGTGCCCTGGCGTAGTTTTCCACACTGTCCGCCGCTTCCCGTGAGAGGGGCAAAAAGTCTGTTTTCAGCAGCCTGAAGACTGCGTCCTGCGGGAAATTGCCGGACACTGCTTCCAGGGCGGAACGCAGGAATTCTATCAGCGGGTGGTGCGCCGCCGGGCGTCTTTCATCCACATAAAAGGGAATGTCATAATCGGTAAAGACGGCGGCCACCAGGTCGTGATAGTTATCAAAATTCCGCAAAATGACGGCCATATCACGGTAACGCCATCCCTTTTCACGCGTCAGCCGGATAATATCGCAGGCCACAGCTTCCACTTCAGCCCGTGGTCCCGAGGCAGTTACCAGTTTTATCTCTTCTGCCGTGCCTGTCCAGGCGGCGGGCGGCAGTGAGGCAAAATGTTTTTCCAGGTGTGCTAGCGGCCGGGACTCGGCAAAACGGGTTGGAACGCCCGCCGCCGGCAGTTTTTGTGGCGGCAGAACAGCAACATTTTGTTTTGCCGCCAGTCGCAGCAGTCGGTGGTATGTATCCATGGTGGGCTGGAACAAATCATCTTCACGTGGAGGCCGCAGCACTGCCGGGTTCAGGCAGAGGGCAATGTTAACCTGTGCCGCTGCCGAAAGCAGCGCAGCCAGCACAGTATATTCCTGCGGTGTAAAACCGGCAAACCCGTCAACCCAGACGCGCGTGCCAAAAGGCAAGCCGCCGCCGGCAATAGCCGCCGCCAGTTCATCCAGCACATCCTCCGGGTCGCTGAATTTCCCTGCCGTAAAGTCCCTGTATGCGGAAAAAACGGCCGCCAGGTCCGCAAGCTTGCCCTGCAGCTGCGGCGGGCACTCCGGTGCAACCGCAAGCCGCTGCAGGGTTTCCGGCTCCACTTTGTAATATTTCAATTCTCTCAGCTGCAGGGCCAGCTGCTCACAAAAACGCGGTTGCCTGGCAACCCTGCCAAAGACGGTCAGATCGACAAATTTTTCCTGCAGCAGGCGCCGCAAAACCAGGTGCCTGCCCGTTTCACTGAGGTGCGGTAAACCTTTCTCTGTTGCCCGCAGGCGCCAGGCCATACGGCGGAAAGACAGGATTTCCGCCCGGAAAGTTCCACCGCCGCAAAGCAGGGACAGTTCTTTCTCCGTTTCAAAAGTAGCCTGTTCCGGAACCAGAAAAATAAGCGGTGCCCCCAGCGGTTCCCGCCGGCAGAGCCGGGCAATTTCCGCCAGGCAGAGCGCAGTTTTCCCGCTGCCCGCCCGGCCCAAAATAAAACGAAGCGCCATAAAATTTCCTCCTTTGTCGGCAAGAAAGATTTCGCGTCAGGGAGTGTCAAATCCTTTCCCGAGTCCTTCCCTTTTCCGGAAGGATAATGTAAAATAATAAACATACTTTCCAGCACAGTGACAAGGAGGTTCAGCATGTATAAAATTGCCGTTATCCCGGGTGACGGGACAGGCCCGGAGGTTATCCGGGAGGGTCTTAAGGTTCTTGAGGCGGTCAGCGCAGCCGAAGGGTTTAAAATTGATTATACCCATTATGATTTGGGCGGGGAGCGGTATTTACGAACCGGCGAGGTGCTTCCGGACAGCGTGCTTGCAGAATTGCGCAAGTTTGATGCCATTTACCTGGGAGCCATAGGCCACCCCGATGTAAAACCCGGCATTTTGGAAAAAGGGCTGCTTTTGCGCCTGCGCTTTGAACTTGATTTATACATTAACCTGCGACCTGTAAAGCTTTATCCGGGAGTTGAAGCACCGTTGAAAGACAAGGGCCCGGAGGACATTGATTTCGTTGTCGTTAGGGAAAATACGGAAGGACAGTATGCCGGGGCCGGCGGTATTTTGCGTAAAGGGACGTCCCATGAAATAGCCGTGCAGGAATCCATCTGCACCCGCATGGGCGTGGAGCGCTGCCTGCGCTACGCTTTTGAATATGCCAGGGCGCGCAATAAAAAGAAAAAAGTTACTCTCTGCGGCAAGACCAATGTCCTTACATACGTCTTTGATTTATGGGAACGTGTTTTTCATGAACTGGGTGCCGCTGAATACCCGGATATTACCCGTGACTATGCCCATGTTGACGCCACGGTCATGTGGATGGTGAAAAATCCCGAATGGTTTGATGTAATTGTGACAGAAAATATGTTCGGCGATATCATTACCGATTTGGGCGCCATCATCCAGGGCGGCATGGGTATTGCCGCCGGCGGCAATATCAACCCTGACGGAGTCTCCATGTTCGAACCTATCGGCGGCTCCGCACCAAAATATACGGGCCAAAATGTGGTCAATCCCCTGGCCGCCATCGGCGCCGCCGCCATGATGCTGGATACGCTGGGTGAGAAAAAAGCTGCTGCACGGATTGAAAATGCCGTGATGCAAATTTGTGCAACCCGCTTAAAAAGCATGGCGGCAGGTCAAATGGGATATAGCACTTCACAGGTCGGTGACATGGTGGCGGAAGCCGTCTAAAAATCCGGGCTGCGCTATGATTGGTAAGTGAGGTGAGTAAAGCCCTATGAAAATCGGTATCATTGGCCCGGCCATGTCCGGCAAGTCCACCTTGTTCCGGCTGCTCACAGGGGCAACCGCCACAACAGGTAAAGGCGGCATCCCGCAGGGAGCGGCCAAGATCCCCGATAAACGTCTGGAAACACTGTCTACGGTTTTTCGTCCCCAAAAAACTATTTTTGCCACTGTGGAATTTACCGATTTCCCTGCTCTGGGAGCCGGCGGTGAAATGAGCGGCGAACTGACAAGTCGCCTAAAAACGCTGGATGCACTTGCCGTAGTTGTCCGGGCGCACCAGGACCCCGCCGTTCCCTGGCCGGCGGAGCCAACCTCGCCTGCCGCCGCTTTTTCCGCTTTTCTTGAGGAAATGATTCTGACCGATCTTGTCCAAGTGGAGAAACATTTAAGCCGTAATAAAGACAAAAAACGCACGCCGGCAGAAACGCGCCTGCTGGAGAGATGTCGGGAACTGCTGGAAAATATGAAACCGCTGGCCGGTGCAAGTTGGCGGGAAGATGAACTGCCAATCCTGCGGAATTACGCTTTTCTTTCTCTGCGCCCTGTCTTGGTTGCTGTCAACCTGGACGAAGCACAACTCCAGGAGGGAAGCTATCCCAGTGAGGAAGAAATAACAAAACTTTGCCGGGAAGCCGAGTATCCCCTGCTCACCTTCTGCGGTACTCTGGAACAGGAAATCAGCAGGATGGCACCGGAAGAACAAAAGGAATTTATGGCTGCTTACGGCTTGAAGGAATCTGGCATCGCCCGCCTGGCCTCCGCCGCCTACAAGCACCTTGACCTGATTTCCTTTTTTACTGTTGGTGAAGATGAAGTCCGGGCGTGGACCGTGAAAAAAAATACACCTGCCAAAAAGGCGGCAGGCAAAGTCCACTCAGACATGGAGCGCGGTTTTATCCGGGCGGAAGTAATTAATTTTACAGAATTTGTAGAGCTTGGCAGTTCCCTGAAGGCCGCGCGTGAACAAGGCAAGCTCCGCCTGGAAGGAAAGGACTATCCAGTCCAGGACGGAGATATTATTACTTTCCGCTTTAATGTCTAATTTTAACGGTAAAATAACCAAACGGCTTGACCTAAGGGCACAGGCCGTTTTTATTTTACGGCAGGGCGGAAAAACCGGGAAAGGTATAATTAAAGGAATTTAAAAGATAGAAAATAACTACCCCTATAGCCAGGACAACACCGTAAGGCAGTGTTTTCCCAAACTGTTTTTCATCCTGCGGCACTTCCAGGTGCTCCTTTCCACGGGTAAAGAGAAAACAATACAAAGATAAAAACAGATTTTTTAGTCGCCTGCCCAATTCTCCTTCTTTCAGCATTGTTGTAAGCGCCATGACGCCTCCGGCCAGGGCTGCGGCCAGCATAATTTGCACTACCTGTTCACTGCCGACAAAAGCGCCTATCATGCCCAACATTTTCACATCCCCGGCGCCCATCCCGCCTAAAAGATAGGGCACAAGGAGCAGTGCTGCACCGGTAAAAAAACCGCAAAAAGTAAACTTTGTACCTGCCAAGACGCCCCGGGTGACAAGATGAAACAGCCAGGCCGCAAGAAAGCCCGCCAGGACGGTTTTGTTGTAAATCTTCCTGGTTTTTAGATCCGTGTACAGACAAATGAGGACAAAAACAAACAGCAGGACGTGCATCATACTTCTTCTTTTCCTCCCTTCTTTTCTGCCCGCCAGTGCAGCAAATCCCCGCAGGCAAGGCTGAACTTGTCGATAGTACCGCCCGCAAATTCCAGGGCCGCTTCTGCCTCCCGGCACGGAGGCGTTACGCGCCAGGGAGCAAGAGACGGGTAAAGTGCCACTATTTCATTCTTCTTGTTCAGGAAAACAACATCTATGGCAAAACGCATAAAAAAGGTATGTATTGCCTTGCACGGTGCCAGGAAAAGGGCATCATACTCGTGGGGGAAAGTTTTTTTTAGCATCAAGCCTTTGAACCGTTTCCAGAAAGTAAAGGCCGGAGCAGCCCTGCCGGTGAATATAATTTCCTTTTTTCTTCTGACAAACATTTTTCAGAATCCTGCAAAAATTTCTAAAATATGGATTAGGGCAGGTCCCAGGAGGACGATAAAAATGGTGGGGAAAATAAAGATCACCAGCGGGATTAACATCTTTACCGGTACTTTCATTGCTTTTTCTTCCACCCGTTGCCTGCGCCGACGGCGCATTTGTTCCGCCTGGTTCTTTAAAGTATTGCCGATATTGAGACCCAGCTGCTCGGCTTGAATAATAGTGGAGGTAAAAACTTTTACATCATCCACACCGCAGCGTTCACCCAAATCCCGCAGCGCTTCACGCCGCGACTTGCCCATTTTTATTTCGTGCAGAACACGGCGGAACTCCATAGCCATGGGGCCGTTTGACTTTTCCACCACTTTGGCCATGGCTCCGTCAAAGCCGAGGCCCGCTTCCACGCTGACGGAAAGTAAATCAATAATATCGGGGAAAGTTTTCTCAATTTCCTCCCGGCGTTGCCGGATTTTTCCGTCCAGTTGCATATTGGGCAGCAGCCAGCCAATGGCCGCCCCTGCCGCCGCGAACATAATCTTATTCGCGTTCCACGGGCCGGGGAAGAAAAGATGCAATACCGACGGCAGAGCAGCAGCCAGGACAATTTTCAGCCCCAGGTAATCGACCGCCCGCAAACCCTGTGCGTCACCGGCCTGTCTTACCTTATATTCCAGTTTATGTAATATTTCTGCCGGAAGCAAACGTACCGCCAAGTTGGAAACAAAACCTAAAAACGGTTGCAGGAGGCGTTCAGACAAGGGCCTGCTTAATTCCGCCTGGCGGGTGTCTATGGTTTCTTCATAATCCAGGATGTTTTTCAGCCTGCCCTGCAGGTCTACCTTGGCGGGTGTGCGCCAGGCACGCACGGCCGCACCCATGGTATAAACAAAAAGAAAAACTAGACTGCAGACGGCAATTTGCATTTTTCCACCTCTTATATTTCGATATTGATGATTTTACGGATGACCATAATGCCAATAAGTTCGGACAACACCGCCCCGCCAACAAGAACCAGCCCCAGCGGGTGTCTGATCAGTACGTAAAGATACGCGGGGTTTAGGATTGATAAGACTGCCGCCAAAAAAACTGGCAGCAGGGCAACAATGGTACCCGCTATTCTTCCTTGGGCGGTAAGTGTCTTGATTTCTCCTTTAATTCTGACACGCTCGCTGATGGTAAAAGCAATATTGTCCAGAATCTCAGCCAGGTTTCCTCCCACCTGGCGCTGAATGATCACCGCCGTGATAATCAAGTCCAAGTCATCGCTTTTTATCCTTTCCGCCATGTTGCGCAGTGCATCCTCCGTGGGACGTCCCAGGCGCATTTCCCGCAGCGCCCGGCTGAACTCTCGGGAGATGGGCGGAGTCATTTCACGGCTTAAGGTGTCCATCGTTTGTAAAAAGGAAAAACCTGCCCGCAATGAATTGGCCATAATTAAAAGCGCGTCGCCCAGTTGGTTGTTAAATTGCTGCAAGCGGCGCGCCTTTGCCCTTTTCAGGTAAAGCAGCGGAAGGGTTGCCCCGCCGGCAGCCAAAATCACAGCAAGGGGCGGATTTTGCAGAAGCGTGGATGCCAAAAGTGCCGGTCCAAAAGACAATACCATAGTCAACCCTATCATCTCTTCGGCTTTAAGCGGCAAGTCCGCCTGCACAAGTTCCGCTTCCACACCAGCAAGGAGCCTCCTTGGGACCAGGAGTCCGAAGCAAGATGCCAGGGCGGTCCAAGGTGTCCTTTTCTTTTTACTTTCCTGTCTTTCCTCATGGCTGCCGGGAGCGGATGTGTATTTACGGATGCGGGCTGCAATTTCAGTTTTTTCTTCCGCTGCACGTCGGGTTAAAGCAATCCCTGCCAGGAAAACGGCAAGAAATACCAGGAAGGCAATTCGCACTTGCGGCATTGTATACCCTCCCCTGCTAGAAGTGACTAGAAGCAAACATGACTGCAGGCAGGTTGATACCGGCAGCCTCCAGCTTATGCACAAATTTGGGCCGGATGCCGGTAGAACGGAAAAGGCCCTTGCACTTGCCATCCTGGCCTATTCCTGTTTGTTCAAAAACAAAAAGGTCCTGTAAGACAATTACGTCGCCTTCCATGCCCTGTACTTCCGTAATATGGGTTATTTTGCGACTGCCGTCCCGCAGGCGGCTCTGATGAATAATCAAGTCAATGGCGGATGCAATTTGCTCCCGGATGGCGCGAACAGGCAAATCCATCCCGGCCATCAGCACCATTGTTTCCAGGCGGGAAAGCATGTCCCGCGGAGAGTTGGCGTGCCCGGTGGTGAGCGAACCGTCATGGCCCGTGTTCATGGCTTGCAACATATCGAGCGCCTCACCGCTGCGCACCTCGCCCACCACAATTCTGTCCGGACGCATCCGCAAGGCGTTGCGCACCAGGTCACGGATTGTTACAGCACCTTTCCCATCAGTATTGCTGGGCCTTGTTTCCAACGACACAACATGCTCCTGGCACAGCTGCAGTTCGGCCGCGTCTTCAATGGTAACAATTCGCTCGTGGTGCGGGATGAAGGAAGACAGCACATTCAAGGTGGTTGTTTTACCGGAACCGGTGCCCCCGGAGACCACAATATTAAGCCGCGCCTTGACGGCTGCCTCCAGGAATGCGGCCATTTCCAGGTTCAAAGTTTCAAAATTGAGCAGATCGTCAATAGTATAGGGTTCCCTGGCAAACTTCCGGATCGTAATAGAGGGCCCCACCAGAGAAATGGGAGGGATTACCGCATTAACCCGGGAGCCGTCCGGCAGCCTTGCATCAACCATGGGGGAGCTTTCATCAATACGACGCCCAATGGGAGCAACAATTTTTTCAATAATATGCATAACATGTTCGTCATCACGAAAAGTAACATCCGTCAGTTCCAGTTTTCCGTCGCGTTCTATATAAACCTGCCGCGGCCCGTTTACCATTATTTCCGTAATTGTTTCATCTTTCAACAGCGGATGAATGGGCCCAAAACCAATGGCTTCATCGACAATTTCGGCAATAATACGTTGCTTCTCCCCTTTGGGGATAAAAGCTACTTCGTGATCAATGGCCTCTGCCACCAATTTTTCCAGCCGGGCCTGCAGCGGTTCTCCGGTCTCTCCCTCCGTCTGGGGTCCCAGTTTTTCAATCATTTGCTGGTGAATTTTAATTTTCAGCTTGGAGTACGGATCATTTTTTGCCGCCGGCTCCTGCTTTTTTTCCACGGCAACAAGAGCGGGTTTATTGCCCGGATTTTCCTGTCGTTTTACGCGCTCCAGACGTTCCAGCAGAGACATTGCCCGCGCCTTCCTCCTTTATAAACTGAAAATCCTTGTGATCAGGCTTTTTCCCTGTTTATCGGCCATGGTGAGCCGCCGGCTGTTAACCGTCCGCTCCCCCAGACGCCGGAAAGACCTGGCGATCTCGGAGGACGCCTGGCTGATGACAACAGGGATACCTTTATTAATTGCAGAGATTACTGCTTTTTCATCACTAACAATCTGGTGTGCCACAGTAATTTCCAGCCCTTTTTCCAGGTCGGGAATATCGACACCCAGATCCTGATCACTGCGGTTAAGCACAATACGCACTTTTTCCCGCAGCTCCAGGCTTTCCAGGATATTGAGTGTTGTTTTGGCATTTTTAATGGCGGCAATATCCCGTGTTATCAAAAGTAGGATCTGGTCCGCAACCTCCAGCGCCTGTAAAGTAATATCATTGAAAATCGACGGCGTATCCACCACCAGATAATCGTAGGACCGCCGCAGGAGCGAGAGAATAACCTCCGTATGTGCCGGAGAAACATATTCGGCATCCTGGGGAAACAATGGTGCCGGCAAAATATCAATACCAGTAATATGGCGGATCAGATAACCGTCCAGTACCTCCGGTGTAATAGGGTCTGCCTGCCGCACAAGTTCGCTGATATTGCTGCCGTCGTTTAGATTCAGCAGAACGGAAATATCGCCGAATTGCAGGTCTAAATCAAGCAGGGCCACTTTTTTCTTTTCCTGCTGAGCCAGCACCACCGCCAGGTTGGTGGCTACAGTAGTTTTTCCTACCCCGCCTTTACCGGAAAAAACAACCAGGATTTGCCCCGGCTGTTTTGCTTCCTGCACTTTTGCCCCGCTTTCCCCCGGTGTCTGAGCGCCGTTTTCCGGGAGGTTTTCTGCTAAAAGAGCCTGACTGTCCCTGCTGCTGTGCAGCACTTTTTGCCTATGGACGGCCCGGATGGTTAAAGCCATTTCCTCACTAGAGAGAGGCTTGACCAGGTAATCGCGCGCCCCTGCCACCATGGCTTTTTTCAGGTATTCCGGCTCCCCCTGGATGGAAATAATAACCACTGTGGTCTGGGGATAAAGGAGGGAGATTTTTTCCGTGGCGGTAATGCCGTCCATCACAGGCATATTGATATCCATCAGGACCACATCGGGCGCCAGTTCCGCAATTTTCTGCAACGCTTCCTTTCCGTCGCCGGCTTCTCCTACAACCTGCAGATCTTCCTCGAAGTATAACAGGCGGATAATATCTTTTCTCGTTTGCGGCACATCATCGACCACAAGCACTTTAATTTTTTCCATGTGCTTCCCTCCTGTTATAGCATCGCCTTAAGCCTAAAACTGGCTGAGACGGAAAGGCTTAACCGGCCGTGCCGACGTGTCTGTTGCAGGCCGCAGTACCAGCCGCAGGCTGCCCCTCTCCAACGCCAAAATAATGGCGGAGACATTTTCCGCCGGGACATCAAGCGTGATCGTCTCCACGGCCAGCTGTTGCTTGTCATCCTGCTGTACATATTGTCCTGCTGCGAGAACGCGAATGTTTTCCGCCACAACGCGTGTTATTGTCTCCACAGGCGCCCCTTCCGCCGTCTCCGGCGGGTCAATGGTAACAATGCAGTCCACATAATCGCCGGGCAGAATAAAGCCGCCTACGCCGGAAACACTGTTCACCGGGACCGTCAGCGCCCTGTGTCCCGGACTGATTTTGTAGGATAGGCTGCCCGTATTTTGCGTGTAAACAAGGCGTGATGCCAGGATCTGCTCACCTGGCAGCAGGCGCTCCCTGGCATAAGCTCCCGCCAGCTGCTCCTCCGTGATGACAGCGTCGCTATGCAGCGCCGTCGCCGGTATTTCCATCTTTTCCAAAAGGGACAGATTCAGCTTGGTCCGGGCGGGTATCTCCACCGCAGGCACGTATACTGAGACCAGTTTGGCCGCCGCCTTGCTCTGTGTTTCCAATTCATTTAGATAGACATAGGCCGCGCCCGCTGCGGCAATGGCCAAAAGCAGTGCCAATAAAAACAGTTTGTTTCCTTTCATAACTATTCCCCTTCACTGTATCCGGTTGGGAAAACAAGCCGGACGTTGCCAGCAGGACGCTTTCATGCTTGGCAAATCCCGTCTGCCGCGGCTCCCTTGCAGCAGGCCTGCCGGTATGCCGGAGCGAAGATGAAAAAACCCTGCCCTTGCGGGCAGGGCCGACCCTGGGGGATGATTCTTCGTTCGTTTAGCTGCCGCCTTCGCCGGTTACATCCAGTTCATCGGTGATGTTTTCAAATACTTCTTTGATTTTACCGCCCAGCAAGCCTAGAGCACCAATAACAACAATAGCTATAAGAGCAAGAATCAATGCGTATTCAGTCATGCCCTGGCCGGACTCATCCGCCAAAAACCTGGCAAGCATATTTTTCATAAGCAATAGCCTCCTCTTTTCTTTCTCCCGAATACTTTTCCATCTTCAGTTTACCACCCTGCCATGGCGGGGACAACAAACTAACGTCTCAATTCCTGCAGGACTACAGTCCCATTTTTTACTGTGCTCTACTTGACGCCGGCAAAGGCGTCCGGCAACTGCTGCAAGAGGGCGGACACCGCCGTCCCCAGGTAGCGTAAAACCAGGATCACAGCCATGACCACAAACGCCAGCACCAGGCCGTATTCAGTAAGGGCCTGTCCTTCTTCAGAGAGAAAAAAAGTTACCGGTGTTTTCAATATGAGACACCTCCGCAACTTTACTGTAGCAAAAAAAAAGCCGGAGGCGAATCCGGCTTTGGTCACAAAAAAACAGGGCTTGAGTCCCGCTTAAAGCTTTAACATTCTGTTCTTCACGGCGTAGAGGGCGGCCTGTGTCCTGTCATGCACATTCAGTTTGCGGAAGATGTTTGTAATATGGTTTTTAACAGTCTTTTCACTGATGAAAAGTTCTTCTCCGATCTCCTTGTTGCTTTTACCCCGGGCAATCAGGATTAAAACTTCAATTTCCCGGCGTGTCAGCGGCTCTTCCGGCATGCTTTGCCTGGCAGCCAGGCGACGGAATTCACCCAGCATCTTGGCTGTAACGGCGGGGGTGAAAACGCTTTCTCCCCGGTAAACTTTCCGGACTGCCTCCACCAGCGCGTTCGTCTCAATATCTTTCAGGATATAAGCGGAAACGCCCGCTTTAACAAGCTCATAAATATATTCTTCGTCATCATGAATGGTGAGGGCAATAATATTTGCCTCGGGTATCTCTCTTTTTATCTGCCGTGTCGCCTCAATGCCGTTCACCCCGGGCATATTGATATCCATGAGAATAACATCCGGCCGGCAGGCTTTGGCCAGCGCACATGCCGCCTGTCCGTCCGCAGCTTCCCCCACCACCTCCAGGTCGTCGTGGAGGGAAAAAATACGCCGCAAACCGTCGCGAAGCAAGGCATGGTCGTCCACTAGAAGCAGTTTTATTTTTTCCATGGTCACTTTTGCTCACCTCTGGTAGGTATGGTGATGCTGATTTCCGTGCCTTTGCCGGGAGCAGAATTTATATTTATCTCTCCCGCCAGCAACTGGACCCGTTCCCGCATCCCCAGCAGGCCGAAACTGTCATTATCCCCGCCGGCGGCGTGCAAAACCTGCTCTGTGTCAAAACCGCAGCCGTCGTCCGACACTACTATGTTCACCCGTCCGGCCAAAAGCTCCAGTTTGATAATGCAGTGCCTGGCACCGGAATGTTTCACCGTATTGTTCAGAGCTTCCTGGACAATACGGAAAATGGCTACTTCGAGAGCGCTGGGCAGACGCTGTTCTTCATCGCCCAACACTGTCAATTCCATGACAATATCAGTTCTTTTCTGCAAATCAGCCAGGTAGCGTTTCAGCGTGGGGACAATGCCGAGATCATCAAGGGCCATGGGCCGCAGGTTAAAAATAATCTTGCGTACCTCCTGCAAACTTTCTCTGACCATTCTTTTTAAATCATGCAATTCCTCTCTGACCTTCTCCGGCTCCAAGTCCATCAGCTTTTCACAGATTTCCGCCCGCAGGACCACATTGGCCATGGACTGGGCGGGGCCGTCATGAATTTCCCTGGCAACACGCTGCCTTTCCTCTTCCTGCGCCTTAATGATACGTAGGCTTAATTGCTGCTTTGTCTGCAACTCGTCCAGTCTGGCCGTCATATTATGCAAATCGCCGGAAAGCAGCTGAATTGCCAGACCCACCTGGTTTTCCAGTTTTTCAGCCCTGCTTAACGTTTCCGTAGCATGACGCAACATTTCATCCAGGTGCGCCCGCTGCTTGCGTAATTGCTCTTCCCGCTCGCGCATGGCCGTCAGTTGCAATTGCAGGTGTTGAGCTTCTTCGTACGCTACTTGGATCTCCCGCTCGCTGTAAAGGTGAAAATTCTTATTTACTTCCATCAGATGGTAGCGTGCCAGTCTAAAGTCGCGTTCCAATCTGTCAATCTCGGTAATAACGCCGACAATCTCGCCCTTCAGTTCAACCAGCCGTGCCGTCAGTTCTTCCCGCTGCCTGCGGGCATCGCGGGCGATGCTGATAATCTGGCTGCGTCCCCTTTCTATTGTCAGCAGCATCTGTTTTATTGTCCGATCAAGTCGTTTGACTTCCTCCAACCTTGCCACCGTCCCGTCACGGAACCATCTTTTTCTAAATCATTCGACTCGAGAACAAACCATTCCTTCCTGCTCCTGGCATTTTCGACAATAGTTGCATTCCGTCAATAAACTTTACATAGAGAAAAGTCGCGGCTGGTGGCAATAAACAAATTCGCTTAATTTAATCAGTTTTGTGAATAATTATTATTTTTATCGATTAATAAAGAACAATTGATTAATATTGTGTTAACTGATACAATATAGCCTGGGGGAAAATGTACTTATTTTTCCGTATAACTAAATAAAGGTGTGTGATTTACAATGAGTGACTTACAAAGGCTCTTCAAACCACAATCTGTTGCTGTGATCGGAGCATCCAACAAAAAAGGAAAAATAGGGTATTCCGTCATGGCCAACTTAAGAAACAGCGGTTTCCAAGGCGCAGTTTATCCTATCAACCCGAATGAAGAAGAAATCTTGGGATACCGCTGCTATCGTTCCGTGAAAGATGTGGGACAACCAATTGATGTAGCCGTCGTTACTGTACCGGCCCGCCTGGTGGCAGGAGTGGCCGAGGAATGCGGCGTGGCAGGAGTAAGATTCCTGGTTGTAATCACAGCAGGCTTTAAAGAAATCGGCAAGGAAGGGGCTGAACGCGAGCAGGAACTGGTTAGAATCTGCAAAAAGTATAACATCCGCATTGTCGGCCCCAATATTGTAGGTGTTATCGACACCAATGCGCCCTTCAACGGTTCTTTTACCAAAGACATGCCCCTGAAAGGAAAAATCGCCTTTATCTCACAAAGCGGAGCAATGCTTTTGGCCATTCTGGACTGGAGCCTCAGTGCCGGTATCGGCTTTTCCCAATTTGTCTCCATGGGCAATAAAGCAGACCTGGACGAAGCCGATTTTATTATGGCTGCAGCCGAGGATCCCAACACCAGCGTTATTCTCTGCTATCTGGAGGATGTCACAAACGGGGAACGTTTCCTGGAGGTTGTGCGCAAAGCCAGCCAGATTAAGCCGGTAATTATCCTCAAATCCGGCACATCCCAAGACGGTGCCCGTGCCGCCTCTTCACACACCGGCGCACTTGCCGGCAGTGACCTGGCATATGACACTGCCTTTAAACAGTGCGGAGTTATCCGTGCCATGAATATGTCGGATCTGTTTGACATGGCGGTTGCTTTTGTTAACCAGCCCGTACCTGCCGGCAACCGGGTTGCCCTTGTCACAAACTCGGGAGGCCCCGGCATCATTGCCACCGACAGTGCTGAGCGCAATAAACTGAAAATGGCTCGTTTTAATAAAGAAACGTTGGAATATATGCGTTCCCAGCTACCGGTGGAAGCCAGTGTTTATAACCCGGTGGACATTCTGGGCGACGCCACCCCTGAGCGCTACAAAATTGCGCTGGAATCCATCCTGAAGGACGACAATACAGACAGTGCCCTTGTCCTCCTCTCCCCTACAGCTGTCACTGAACCTGTCAAAATCGCCAATATTATAGTTGACCTGCATAAGAAATACCCGCAAAAACCTCTCTTTACTTCCTACATGGGGGGAGAAAGCCTGACGGAAGGCATCCGCATCCTTTCCGAAGCAGGAATTCCCTGTTATACTTTCCCGGAACCTGCCCTGAAGGCTATTTCCGGCCTTGTCACTTATGATGCACTGCGGAAAAAACTGCAAAAGAACAAGCCTATAGGACCCGCAGCTGATGTGGACAAGGAAAAAGTTAAGGCAGTCTTTGTAGAAGTCCTGGGCGACAACCGCGTCACCCTCCTTGGCAGCGAGGCAACAAAGGTGGCGGAAGCTTACAAGATCCCTGTGGTACCGGTATACCTGGTGAACAGTCCGGACGAAGCGGTGGCGGCAGCGGAAAAAATGGGCTATCCCGTGGTGCTGAAAATTGCCTCGCCACAAATCATCCATAAAAGTGATGTGGGCGGCGTAAAAGTCGGCCTGAATTCGGCGCAGGAAGTAAAAGATGCCTATAATGACATTATGGAAAGTGTAACGCGTCAGTTGCCGGATACTCGCATTTACGGCATTGAAGTGCAGCCCATGATGCCTAAGGGCAATGAAACGCTTATCGGTATGACACGTGACGCTCAGTTCGGCCCGCTTATTGCTTTTGGTATGGGCGGCATCTATGTAAACCTTTTGCAAGATGTTTCTTTCCGACTGGCCAATGGTTTGACACGTGAAGATATAGAAGAAATGATCAGCGAAACCAAAGCGTACACCCTCCTCAAGGGTTATCGCGGCAGCGAACCTTCTCACATTCCGTCCATTATAGACACTATTGCTAGAATTGCCCAGCTGTCTCTGGACTTCCCTGAAATCGCCGAATTGGACCTGAACCCTGTTATCGCCTATCCCGATAAAGCCGCGGCGCTTGACGTTAAAATCACCCTCTCCGGTGACAAACAGAAATAACAAGGGGTAACCGGGTTTTCCGGGACAAGCGGACGGGACAAAAGCAGATTAAGCAAAAGGCCGGCGCAACGCCGGCCTTTCCTTGCATACAAACCGCTATTAAGCAATAATGCTTAACCGGCGGTTTGTTTTTTGGCTTATAAGCCGGTCTGAACGGCAAATCCTGATCCCTATTTCCGCTTTTGATTTTGCCGCCCGGCCGCCTTTTCCAATGCCCGCTTTACTATAGTCTCAGGGTAACCGAGATATTCAAGCACGCGGATTGCATTTCTTGTAGTCGCAATCCCTTTGTGCAGCTTATAATCAAACTCCAGGCCCTGAGCACCCACCCGTTCGCTGAAATGATACAAAGCATAAATATGCGAGCAGCTTTCCGCAACCTCCAGGTCATGTGTGGCAATAACACACAAAATATTTTTGTCGGCAAAGTAATTCAGCACTTCTCTCGCCGCCGGTATCCTTTCCGCCGAATTGGTACCGCGGAAAAGTTCATCAATAATGCAGAGGGAAACAACACGGCTGCTTTCTGCCTTCCTGATCATAGCCAGAATCACCTCAGCTTCGACCAGGAAGTAACTTTTTCCCCCCGGCAGGTAATCCTCTTTATGGATGGAAGTAACAATGGAAAAGTACCCCGCCTGATAGCTCTCCGCAAAGCACGTGTATATTGTCTGCGCCAGGACTGCATTGACAGCCACGGTACGCAGGAAGGTTGATTTGCCGGACATGTTGGAACCTGTGACAATTGTTCCCGGCTGAAAAAGAGCAATGGAATTGGCAACAGGGTTTTCCAGCAGCGGGTGATAGATATTTTCGGCGGAGATGCTGCCTGCTCCCAATATCAGCCGCGGTTCACACCATTTTTTGCTGCCGGCACGAAATGAGGAGACGGCAAGCAGGGCGTCAATTTCTCCGATACATTGGTATAGCTGCTGCAAGTTTTTTCGTGTGCGCCTGATTACCGCCAGATCCGCAGTGTAAGAGCGCACATCAAGCAAAAAGAGCACGTTTAAATAATCATACAGGCCAAATGAATCAAGGATCCCAAGCACCCGCCTGCCCGGTCGCGTCAATAATTTTCTGCAGGCGCGGACATTGGCGGCAAGTATTTCACTGTATGCCGGCAGAAGCTTACTGCAGCTTTTTGACAGCTCCTGTGCCGCCGCTAAAAGCGTGCTAATATAACGGAGGGCAGGTAAATGCAGGAAGTATTCCCTTTTTTGTTTCTCCGCATAGGTAAAATTTATGATAAACATGGGCAAAAGACCCAGGAAGACCCCTTTTATGCCGTAAATAAAGACGGAAACAACCGCCGCCAGGGCAAGCAGGGCTAAAATACCGGGAATGAGGCCAAGCTTTTTTGTTTCCCTGATTTCATCCCAAAGCAGCCCGGTAATTGTATCGGGATGCTCCCGGGAGAGGCGCTTAAGCGCAATCGAAAGTTGCAGACGCAAGTCGGGGTTTTTGTCGAACAGATTGATCGTCCTGCTGCGGGCTTTAAGTTTTTCCGGGTTCAAAAGCGGTCTTTGCAGCATGTTATAGAGAATCTGGGCACCGGGTGTCGACAGCGTCCTGTCCAAAAGAGCAAAAAGCAGGTCAAAATGCAGGTCTTCCTGAGACTGTTCAGTGAGAACACTTTCAACCTGCGGGTCAACCGGAAATAAGCGCGCGTACTTTTTTAGCTCCGCCATATCCCTGACCCTGTCTATTTTTTTGCCCCATGCCGCTTGCAGCTCCTCGACCATCCCGGCATATTTCATTTTTTCCGCCACAAGCCACAGCAAGGGCAGAAAAAACATAATCGCCAGCAGGCCGAAATAAAAGTGGCCGCCCCATAAATACCCGGCGTAGAGAACCAGGAAAAAGTAAAGACAAAGCAATACGGCCAAGGCCACGAGCAATTGTCGATATTTTATTTTGGTCATACCGGTCTTCCCTGCAGCCAAAGCAGTCTCTCCTTCCCATTTGCCGCCTGCAGTGTCGCACCCGGCCGCAACCCTGAGCACATTTACCGTGACTTTAATGCAATATTTTTTCCTTTTCGGCGACCCACCCTAAAAGCAGGGCAATCTCCTCACCGTATTCACTGTAATCATCCACAGGCGTTTCCAGGATAAACGGCAGCCCGGCAAGTGCAGGATGGGAGATAAAATTCAGCATCCCTTCCTTGCCCAGGTAGCCGGCTCCGATGCGGGCATGCCTGTCTTTATGGCTGCCCGGAGGGAATTTAGAATCGTTCAGGTGCACCGCACCAATGCGGTCTATGCCTATCAGCCTGTCCACTTCCGCAAGCAGCCGTTCCATCTCCTCTTTTTGCAGAAAATCAAACCCCGCCCCTGTCAGGTGGCAGGTATCAAGGCAGATGCCCAGGCGCTCGGGTCTGCCCAGAGCATTCATAATTTCAGCTATGTCCGCCAGCGAGCCAATTTCCGTCCCCTGCCCTGCCATTGTTTCCAAAAGCAGCCTACACTTGCCGTTATGGGGCAGGAAAACTTCTTCCAGGCAGTCGATAATGCGTTTGATGCCCGCCTCCCTCCCGGCGGAAACATGTGAGCCAGGATGGACAACTATATATTCCGCGCCAATTTCTTCCATGCGCTCCAGATCTTCTGCCACAACCATTTTGGCAAAAGCATGCGGCCGCTCTCCCGATGCGGCCATATTAACAGTATACGGCAGATGGGCAACTACGGGATAAATGTCATATTCCCTGCGTACAGCCTGCCAGGCGGCTGTTTCTTTTTCTCCAATCACCCGGGCTTTCCCCCCACGCGGGTTGCGGGAAAAAAACTGGAAAGTATTTGCTCCCAGGGCCTTTGCTTCCTTGGCTGCGTTGTCCAAGCCTTTGGCAATTGACAGGTGGCATCCCAGTCTCATGGTATCCTCCAGTGTTTTTCTTTTTTATACCATATAGCGGGGGGAGCGGCAAGACAAACCCATGTTATTATGTCTGAGATGGTGTAGTACTACAATAGATCTTGGACACTAGGCTTTAAAAAAAAGAATGCAAGATGAGGACAATTCGGTTATTGTTAAGTTACGACAACAAAACAGTACCGAAAGGAGTGCCTCATCCTGCATGAACAGCATA
>JAAYLG010000013.1 GCA_012522075.1 Bacillota bacterium
AAATATATTACACAAGCCACAGCCCATGCTCCTGATTTAAGGAAGCATATCTACAAAGGGATCCGGAGTTTAAACAAACAAACTGTTTTGGCATGGCTGCAGGAAGCCTTGGAGCGAGCTGATGAGCCTTCCAGACAGAAAAGGATCCAAGAGACCATCAAGTATATAGACAACAACTGGGACGGAATTGGATTGCCTTACCTGTTGGGCAATGATATGATTGAGTTATCAGAATATTATTCTGTATTCCGCCTTTTCAGTAAAAAAGTAAGGCTATAGCGTAATGTGCAAATAATGATTGGAGGTAGACACCGGATGAAAGAGGGTAAACGTTTTATTGACTTTCACTGCGCCCCGTTCGGCAGAAAAGGCTCATTCTTCATTGTGCAGCAGAGTGACATCGGCCGGGACCATTTTGGCGCCGCCGACTTATGGGTTGGAACTACCCGCTCCACCGGGTACGGTTACTCCAGTCTTGACACTATAAACAGGGTCATGAAAATTACATTGGAAAAAGACGGCAAGCCCGTCCCCTTCGCGGTTTCCAGCACCCCCGCCGAAATTATTCTGGAGTCTGATTACGGCAATATGCATATCTGCATTGCGGAATACAACCTGCTGCAGTTTCATTCGGAGGATGGCCTCTCGCTTGTTTTAAATGCTCCCTTGTCGGCTTTTCATGCGGCGGTCAGGGATATGCTGGACGGCTCGTGGCTACTTACTACATACAAAAGCGCCGTCAACTGGCTTTTTGTCCCCGTCAGAGGAAGCTGCGTCATGGATGCACCCTACAACTGGCGCGCCATGCGAAATCTTTACATGCGCGGCACTTGGCACCCGGATGAAAAGGGCATCCTTGACCTTTCTGTGGAAGAATTTGAGCTGGACTCCAAAAGGCGCCCCTCCTACCCGGACTACAAATCCTCCGTTGCCGCTGTTTTGGCAGACTTCGAGCAGTACAGGGACACATGCTTCCCCGAGCTTCCCGCAGAGTTTGCCAAAAGCCGCGACAAGGCGGCGTGGATGATTTGGTCCCACACGCGCGTACCGCAGCCGCGCAGCCTGATTAAACGGGAAATGATCACCATGATGCACCAAATGTTTGGCCAATGCTATTGCTGGCAACAAGCCTTTCAGGCAATGGCACACTGCAAAAATATTGATTTCGCCTGGAACCTCCTGGAGTCTATTTTTGATTATCAGGATCCTGAAACCGGCCAGATCCCCGATCATATCGATGAAATAAACATTACCTTTCTTACCTTCAAGCCGCCCATCTACGGCGTTGCTCTTAACTGGCTGATGGACCGGTGCGACCTGTCCGTTATCTCCAGAGAGCGCAAGGAACAGCTGTATGAAAAAGTAGCCAAGCTTTACCGGTTCTTTTTTGAATACCGCGATTTGGACCGGGACGGCCTGCCGGAATATCATCAATGCGATGAGACCGGCTGTGAAGACACTTCCATGTGTATTAAAGGATTGCCGCTGGCCTGCCCGGAACTGGCAGCCTATTTGGTCACCATGGCGGATGCACTGTCACGGCTCGCCGCCCTGCTGGACAGGGAGCAGGAGGCCAAAGCGTGGGATGAAGAAGCCACTGCGCTTAGCGACAGGCTGCTGAAAGCTTTCTGGACGGGCAAGCGTTTTGTCGCCTTCCATGCGGGGACAAAGGAAATTATCTCAACAGGATCCATCTCCTTTTTTACCCCCCTGGTTATGGGGAAGCGTCTGCCGCGGCATATTGTCGATGTCCTTGTTAGAGAGCTGTTCACGGAAAACGTGCATATCACCCCTTACGGCATTCCTTCGGAAGCGCTAAACAGCCCGTATTTCGAACACGGCTGGTCCAGGGGCACCATCCAATCGCCGACAACGTGTCTCGTTGCGCTTGGTCTTGCTTTTTGCGGCCGCATGAAAGAGGCACGTGAAGTTGCACGCCGCTACGCGCGTGCCGTGCAGCAAGCCGGCTTCTACCATATGATTGACCCGCTTACCGGTGTAGGCAATGACAAAGCGATCGGAGTTCACAATGTCCAGCACTGGGCGGCATGGACGGCCGGCGTCTTTGCCCTGTTGGCAGGCTATTTTTATTGAACGTCATACCTGCAAGAACAAAATTCTCAAAAAGGGAGGGCCAGAAAATGGCAAATCTCAGAGATCAGTTAAAAGAAAAATTTGTTTTCGAGCTGAAGCCGCTTTCGCCCCCGCCATTCCCGCAGCTTAAAGCACCGTGCATGGTGCACATTAATAAGGAACAGAACATTGACTTGAGCTGGTGGGCAATTACGGAGCCGCTGGTCTGGGAGAAGGAACCTTTCCGGCATGATTTTGACCAGTTTTTATTCTTTGCCGGCAGCGGGACAACCATGGACGAACTTGGCGGCGTTGTCGAGCTTCATTTGGGTGATGAAAACGCCAATATGGAGAAGTTTATTATCACCAAACCGACTCTCGTCTATGTCAAGGCAGGTTTCTATCATTGCCCCCTTATTTTCCGGGAAGTATATGATCCCCAAAAGCCGATCTTTTTCAATGACATTTCTCTGGCCGGCGTCTACAGAAAATATAAACCCGGCAGCGACCAGCCCCTGGGCGTCTTTGATGTCCCGCTGGAAAAAACGTGGTAGAACCTGTTGTATAAACAGGCAAGCGGCCGTATGAAAACCATAACGGCCGCTTCATTCATGTAATATCCGCCGTCAACATTTGCGTATCTTCTGCGGCTGTCAGGCAGGGCAACAGCAGTTTGCTGTGGAATTAAATACTGCCATTTCTTTGTTCTGAGCAAGATCGCTTCCGAAGCGCTGGAAGAGCGAGTCAAGTCAGGTTACTCTTACTTTCGTCAAAGAAGCAGGAGGATATGATGAAACAATTTTGGCGGCGTGTAGGATTAATCGTTTTGCTTTTGCTTGTTTTCGTCTATTTGAACAATAGCTCTCTTTGGCTCAGGCCGGAAGGCAGGCCGCTCCTTCTAGCGCACCGCGGCCTGGCGCAGACTTTTCCCATGGAAGGAATAACGGATGAAACCAATACGGCAGCACGCATTTATGAACCGGAACACCCTTACCTGGAAAATACAATTGCCTCCATGGAAGCCGCCTTTGCCGCCGGCGCCGACATAGTAGAGCTTGATATTCATCCTACCAGAGACGGGCATTTTGTCGTTTTTCATGACTGGATCCTTGACTACCGTACCGACGGTTCAGGCCCGGTACGGGACCACAGCCTGGCCGATTTGAAAAAGCTTGACGTCGGTTACGGTTATACGGCGGACAATGGGAAAACCTACCCGTTCCGGGGCAAGGGCGTCGGGCTGATGCCCACCCTGGCGGAAGTGCTGGAACGCTTCCCGCACAAGTTGCTGCTTATTCATGTCAAAAGCAATGACCCCGGAGAAGGTGAAATGCTGGCGGAATTTTTACGTGCTTATCCAGAGGAAAGGCTGGACAACTTAACTGTTTACGGCGGGGATGAGCCCATTGCCGTGCTGCAAAAAAAGTTGCCCCGGCTGCGTGTCATGTCCAAGGCAACCATGAAGAAAGCACTGCTAAGTTATCTGGCCGTCGGCTGGACCGGGTACATCCCCAAAGCTATACGGCATACACAATTGCATCTGCCCCTGCGCTATGCCCGCTTGCTGTGGGGCTGGCCGCATCGTTTCCTGAAGCGAATGGAAAAAGCCGATACCCGCGTCATTATTGTTGCCGGCGACGGCACTTTCTCCGAAGGTTTTGATACTGTTGAATCGCTAACACAATTGCCGGAAGACTTTACAGGCGGGATCTGGACAAACCGCATCGACCGCATAGCTCCTGTTTTTCTAAAAAACCCAGACTCATAAACTTCCTCATCATCTGTTTCACGGCTTGCGTTACCAGTATGCCCTGCGCAGTTCAAGGAATCTATACTGTTCAGTAAAGCCCGCCTGTTGCAGGGCTTTTTTATATGGGCTGGACAGTGCGGGCCTACCGTTGATGGTTTCCACCTTAATGCTGCGCAGGGGATTAAAATCCCTGGTTAGAAGCGTCTTGAAAAAAGCAAGGTAAGCCGGTAAGACAGGATCATCCGGCTCGGTTTTGATCAAGAGCGCCTTCCCGTTGCGCCGGGCAACTACCTTCAGGCTGGAGCCATGAAAAACGATGTAATTGGTTGGTACCCGGTGAGGCAGGTCCTCGTCCAAGCCCGGTATTTTCAGACCGCAGGGCGAGGCTGGGTCGGCCGCATTTAACCAATAAATGCTGTCCTCATCCAAACCGGCCTGCAGCCGCCTGTAGGCTTCCGGTCCGGCAAACTGCAGGCCGGAAAGCCCCTGAAAAAAGTGCCCGGCATAAACCTCGCCCGAAAATTCCATGAGGCGCAGTGTGCGGAAAATATTGCGCCACTGCATCTGGGGCAGCTCCTGTTGCAGCAGTTCCCGGAAAAGTATGCCATAGCGCAATAAAAGCTGGCGGACCCTGTCTTTTACCAGCTCCTCCTGCTCCACGACGTCCCTCTCTTCCTTCTGCGGCAGGAGAAACCAGCTCCCCTGCAGAGGCCGAGTTGCAGCCCAGCGGTTGAAACCGCTGCGCCTGCCAAAACGACGGCGGCCGGTATCCAGGGGAGCGGGCTTGAATTTGTTCAGCAGGCCCGATCGCAGTACGGCAAAACTGTCATTGGCTATCAGCCCCTGCCAGACATACTGCCATAATTTCTGCGCCAGCTCGTCCGTAGCCAGGGATGAAAAGCGGCTTAAGGCCAGAAGATCATACCTGCCCCATGGGTCGGGGAACAGTGCCCGGACTTCCGCAGCGTTTTTATCACCCCCCGCGTCTTCCGGCACATGAAACAGCTCCAGATCGTCCTCAAAACAAAAACCAATGCGCTTTTGGCAGCAGCCGAACCAAATCAAGTCGCTTGTTTGCAGCAGGCTGTCCAGCCAGGCACTGAAATATGTTTCCATCCTGGCGGGCAGGATGGCTTCCTCCCACAGGTGGGCATAGGTTACATAACCGAACAATTGTTCAAAGCGCTGCTTAAGGTCTTCAAGTGCAGCGCCTTTTTCCGCCACACCCTGGTAAGCTGCCAAAAACAGGGGCAGCTTGCTCGCCGGAAGCGGTGCCAATTGCGGACGGTGCGCCCGTCTGACCATGGCCAGCAGCCGTTCCAGGTTTTCCCGATCACATAGAGCAACCTCTTTTTTCGCCTGCACCTGGACATCCGTAACGATGCTGTCTTCGGCCAGCAGGGTAGCAAAGACATCGGACCACACATTTTCCGGCAGGCCTAGTTTTGCCGGCACAAAGTCGGCTGCCACCGGTCCGTAGTAGGAGAGCCACTGGCTTACAAATAGCGCTGTGTCGCTCTGCCACTGCTTTGTTTCCGGAGTCCCTTGCCGCAGCATGTTTTGCACTTTTTGCATGCCGGCTGCCAGTTCCTGTTCAGCCCTTGGCTGCAGGGGAGCCGGGCTCACTGAAAGCAAATCGGTCCCCAGGGCCAAGCAGATTCTGGGCAGGACTTCCAGTGCACACAAACCGTCCTCTTTCGCCCGGGGCAGGTGGATCCAGGCAGCTTTGCCTTCCAGACCGGCCAGGATTTCTTCCTGCTGCAACCCATAATCCCGCTCCATGGCGGCTAAAAGCGCTTCCGCTTCACTGCGGGGGATAAAAAGCCGTTCTTTAAGCCACAGCAATAATTCTTCCGCATCACCGGGAGCATAGCCTGCGGCGGTCCGTTTCAGCTTCCCGTCCAATTCCGCCAACAGGCCTCCCGGTATTTCCGGCCGCAGCTGCGGTGAAGACAGCAGCTCTTTTATCAGCTCTTCACTTAATATTGACGGCCTTTCTGCAAGCGGCGTATCATCCTCATACATATACTTGTTAACCTGGCGCCAGATCAGACCGCTACAGAAAGGGGACGGCTCAAAGGTATGCGTTTCGCTGACTACAATCCGGCCGCTGTTTATCTCCTCCAGCAATTGCTTCAATCTTTCCAGGTCAAATTCATCCGCCAGGCAGCTGCGCCATGTTTCCAGCATGATGGGAAAGTCTTCATATTTTGCAACGGCTGAAAGCATTTTTTTTGCCCGCAGGCGGTTCAACCAGAGAGGCATGCGTTTTCTAAAACCGGCCTTGGGCAAAAGCAAGGCCCTGCCGGCATTTTCCCGGAATCTGGCGCCAAAGAAACCGGAGCTTTCCAGCCTTTGCCGCAGACGTTTTTCTACATTTTCAGGTGCAACCAGGTCAAAAAGTTCCCGCACCGCAAAGTCTGCGGGCACAACTAGCATAATGCTGTCATTGTTCGCATAGACCTCCGGCGAATAACCGTACTTTTCTTCCAGGGCGGCGGCCACTTCCAGGGAGAAGGGACGGTTAACCTTCCCGCCCCAGATGGTATGGATAATGACCCGTTTGCTGCCAGGATCGTTTTGCAGGTCAGTCAGATGTTCAATTAATAGATGGTGCCGGTGCGGTAAAGGCTTCCCGGTTGTTTCTTTCTGTCGCCTGAGAAAATGCAGCAGCTGCCGGCAGGCATCTTCCGACCAGTGATAATCTGTAACCAGCGTGCGGGCAAAGAAAGCGTTGTCCAGGTTTTTATCCGCTTCCTCCAAAAACAAGCCTATCTTTTCCGCATAGAAAAAATCGCGATACTGTTCTTCAGCCCGCCAGAAAGGGATAATATTAATCGTACTCTCGGCCGGGACCACTTCCACATCGTTATGTGTCACCCGGACAATGCGCCACGCCTGCGTGCCCAAAAGGAAAGTATCGCCCAGGCTGCGTTCCCAGACAAACTCTTCGTCCAGTTCACCAATTTTTGCTTTTGTATCAGCCAGGCGCAGATCATAATAGCCTCGATCAGGGATAGTGCCCCCTTCCCGGTAAATAAGCGCAGCCACCCCCTCCCGCGCCTTCACAGTATTGTTCAGTTTATCCAGCATAACCCGTGGTTTCAACTCACGCAGGCGTGTTTCCGCGTAGCGGCCGGCCAGCATTTCAAGCACCAGGTCGTAGCTTCTGCGGGACAAATTGCGGTACGGATAACTTGTTTTTAAAAAAGCATAAAGTTCATCCACATCCCACGTTTCCGTGACCGTCATGGACAATAGCACTTGGGCCAGGACATCCAAAGGTGCGTCAATAGGGGAAACAGGCTCAATTTCGGCTGCGCTCAGACTTAGTGAAGTAACTGCCGCCTCCAGAAAGTCGCGGCCCAAAATAGGGTAAAGGGTGCCCCGGCTGACCTGACCGACACCGTGCCCGGCCCGTCCAATCCTTTGGATGGTGGAGGTTAGCGACGGCGGCGTCTGCACCAGCAGCACTTCATCCAAAACGCCGATATCAATACCCAGCTCCAGCGAGTTAGTGGCAACAATCCCTTTCAGTTCGCCCCGTTTCAGTTTGTCTTCCACCGCCAGGCGCAGCTCTTTGGCAAGAGAGCCGTGGTGTGAATAAACTAAAGGTTCACCTGCACAATCATTAATAAAACGGGTTATTTTTTCCACCAGGCGGCGGTTATTGCAAAACACCAGGGTTGCCCTGTTTTGGCGAATTCTTTCCGCCAGTTCAGCGGCCAGTGCCAGCCACCGGGCATCTTCCTTTTCTCGGATATTGTCTTTTGGTGATACTGTCGCAACCTGCAGGTGATATTGCTTCCGGACCTGAGACCGGCAGATAATTACTTCTCTTGGCTGATAATGCCAGGCATCACCCTCGCGGCGGGATGTAAAACCGCCAATAAAAGCGGCAACCTTCTCCGGCGGATTCACCGTAGCGGACAGGGCTATGCGTTGAAACTCGCCGGCCAGCGGCACTAATCTATCTACGGCAG
>JAAYLG010000053.1 GCA_012522075.1 Bacillota bacterium
CACATCAGATATGCCCATGAGCACGGTATCAAGCATTATGACCAGTTCGGCACCGTCGGCGACCTGCGAAAGGACAACCCCCTCCTGGGGCTGCATGAATTCAAGAAAAAATTCGGCGGCGAATACATCGAATTTATCGGTGAATTCACTTATGTGACAAACGCCCCTCTTTACTTTGTCTTTACCAAACTGGTGCCCTTTTACCGCAGAATTGTCAGACTGCTTTTACGGAGGAGAAAAAAAGATGAAGTTTGAAGAACATGGTTTCTTGCCGGTACTGCTTGGCGGGGACATCAGCAATTACAGCATTGCAAGGTCGTTTTATGAAGCGTACCGGGTCAAATCCATCGTTGCCGGCAAGCACCCCATTTACCCCACTACGGACACTGCCCTGATACAGGGTTATTACAACGAAGATATTGAAAACAGCTCCGTGTTCATCCGCATGATGGCGGAAATTGACCGGCAGTACCCGGGAAGTAAAAAGATCATTCTGGGCACTAATGACAATTATGTCCGCCTGGCCATAGAAAACCGGGAATATTTAAGCAGTAATTTTCTTATCCCATACATTGGTCAAGAACTTTACAACCGGCTTGTTGTCAAGGAAGAATTTTATAAACTGTGTGCGGAATACGGGCTTGATTACCCCCGCACCATTATCTTTGCCTGCCGCAAAGGGGCAAAAACGGATATTGATCTTCCTTTCCCTTTCCCCGTTTTCGTCAAACCATCCGATACCGTGCTTTATTCCAAATATGTTTTTCCAGGCAAAAAGAAAGGCTATCTGCTCACAGACAGGCAGGAACTGCAAAAAGTTTTAACAGCAGTCTGCGCCTCCGGCTACCCGGGCACCCTGATCATTCAGGAGTACATTCCCGGCGATGATACGGCCATGCGCGTCCTGACCTGTTACTCCGACCGCAACGGCAAGGTGAAAGGCGTAGCCCTGGGCCATGTCCTGCTGCAGGACCATGCACCCATGCTGGTGGGAAACTACACCGCCATTTTGAGCGAAAACAACAAAGCTCTCTGCGAACGTTTTATTCCTTTCCTGGAAGCATTGCAGGTCGTGGGCATTACACATTTTGACATAAAATACGACGCCCGGGACGGGAAATATAAGGTTTTGGAATTGAACATCAGGCAAGGGCGCAACAATTATTACACTACCGGCAGCGGCCTGAACCTGGCAGCCTGCCTGGTTCGCGACTATATTGAAAAGCAGGATCTGCCTTTGACCTTCGCAGACAAACCGTGTGTCTGCGCCATTGTCCCCCGCTGTCTTGTTAAAAAATACATTCGTGACCCGGAACTTTTAGCCAGGATTAAGCAGGCACGCTGGATTCGCCCCTTGTTGATGCCCGGCGATCTTAATTTCTCCCGCCTGAAAAAACATTTTTTCAACGACCTGAAGCAAATCGTCAACTACCGCAAATATTATCACCCGGCAAAAAGCTAGGCTGAAAACGCCGGCTGGCGCCGACCTGAAAAAAAGCAGCCCGGGGTATAACCCCGGTGCTGCTTTTCCGCTGGGCTATTCATGATTGTCATAATCTAAAATACGGTTTTCCCACGTCCGGATTTTTACTTTGTCTCTATCCTTGGAAACAAGGTATTGAGGCAGCATTGGTATTTTGCCGTAGCCACCCGGGGCGTTAATGATGTAAGTGGGGATGGCAAGTCCGGAAGTATATCCCCGTAATTTTTCCATAATTTCAATCCCCACTTCCACCCTGGTACGGAAATGTGCCGTCCCTTTGACAGCCTTGGCATGAAAAATATAATAAGGCCGGATTAACACCTTCAGCAGATATTGATTCAGCTTTTTCATAACATGGGCATCATCATTGACGCCGGCAAGCAGCACTGCCTGGTTGCCCAAGGCCACCCCCGCCCGGCTCAACTTTTTGCATGCCTTTTCCACTTCCGGCGTAATTTCTAAAGGATGGTTAAACTGGGTATTAACATACACGGGAAAGTGTTTCTCCAGTACACTGCACAGCCTGTCAGTCACCCGCATGGGCAGCGTTGCCAGTGTTCTGGTGCCGAGACGCTTGATTTCCACATGCTCAATCCCGTCCAGTTCCGTCAACAGCCAGTCTATCTGTTCATCGCTCAGCATAAAGGCATCGCCGCCTGTGAGCAGAACATCCCTGATTTCTTCATGTTCACGAATATAATCCAGGGCCGCCTGCAGATGAGACTGCGGCGTGATCTGATCAGGTTTGTTAATATTACGCCTGCGCTGGCAATGCCGGCAATACATGGCACACTGGTTGGTTACATTGATCGTTAGCCGGTCAGGATAACGGCGTGTTATGGCGGGGGCGGGAGAAGTTAGCTCCTCGGCCATGGGGTCCTCCGTACCTTCATTGTCCAAAAGCTCCGGCAATGACGGAAGGGACTGGCGCATGATGGGGCAGCTCGGGTTTTCCGGATCCATCAGACTTAAAAAATATGGTGAAACAGCCCAGCGGTACACTTCTCCCACTTTACGGATTTCTTCCACTTTCTCCGGCGGCAAAGCAAGCAATGCTGTCAATGTCTCGACATCTTCAATCCTTGACCTGACCTGCCAGCGCCAGTCATACCATTCCTTGTCGCCTGCCCGGAAAAATTTCTTTATCTTTTCCTGGCGGCGAAGGATATTCTCCCACCCTGAAAACCCGTCCGGTATCAGCGGCCTGACACGCAGATAATCTTCAATCCGTGCCTTAAGTTCCGCGGCCCGGCGTTGAGCCAGTTCTCTTTTTTGTTCTTCGTTGTCGCAATACATTAAAAAGCCCCTTCCTTATTTTTATAAGGGCGGAAATGCATCAAAGTACAGTGTGCTGCAATCTGCCACTTACATACTGTAATTTATATTATCATATTCATTATATCCCGAAACAGTTTTTTCGTGAACGGCCGCAGGATTCCTCCCAAGTCTCGGAAACAGTATTTTACCGACAAATCCAAATGTGCGCAGGACATGTTGACACAGAAAAAGGGACACCCGTGTGTCCCGGCTAACCAGTTTTCTGCAAAGTTTCCCATTTGCCGCAGCGGCCGCCCCAGCGTGCCAATACCTCGCCGTTTACAGAGATATTGACGATTTCACAAAGGTTGGGGCAACCGTTGCACTCAAAGCTGGTTGCTTTATATTCCATGTCTGAAACGGCAAAACCGCGAAATTGAGTTCTTCCTTTTCCTCTTATCGCAGATTTGGCTAAAAGCGCAGCACCGATGGCACCCATCACGTGAAAATATTCCGGCACGAAAACTTCCAGGCCCAGTGCTCTTTCAAAAGCTGCGCGGATACCAACGTTGGCCGCCACCCCGCCCTGGAAAACAACCGGCGGCAGGATCTCCTTGCCCTTGCCTACATTGTTCAGGTAGTTCCTTACCAGGGCGTCACACAGCCCGGCTATAATGTCTTGCACCGGATGTCCCATTTGCTGTTTATGAACCATGTCTGATTCAGCAAAAACTGAGCAGCGCCCTGCTATTCTAACCGGAGACTTGCTTTCCAGCGCCAATTCGCCGAACTGCTCAATGGGAATATTCAGGCGGGCGGCCTGGTGGTCCAGGAAAGAGCCCGTACCCGCCGCACAAACTGTATTCATGGCAAAATCCACAACAATACCGTCACGCAGCAGAATTATTTTTGAGTCTTGACCGCCGATTTCCAAGACAGTCTGGACATCCGGAACCATATGGGAAGCGGCGACGGCATGAGCCGTTATTTCATTTTTTACTGTATCTGCACCCACAATGACGCCTGTCAGTATCCGTGCACTGCCGGTAGTACCCACGCCGCAAATTTCAATATTTTTTCCTTTGATCGCTTCTTCCACCTGCCGCATGCCTTCTTGTACAACCTGGATCGGCTGACCGCGGGTCCTCAGGTAGACATCAATCAATACATTACAATCATCATCAATAACAACCAGGTTGGTACTGACTGAACCCACATCTATTCCCAAATAACCTCGCAACTAACTCGCCTCCTGCTTTCTGCGTTTCTGTCTTAACAAATCCAAGAAGGCTTCCAAGCGCGTTTCAATCCCCCCCTGGCCGGTCTGCTCATCCAAATAGAGAGTCATAACAGGAATGCCCCTTGCTTTGCTGGCAGCAGGCATAATACTTTTTGCCACAATCTCCGGAATACAAGTAAAAGGCGCCAGCTGGATCACACCGTCAAAATTTTTTGCCGCATAGCGAACCACTTCCCCCACGCTGTTTTGACCATGTCCGCCCACCATCTCGTTTAAAAACGGCACCGCAGCGGCACGAATGTCTTTTTCACCGTGAGCCAGCACATTATCACGTATCCAATTGGTTAAAAAAATGGAACGGTGCACATAGGCACCCATTTCACCGAGTATGCGTTCAATATCAAAATTGGCGAACGGCTCCAGCACGACATAAATTTCACCAATCAGACCGATCCGCAAAGGTTTATAATGATGGTCGGCCGGAAGGCTGTGCATTGCCTCCAGGGCATCCTTGCGTGCGACCGCAACTTCTTTTACGGAATCCGCCCTGCGAATAGCCTCCAGGCCTTCATCATATATGCGGTTTAACTGTTTCTTTGCAAACACAAGGGGGCGCAGTTTATGGAGCGTTTTTTCCAAGTCATCCAGTGCCTGCATTTTAGCCCAGGCAACCCGCAAAACCCGTACCAAATTGATATAACCTTTCGGCTTTACCAAACGGTGCAATTTCTTAAAGAAATCGAAAGGTTCCACCAGGGGCGGTTCAATAACAATCATTTCAACGGGATAACCCAAATCATGCAGTATGCGCTTGTGCATCTCGCCATAATAACCGGCCCGGCACGGACCGCAACCGCCGGAAGTAATCAGTACTTCAGCCCCCATTTCCACAACTTCCAGATAAGTACCCAAAACTATTTTAAATGGCAGGCAGGCAAACTCGGGAGCATGCTGCACACCCAGCGACAATGTTTTTTTGGAAGGAACAGGCGGATGAATAACTTCGTGCCCCAAATTTTCCAGCAGATAACCGGCGACAATATGTGATGTCCCCATATAAGGGAAAGAGATTTTCATTATACCATCCCTTTCTTCCGCCTGATTAAATCAACAAAAGCTTCCACCCGTGTAGCCACACCGACTTCTCCGGTATGTTCATCAATGGTTACGGTCAGAAAAGGTATTTTACGCGGGTTATATTTTGTTTCCAGTTCCACAAGTTTATTTGTCATTGCGTCCGGCCCGCAGCCAAAAGCTGTGACATGGATAACACCGTCCACATTCTGTTTTTGCAGAAAATACATGCACGACCAGACGACACGGTTGCTGTAATACCAGAAAAGGTTTTTGGGCAGGTTTTTGCTCATACGCTTCAATTCCCGCTCCGGCACCATTTCCGGCGTAACCACATTCACGCCGTATGACTTTAATTTCTCCAGCAGCCCCACACTGATATAATTGTCATACAAACTATACGGGTACCCCAACACAGCCAGCCTGATGGAAGACATGTTTTTTTCGGGTTGCGGTTCGTACCCCGTATCAAGGCAGTTAAAAGCTTCTTGCGGTGTTAAACCTTGCAATAATAATTTCCGGTAACGAGAAAAATTATGCCTTGCCAGCCATATGGCCCGAATAATCTTGGCCCTGCTGGCAGTAAAACGCTGCCCAACCCGGTATAAAAACCGGTACAGCTCCAGTTTCCCTTTTTTTAAGTCCAGACGGAAATCAATTATTTCCGGCAGGCCGCTGATAGAACAGCGAACCATGTCCGGCAAGCCTAGGAATTTGGGGCACAGCGTATGTTTGCCATCGAGGGACACAAGACGCGGCATAAAGAGGATGTCCACTTTATTTTTAAGCGCCGCCACATGGCCGTGAAACAATTTAATAGGTACACAGGCATCGTTGACAGTTTCCCTGACCCCTTCATCAAGTAAAGCTTTATTCGACTCCGGCGACACCACTACATCTACCCCAAGTCCTTCAAAAAATGGTTTCCACAGCGGATACAGCGTAAAAAACGACAACGTTCTCGGGATTCCGACTCGCACCGTGTCACCTTCTCTCTAGAAGTAAAAAATACTTCAGCCCGCTATGTTTTTATTCGTGAAATAGTCAAATATTCCTTCACAACCATCTTTCCTGAAGCAGAGATGACGGGTTCCCGTTAAGATAATTATATCCCCAAAAAACAAAAACTCCTCCGCCGGGGGAGGAACTATCCTTCAGTTGTCGCGCGACCAGGCATAACACCAGTTTTTTTTTCGGTATTTTTTCTCTGTACACGTCTGGATGCATCCAGCAAAACAATTAAGCGCATAGTCCAGGAAAGGCCAAGAAACACAGCCAAGATGATCACATAACGCGCCAGGTCTTCCATCATTCCACTCCTTTCCTGCAAGGCATCCGGCAGCCGTGTGTCTTTAGTATATGTACTGCCGCCGGAATTGTCAATAATTTCAGACAAGTTCTTTTATGAACTTAAGCTTCTGTTTATGATTCCGCCGGTACCCCTCACCGCCTGCTGTGGTTTCCACCTGCTTTACCAAATAATGCCTTAAATAAACGGGTGGTTAGTGTAAAGTTACTGTAGGGGCTTTTGGAGGAATCGACCTTCAAAAAATAGAAGAAAGACTTCACCGTCCTTGCCCGGACGAGTAACTAAAAAATAGCTACTCAGAGG
>JAAYLG010000054.1 GCA_012522075.1 Bacillota bacterium
GACATTACCGCCCACAACCTCCCCGCTGCAGGAGGTGCTTTCTAATATTGCAGCAATTTTATGTTTAAAAAAGAATTTGGCCTTTAGGTTTTGCTTCCTAAAGGCCATTTTTGTCTACAGTCTGAACAGAGGCCGGCATAAATGTCGGCCTCTGTTGTTGTTTATATTGTGGAGAAAGACGTTCAACATGAGATTCCACCCGTCCAGTGTGGAAGGTCATTTCTGCCGCGCCTTCCATGCAAGCCATGTACAAGCCGCTTACGTCGATACGTTTTTTCAGGAAAGTATGCTTTGCCTTGTTCTTTGCTAAAACCAAAACTGATTATTGTATTCGGGGACAGTATCAGGGAAAAAGTAAAATCTCTTATCGGCAAGAGAAATTGTGAATGCATTTATAAACCTTTTCCCAATGTGGGAGATGAAGAAATTTACGAGGAAGTCCGCTACAAATTGAAACCATACCTAAAGTATGTAAAAGAGACAGGTTTTGCAAGCAAGGGTACATATAATTTGGAAGGCAACGCTCTTAGGGGAAATGCGGTGCATTTACGTTTTGAGTATAAAGCCTTTGCAAAAATGTTCAATGAACAAAACCAGGAAACACCGGCTTCCAGCGTAGAGGATCTCTGGCACAGAAACCTTGTGGTCCCCAATATGAGGCGTTATACAAAGCTTATCTACGCTTTTTCCTTTATTGAAAATCAGATTAGAGTGTTTTTGCTGGATTACGTGGCAAGAACAAAAGAATATACCATTTTTGAAAGACCGGGAGTAAAGCCGATATGGGAAGCGGTATTATGGCATTCCTAGGGGGAGAACCCGGGAATTTTGTCCTCCAGGAAAGCAAGTACTTCACCGGTTCCATTGATTATGATGAAGCCCTGCCTGGTGTAGATGACAAGAAAAGGCGGTTTTTGGGGGTTTAAATAAAGCTTGCCCCGCCCGTAGCCTTCCACGTCAAATGTTCCTTTACGCAGGTTATCCATGCCGGTACCCGCGATTCTTCTTGTGGTGGGCAGCTCAGGCAGCAGTTCAACAGATTCAATTTCCCCTGCCGTAATTTTTGCTATTTCCGACAAATGGGTGATGACAATTGCCGACTCAGTGGCCTCAATGCGCAGGGGAGTAAATTCCTCGGCCATTACCCAGAGCGGAAGCACCGGTATTGACAGGAGGCAGAGCAGTGCAAAAGCCATGGTGATTTTGCCCGCCGGCCGTGCCAGGTTTACAGTCATGCCGATGCCCACACGGTTGCTGACCAGCGACTTTTGGTCGTGCGGGTTTAGTAAAACATGCCGTTGATCCAGTAGCGGTCCTCGTCCGCGTAGAGCGGCGTGGGGCTGGCTGCCGCCAGCTTGTGCTGCATGTTGCGTGTGGAAAATTCCGCTTTTAAAACAGCCCAGAGGATGGCAACTGTATAAAGGACAGTGGCAGATAGAAAGACGGTAAATGCGGCCCGGCCGGTGATACTCAGCCATAAAAAGACGGTATATAGCGCATTGATCCAGGCGGCAGAGAGCCAGAAGCGCGCCCAGTTTTCCCTCCTGATCCTTGTCAAGGCCAGGTTGTACTCACTGTCTTCAGCAATTATTTCCGTCCGCTGCCGTGAAACAAGCCGGTAGTGGGCAAAAAACAGCACGGTGACAAGCAGCAGCGTGGCACAGACAGCAAGGATGGAGAAGTGTGTTTGCGAAAGTCCTGCCGTTAACTCGAAAGCAAGGGGGAAGGCACTGATAAGCAGGGCAGGGACGACCGGCCACACTTTGGCTTGCACATCATTTGCGGCTAAAGCTTTCAGGTCGACAAGTATTTTTTGACTGCTGCCGGCTCCCCAGTTCCTTTCCTGCTTCAGGGCTTTCAGCTTCCGGTGGTATTTTGTATACGGTATGAAAGGTATGATAATTGCCAGAAGCAGCCAGTAAAATAAAATAAACATGACGACCGATATGCTGTCGAAAAAGAAGACAAGGAAGGGAGGGAATGCCAGGAGCAGGACGGCTTTGCCCAAGGTGCGTTTAAACTGTTGACAGACTGCTTTGAGCTCCGGGGCATTCAGCGCGGAGTATGGCAGTGTCACGCCAAGAACAATATTTTTTCTGGGTTTGGTTTCATTCATGAGCAGGAAATACATAATGGGCAGGACGGGATACAATAGCACCAGTAAAAAGATTTTAATAAAAATGTTCATTTTTCTTCCTCCATTCCTTCAAGCAGGCGGTTAAACAATTCCTGCATCTCCGCTTTGCTGATGCCCTTTACTTTTGCTTCTGAGTCAATAAGCTCCAGCTCTTTACTCAGCCTGGCCAGCGCATCTGATTTGCTGTCGTGGGAAAGACTGACAAAGGCGCCGCTGCGCCGGTCAACGGAGATAATACCTTCTTCTTTTAACAGCTGGTAAGCTTTATTTACAGTCATCATGTTAACCCCTGTTTCATTGGCCAGGGTCCGGATTGCAGGCAGCTTTTCCCCGGGCTTTAGTTTTCCCCCCTGCTATGGCAAGCAGTATCTGGTTTCTAATTTGGAGGTAGATTGGCGTTTCACTGGAAAAGTCCAATGATAAAATCATGGCTGTTCACTCTCCTGTATTACATATTATAATACAGATAATACAGGAAAGAAACTGCCTGCCTTAATAATTGTAGCTTTTTTTGCCGCACATTCCGGACAGGCACAGATACACACGCAAGGCTTTGCCTGCGGGGATTTATTGCGCAACGGGCGTGGCAGATCTTGGAATGCCTGAAAGGATACGTCTCTAATGCCGGCGGGTGCGGCAACAAAACATTTAGATAACGAAGAACGGCAGCGTTACTGACACTGCCGCCCTGATTACTGATATTAAAAACGTTTACCGATGTAAAATCAGGCTGCCGTACTCGTCTTTTGCGCCTGTCTGCGTTCGGAAAGCAGGCTGCGCACGGTAACGGCGACAAGGACAAGCAGGCCGCCTGCTATTGTCTGTGGCCCCGGCACCTCCGCATAAAACAGCATTACCCAGACTGGATTGAGGATCGGCTCAATTACTGGGATCAGTATGGCGTCCAGGGCGGAAACATGCTTGATGGCAATGCAAAAAAGCAGGTAGGGGATGCCCAGTTGAAAAACGCCCAGGGCAAGCA
>JAAYLG010000014.1 GCA_012522075.1 Bacillota bacterium
ATGGGATTGACTCATGTGCATGGCCTCCTTTATGTTGTGGTTTAGTCACCTTTAACATATCAGAGGTTGTGCCATGAGTCTCTATTTTTTTTGTTATATGCGGCAATTAATTTTACAACTTACCGACTTTGAAAAGTTTTACTGGCCTACCTTTGAAAAGGTTGTCCACATGACTGCCGCAAGAGGACAGGCAATGCTTATTTTCCTGGAAAATGACTGGACAAGATATTTGGATTATTTGCAGGAGCTGCCTATGGGTACGCGTCTCTATATGGAATATGGCGATCCCCGCAAATTTAAGGATCGGCTGGGCAAAAAAATGGTTCTGGGCGGTTTTTATCCCCTAACCCTCCTTAAGACGGGAACAAAGGAACAATGTATTGACAAGGCCAAGGAATTAATAGATATTCTTGCCCCGGGAGGAAATTATTTCTTCTGTTTTGATAAAACCGCTTTGCAATTGGCGGATGTGAACCCGGAAAACTATGTGGCAGTACTGGAATATGTTTTGGAAAACGGCTACTATGATAATGCAGGCGAGCAAGTAACCACAATGAAGAAAGAAGACACAATTAAAAAATTTACCTGTCCCGAATTCAAGTCAAAATATATTATCAGTTTTGATGAATATAAGCAGGAATTTCCTCCTGTAGATAAAAGAATAGAAAAATATATGCATGAAGGTTATGAGAAATACACAGAACTGTTGAACTTGCAGCTTGTGCATGCGATCTAACCGACCGTACCTTCATGGGCAAAAAAGTAGAAAGGGTGAAGAACAGTGGATACACTCCGGAAAGAGCGACAGGAAATCTTTCATGCCGTCTATAACAACCTAATTCCCAAGCGTGTACCAATTAATGTCTCCCTGCCGCTTGCTGTGGTAGCAGGCTACGCAGGAGTTAGTATGAAAGATGCGCTCTGGAATCCCCTTTTAGTGGAAGAAGCAGCCCTGGAATTGGGGAAGCGTGTTTTTTCAGACACCTGTGTTTTTGGCGGCAATTTACGGGTTCCCGCCAGCACCCAGGCCATGGGTTCCATCAATTCTGTTATGAGTTCTACCGGATTTATGCAGCACCCCAATGTTGTAGGCCTGCTGGAGGAAGAATACGATGAATTTATTGCAGATCCTTACGCCTGCATACTTGAGAAGGTCCTACCCCGCCTTTATCGCGAAACAAACAGCGAGCTTTTTGGTGCGAGAAGTATCCTGGCAATTGCCATGGGGATGATGGCAAAAAACGATCATTACAAGCTCCTTGCCAGGATTATGACTAGAATGCAAAAAGAGTATGGCTATTATGTGACTCCCAGGGGAGCAAACGGTTCGGCATATGCCTGCATGGATTTACTGTCAGACAACCTGCGCAGTTTTTCAGGCATTTCTTCCGATATCCGCAGAATACCGGACAAAGTTAAAGCAGCTACTGAGGCACTCTATCCTTATAATTATAAAATGGGGCTTCCTGCAAATCCTCACCCGGAGGGTAGTGTGTTTTTCCCTCTGCACATGCCGACTTTTATCCGTACAAGCGATTTTGAGAAACTATGGTGGCCGACTTTTAAGCGGCAGGTTGAAGATTACGCTTCTCTTGGCATCCATTCCCTGGCTTTTTGTGAAGGCGATTGGATGCGTTACCTGGATTATTTGCAGGACTTGCCAACTGATACACGGCTTATGTTTGAGTACGGTGACCCACGGATAATTAAGGAAAAACTGGGCAAGAAGTTTATTCTGACGGGACTTTTCCCACTCTCGGTACTGAACAGCTGCAGTAAAGAAGAATGTATTGCCAAAACAAGGGAATTCTTGGAGATAATGATGCCCGGCGGAAAATTCATATTTACCTTTGACAAAAACCCCCTGGCTTATTCAGATATCAATCTGGAAAATCTGATTGCTGTCTGTGAAACCGTTCGTGAATACGGTGTGTATGATAATCCGGGTGAAACGGCAGGGCTGCCTTTTGCTGCAGAAGATTATACCCACAGCCAGGTTCCGCCCTTTACCAGCAAATACTACAGAAACTGGGAAGCTTATAAAGCACTATACCCGGAGACACCGGACAGCGCCCGCAGCAAGGTTGAAGAGCTGGAAGAGCAAATGCTAAAATTTGTTTACTACCTGTTGTTCTAAACACGGGGAAAAAGCAACCGGAGGCAACGTTTCATCGCTCCGGTTGCTTTTTTATCAATACACCTGCCAAGCGGCACTTTTACAGCTTCTCCGGCTTGACGGATCCTATACTCTTCGCTAATGACGGAAGAACGGGCACTACACCTGCGATTTGCCGGCTCTTGGCAAGGATGACTACCTTTTTGATTTAGGACCGGACGAGATCATGCGGGATTTTGCCCGCAGCAATGTCTGAATAACCGATATAATAGTTATATTCTTTGTTTGCTTCAAGCTGGGCTTCTTCTCGCACGCTGTTTACTTCTGCAATGTTTTCAGCCAGAATGGAAACCACATAAGGGCAAAGTGCCGTCGGCAACTTGTTTCTGCAAAATCTGCAGCGCTTTTTTGTAGTCAAGACCTTTACGGTACGGTCTGTTTTCCGTAATGGCCGTAAAAACATCGGCAACTGTCAGAATACGCGCCCCCAGAGAGAGGGAATCACCCGACAGCTGGAAAGGATAGCCTGTGCCGTCCAGTCTTTCATGGTGTAGGGCTGCCCAGACATTTAACTGTTCAAAGGCTTTGATGGGCTGCAACAGGCGGTAGGTGTAATAAGAATGACTGCGGATAATGTTATATTCTTCCGCATCAAGTTTGCTCGGTTTCTCCAGGACGTCGTTCTTTACTGCCAGTTTGCCCATGTCATGTAGATAGCCGGCTACAAGCATCATCTTGCATTCTTCTTCGGAAAAGCCGGCCAGCTCTGTCAATTTTTCCGCTGTTTTGGCCACACCGGCACTGTGGTAGGCGGTAAAAGGACTGCGAAAGTCAATAATACTGGCAAATATTTTCGTCAGTTTGATCGTATCGTCAAAACTTAAATCCATGGTGTCAAAAATCATTGTTTCCCGGATGATCTCGTAGAGAGAATGGTTAACGAGGTCCAGCCAGAGACTTTCTTTGCTGCCGACTGCCAGCAGGGCGTCCACCAGTTCCGGTATGAATTTTGTTTTCCTCTGGCTGTTTATTATTTCAGTAATCCCCCGGACCTGTCTGAGAACTTCTTTATTTTTGTCAATCAGAACCACTGTCCGGTCTGCCAGATGGATAAGATGGCTTAAAAAAGGTACTTTGATCCCGAGAAAATAGTTTCCTTCCCCACCACCCCAGGGAATATGATGAAAACGGATAATACCGGCGGCTTCAGCCAGCGGCGGAAATTTTTCCAGAAGCGCCGCGCCCCGGAAAGCGTGATCCTGTGCATGGGGCGGCTCGGATTCCACCAGTTCGTGCCTTTCGTCATAAGAAAGGGCGCCTACATCATGCAGTAATCCGGCAAGCATCAAGTTTTTTAGCTGTTCTTGCGTCAGGCCGATTTGTTTGCCAATTTGGTAAGAAAGATAAGCAACCTGCTGATGGTGGTTCCCCAGTTCGGGACTGACTAAATCGCAGGCATTGGTCACGGAGCTGACAAGTTCATACATATTGACTAACCTGCGGTTTACACTGTTCATTGCTATATCACCTTTCCAAATAATTATTTTTATTTCCACAGGCTGTTGCCAACACCCAATAAAGGCAGGTTGCAAGAAAATTCAACAAAATATGCCAATAATCCTTTTTTATAACTGCAAGAACTGTGTTTTGGAATCTTGGCGATTGCAGCGACCAACCCCAACAGCAGCGCCGCCACATCTTAACACCTATGCTATATAGGGGTTTATTTGTTATGCTTAAATTAACACGTTGCAGCAGCTTCGTTTTCAGTATATTCTAATATTACAGGACGTTTTCCTGACCGAGGCGCAGGAGAAGAACAGGGAGGTGTCGTTTTTGAGATTAAAAGACAAGGTTGCTATTATTACAGGCTCGGCACGCGGTCTGGGCAAAGCCATGGCTTTGAAAATGGCGGCAGAAGGAGCCAAGGTAGTAGTTTGTGATCTCAATTATGACGGTTGTATTGCCGTCAAAGAGGAGATTGAGTCCGCCGGCGGTGTGGCGCTGGCTGTGCGCTGTGATGTAGCGAAAAGGGAAGAAGTAGTGTCCATGGTACAGCAAACCGTAGATGCGTTCGGTCAGATTGATATTCTTGTCAACAATGCCGGTATTACCCGTGATGCCCAGATAATAAAAATGACAGACGAACAGTGGGATGAGGTCCTAAATGTTAACTTAAAATCAATGTTCATCTGCATCCAGGAAGTTATTAAATATATGATACCACGCAATTACGGGCGGATTGTCAACATCACTTCAATTTCCGGCCTGGAAGGTAATTTCGGCCAGGCAAATTATTCCGCCGCCAAAGCCGGGGTTATCGGCCTGACAAAAACATTAAGCAAGGAGCTGGGAAGGAAAGGAATTACTGTCAATGCTGTAGCGCCCGGCTTTATGCGCACTGAAATGACCAAGACAATACCCGAAAAAATTAAAGAGCAGCTTCTGGCACGCATTCCCCTGCGGCGCGCCGGGGAGCCGATGGAAGTGGCAGAGGCGGTGCTGTTCCTGGCATCCGATGCGTCTTCTTATATAACCGGGCATACCCTGAATGTAAACGGAGGTCTTTACGTCTAGAAGAAAAGGTGTTAAATATGAAAGAGCCAACCGGAAGGATTTCTGATATTCAGCGTTTCTCAGTCTATGACTGGCTGGGTAACAGAACAGAGATTTTGTTTAAACATACAAATTGGTGTTAATGTAAAGGCGCCCGTTGAGGGGCGGATAAAGAAATAAAAGAATTGCTGGAGGAATACAATCTAAAAGTTAAAATTCATTAATTTGGAGGAAAGGGAGGTAAAAGCATGTCAAAAGTTTTCCGGATTAATACCCGGACAAGGATGGTGACGGAGGAAGCTTTTAAGGACGAATACCGTTTGCTGGGCAACCGTGGCTTGACGGCAAAGTTTCTCCTGGATGAGGTTGACCCGCTGTGTGACCCGCTGGGTCCGGACAATAAACTTGTGCTCTGCACCAGTGTATTTGCCGGCACAGGTTTATCCACATCCTACAGGGTTTCTTTTGGAGCAAAAAGCCCGCTGACAGGGGGAATTAAGGAATCGAATGTGGGCGGCGGCCTAGGGTATTACTTGAGCCAGCATGGTATTAGGATGATGATTTTTGAGGACAAGCCGGAAGACGACAGATGGCATTATGTCAGGGTAAGGGCGGACGGAAATGTGGAACTGCTCCCTGCTGATGACCTGCGTGGTCTGAACAATTATGCACTGGTAGAGAAACTACAGGAAAAACATGGCAAAGAATGCGGCGTGGCAACGCTGGGTATCGCCGGTGAGCGGCAGTATAATGTGGCCAGTATTATGGTTGCCGACCACTTTACGGGCAAACCTACCCGTGCCGCCGGACGCGGCGGTTTGGGCGCCGTCATGGGGTCCAAGCAGATTAAAGCCATTGTGGTGGAAAAAGCTGCACATAGAGCTGGAGTGGTTTTTGCCGACAAGGAACGTTTTGAAACCGCCAGGAAAAAATTTAAGAACACAGTGTTGAGCAAAGACGCAGTGAAAGGTTTGAGCGAAGGCGGGACACACGGGATTATGGACATGACGGCTGCCCTGAATATTATGCCCGTAAAGAACTTCAGCGGTGAAATGGTCGATCAGGAGCGTTTTAAAGCTGTCAGTGTGGACGGCTTCAAAGCCAAAATTGACGAAAACGGCGGTAAGACAGGTCAACCCTGTCAGCCCGGCTGCCTGGTAAGATGCGCCAATATCTATAATGACAGTGACGGGAATTTTCTCACCGGCGGCCTGGAGTACGAAACTACAGTTATGTTCGGCCCCAATATCGATGTTTACGACATGGATTTCTTGGCAAAAGTTGACCGCATGTTGGACGACCTTGGCATAGACACCATAGAAATGGGAAATGCCGTTGCCATGTGTATGGAAGGTGGCAAAATTGCCTGGGGAGACCAGGAGGCTGTTCTTGCCCTCCTGCGGGAAGTGGAACAGGGAACAGAATTCGGGAAAACCCTGGCCCAGGGAACAGAGCATGTAGGAAAATACCTGGGTGTGAAAAGGATTCCTACGGTGAAAAAACAGAGCATCCCCGCATATGACCCGCGGACGATGAAAGGGCAGGGGGTAACATATTGTCTAAGCGCAATGGGAGCCGACCATACTACAGGCAACACTGTGGAAGCACAGGGCGTTGATCATGCCGATCCGGCCGGCAAAGTGGAACTGGCTGCAGCCATCCAAACCGGTACCGCAGTGGCTGACAATATCGGCTGCATCTTCTGCATCCCGCATGGCCTGGAACCAGACTTGCTGCCTGAACTATATGCAGGGCTTCTGGGTGGTGACTGGAACATGGACAAAGTACTTGGTCTTGGTATCCAGACGCTCTTGTGGGAGAAAGAGTTTAACCGGAAAGCAGGTTTTACGGCTGCAGACAATATGCTGCCTGAATTTCTGCGGGTAGAGAAAACTGTTACCGGGCATGTATTCAATATTACCCCGGAAGAGCTGGCTAAAGTTGAAATGTTTTAGAAGCAAGCGTAAACAGCCGGCAGACTGCAGCAGCCTGCCGGTTGTTCTTGTCTTTTTATACTGTGGAACTCACGGAGGAGTCAAAAGATAAGCAGGGTAAAAACGCTGCCTGTAGAAGATATGCTGCAGGAGGTGGTTACGGTGTGCGGGCGTTTTACACTGATTAATTGGGAAGAAATGTTTACCCGCTTCGGAGTAGAGGCCGAAGGCCTGAAACCGCGTTACAATATTGCACCCGCACAGGATGTAGCGGTGATTGTGGCGGGAAAAAACAGGCCGGTGCTCAAAATGTTCCGCTGGGGGCTTGTCCCTTTTTGGGCACAGGATGAAAGTATCGCCGGCAGATTAATTAATGCCCGTGCAGAAACCGTCAGTGAGAAAAAAAGTTTTTCCCGCAGTTTCCGGCAGAGACGCTGCCTTGTACCGGCTGACGGTTTTTATGAATGGGAAAAAAGCGGTAAGGGGAAAAAGCAACCTTACCGCTTTACCTTGAGGACAGGAGAAGTGTTTGCCATGGCCGGCCTCTGGGATGTGTGGAGGTCTGCGTCAGGCCAAGAGTTATATACTTTTGCCATCATAACCACCACTGCCAACGGCCTGGTGTCGTCACTGCATAACAGAATGCCGGTAATTCTGCCCAAAGGAAAAGAACGTTTTTGGCTTGAGGCGGGCCCGGATAACTTGCAGGCACTGCAGGCGCTGCTTGTGCCATACCCGGCGGAAGAGATGACAGCCACTGCCGCCAGCCCCTTGGTTAACAATCCGCGGCATGACAGCCCTCTGGTGCTGGTTCCGTGACAAGCCGCTCCGTTTATCTGTGACTCTGCTTTTTCAGGCTCCCTTAATTAACGGGCGGATGCCGGTTTTATTTGTTGCCGCTTTTCAATTTTGCCAACTGACCTGCAAAGTATTCAATTATTTCCCGCCGGCGAATGATGCCGATAAAAACTCCGTGATCATCAACAACAGGGACAAAGTTCTGGGTAACAGCCAGAGACAGCAGACTGTCAATAGTAGCCTCAATTCGCACCGGAGCATTTTCCACATGCCTGGGAATATCGGCTATCAGAATTTTATCGGTATCGGCAAAAGACAATCCCGGTGTGTTTTTCATTTTCCACAACAGATCGCCTTCTGTAAGAGTGCCTGCATACTTGCCGTCCCCGTCAATGAGGGGAACGGCTGAATAGCGATGGTATTCCATACGTTCAATGGCCTGACGCATGGTACAGGTTAAGGGGAGATAAACAACTTCTTTCTTGGGTATCAGGAAAAAGGCAATGTTAATGGTAATAACCCCTTTCTGAGAGCAATGCTTGCCACCGGCGCCCGGGGCTGCTGCCGGTTTCGCCACTATATAATTATACATTCCCCGTACCGGTTTTTTTACCTGCCGCCAAATTGTTAAAAATTTTGAATTGTGCTTTAATGTTTTGCTGTAAAAAACCCCAAAAATACGACAGAAAGTTAAATTTTTCTTTGCAGTTGCAGCAGGGATAATATTTTCTTAGGTGAATATTTTAATAGTCTGTTGTTTTATCGGGTCAGATTTGAAGAAAATGAAAGTTTCAGGTACAAGCAAAGAAAAAAGTTGTTTGCTTGCGGGCTCTGTGAGTGATAAGCAAACTTTTTCATGTGTAAATTCGGGCTCAGCAAAAATTTTCCCGCCCATAATCTGCCTGAGGGGGATACTGCATGCTGAAATATATTGTCAAACGGCTTGTGCTGGCCGCGGTTACTGTTTATATAGTTGCCACGCTGACTTTTTTCCTGATGTATCTGGTACCCGGCGGTCCCTTTTTATCTGAAAAAGCGCCTTCCGCCGCTACGCTGGCGGCGCTGGAGGCCAAATACGGCCTGGACCAGCCGGTAACCGTGCAGTATAAAAACTATATGCTTCGCCTGCTGCAGGGAGATTTGGGCACATCGCTCAAACAACGGGGCAAAGAAGTTAACGATATTATATTCACCAGGCTGCCCGTTTCCGCCAAAATTGGCAGCCTGGCCGTGGTGGTGGCGCTTGTCTGTGGTGTTGTTCTCGGTTCTGTAGCTGCCTTGAACCGGGGTAAAACTCTGGATAACATTATTGTTTTTTTCTCCACCTGCGGTATTGCCATACCCGGCTTTGTAGTCTGTACCGTTTTGATGTTTGTCCTGGGAGAAAAATTGCGGCTCTTGCCCACCTTCGGTTTAAACACGCCGGGCAGCTATATTATGCCCGTCATTGCCCTTGCCTTATATCCCATGTCTTATATTGCCCGGCTGATGCGCTCCTGTATGCTGGATGTCCTGGGACAGGATTATATGCGGACTGCCAGGGCCAAAGGGCTTTCCCAGACCAAGGCCTTGTTTAAACATGCATTGCGCAACGCCATTCTGCCTGTTGTTACCTACCTGGGTCCCATGATTGCTTACGCATTGACGGGCAGCTTTGTCGTGGAAACCATTTTAACTATTCCCGGGCTTGGTGCTTCCTTTGTTACCTCCATTACTTCACGGGATTATCCCCTGATTATGGGTACAACTATTTTTCTTGCCTTTTTACTTGTCACAATGAATGTTGTGGTCGATATTGTTTATAAATTGATTGATCCCAGGATCAATCTGCAATAGGCGGTGTAGATTTGCATGAAACCAAATAATGCGAGCCGGGAAGGAAAGGAGAATGGCCGTGCTTTTCCCTTCTCCTTCCACCTGAAAGCGGAGGATTTTATTCCTGCCAGTACCGAGGAAAAGCAGGAACTGGAGACAATGCGAGAAAGAGTCAGTTTCTGGCGTGACGGTATCCGGCGGTTCCGCAGAAACAAGCTGGGAATGGTCAGCCTGGCTGTTGTCCATTTTATGATGTTCTTTGCTTTCATTCTGCCCGGTTTCTACCCTTATAATTATTACGAACAGCTCCGTGGATCTGAGTCGCTGGCACCCTTTGAATATTCGGAAGCTGAAAAGGATGTAATTGCGAACGGCGGCAAAGTTTTCCCCCATCTTTTGGGTACAGATACACTGGGCCGTGATATTATGGCCCGTGTAATGATGGGAAGCCGCATTTCTTTGGTTGTCGGTATTGTTGCATCCGCCATTATCCTAATCATTGGATCCGTCTATGGCGCCATCGCCGGCTATTTCGGCGGCTGGGTCGATACGATCATGATGCGGATTGTGGATATTATCTATACCGTTCCGGATATTCTGATCATTATTTTGCTGTCGGTAACGCTGAAACATCCGCTGGCGAAACTGGCGGAAACGGCAAGTTTTGGTTGGATTAATAAGGTCGGTGTGGGTTTAATCAGTATTTTCATTGTCTTTTCCCTTCTTTACTGGGTAGGCATGGCGCGGATTGTCCGCGGCCAGGTGCTGGCCCTGAAAGAACTGGATTATGTGGCGGCAGCCAAAGCGCTGGGAGCCAAGCATTCCCGCATTATCCGCAAGCACCTGCTGACAAATTGCATTGGCACACTGATTGTGACCACTACACTGCAGATACCGGCATCCATTTTTACAGAGAGCTTCCTCAGCTTTTTGGGTCTGGGCGTGATGGCCCCCATGCCTTCGCTGGGGTCGCTGGCGGCAACCGCCCTGGACGGTATGTATTCGTATCCTTACCGCCTTTTTGCCCCTGCCATAACCATCAGTATTATCATTTTGGCCTTTAACCTGCTGGGAGACGGCCTGCGGGATGCATTTGACCCGAAACTCATAGACTAGGAGAATGCATATGAGCAATTACTTGGTGGAGATAAAAAATTTAAAGCTTTCTTTCTTCACACCGGCAGGGGAAGTAAAAGCCCTCAATGATGTCTCCTTCAGCATGCAGGAAGGGGATGTTCTAGGGATTGTGGGCGAATCGGGCAGCGGCAAATCAGTCACTGCTTATGCGCTGATGGGCCTTGTGCCTTTCCCGGGCCGGATTATTGGCGGTACCATTGAATTTAACGGCCACCGCATCAATGAAATGAGCGAGAAAGAGTTGCTTTCCATCCGCGGCAATGAAATTAGCATGATATTTCAGGACCCCATGACATCTTTGAACCCTGTGTTTACCATTGGCAACCAGATCGAAGAAGTAATCCTTTTGCATACGGAAAAAAACAGGCGGGAAGCGCGGGAAAGGGCACTGGAGCTGCTGCAGCTGGTCGGTATCAATGAGCCGGAGAAAAGACTGCGGCAATATCCGCATGAATTGTCCGGCGGCATGCGGCAGCGGGTCATGATAGCCATGGCCCTTGCCTGTGAACCTAAACTGCTGATTGCCGATGAACCGACAACAGCCCTTGATGTGACCATTCAGGCGCAAATCCTGGAACTGATGATGGACCTAAAAGAAAAAATCGGCATGTCTATCATCCTCATTACACATGACTTGGGCGTGGTTGCCAGCATGTGCGAGAAGATTGCCGTTATGTATGCGGGAAAAATTGTGGAGTACGGCACAGCCGACGACATCTTTTACGAACCGAGGCATGAGTATACAAAGGGCCTGCTTAAAAGCATCCCTAAACTTAGTGCCAAAGAACATGAAAAGCTGGTTCCCATTGAAGGCACCCCTGTAGACATGCTGATGCCGCCCCAAGGCTGCCCTTTTGCGCCTCGCTGCAAGAGTTGCATGAAGATCTGCCTCCGGGAAATGCCGCCCTATACCCATCTTAGTGAAAACCATTACAGCGCCTGTTGGCTGTTGCAAAAGGAAGCTTTTGAGAAACAGCAGAGTGGGGTTGCGCCATGAATAAGCTGATTGAAGTTAAAAATTTAAAACAATACTTTCCGGCACCCGGAGGTTCGCTCTTCAAAAAGCGTTTTGTTAAAGCGGTTGATGATGTTTCTTTTTACATCAGGAAGGGGGAGACGCTGGGGCTTGTGGGAGAGTCGGGCTGCGGCAAGACAACAACGGGTAAAACCATTATCCGCCTGTATGAACCCACTGCCGGGCAGATCTTTTACGACGGCAAAGATATTACCCATGTGGATATGCTGCCTTACCGGCGAAAAATGCAAATTGTTTTCCAGGATCCTTATGCTTCGCTGAACCCGCGCATGACAGTGGGCGATATCGTGGGGGAAGCCATGGATATTCATAATCTTTATACAACCAAAGCGGAACGGAAGGACAAGATTTATCACCTCCTTGAACGCGTAGGCTTGAATTCAGAGCATGCCAACCGCTTTCCCCATGAATTTTCAGGCGGGCAGCGGCAGCGTATCGGCATTGCCCGGGCGCTGGCGGTTGACCCTGAATTTATTGTCTGCGACGAGCCTGTATCCGCCCTGGATGTGTCCATTCAGGCCCAGATTATTAACATGTTCGAAGAACTGCAGGATGACATGGGGCTCACGTATTTGTTTATCGCCCATGACCTGTCTGTCGTAAAGCATATATCCGACCGTATCGGCGTCATGTACCTGGGGAAGCTGGTGGAACTTGCCGACAGCTATGAACTTACCTTTCACAGCCTGCATCCTTATACCAAATCCCTGATTTCCGCCATTCCCATTCCGGACCCAAAAATCAGCCGTGAGCGGAAAAGGATCGTCCTGGAAGGCGATGTCCCCAGTCCGCTGAATCCGCCTTCCGGTTGCCGTTTCCGCACAAGGTGCCGGTATGCGACACAGCTTTGTACCGATGAGGAACCGGCATTCCGGGAAGTGGCTGACGGACACTTTGTAGCCTGCCATCATTGTGTGCAGTAAAACAGCTATTTGGGCAGAATGCCTAAATATAGATAAATATAAAAAGAGGAGGAAAAAAGACAAGATGAAGAAACTGTCAATCTTACTGGCGCTTTTACTGCTGGTAAGCATCTTGGCGGGTTGCGGCGGCGGTCAAACCAACGACGTCAACAACAATAACAACGACCCAGGCAGCAACCAAGCGGGCGGTCAAACTGATGAACCTTTTGTCCTGAATGTCCATGTAGGACCCAATCCGGACACCATTGATCCGGCATTAAACTCTGCCGTTGATGGTGCCACCCTGATTATCCATGCTTTTGAAGGGCTTTATACGCTGGATAAAGACGGTGTTCCCGTACCTGCCCAGGCCGAAAAAGTTGACATCAGTGAAGATGGGCTGACGTACACGTTTACCCTGCGGGAAGGCCTGAAATGGAGCGACGGTACACCGTTGACGGCGGAAGATTTTGTGTACTCCTGGAACAGGGCAATCGATCCGGAAACGGCTGCCGACTATGCTTATATGTTTGAATCAATTCAAGGCTACGACTCAGGCAAACTGGCAGTTACCGCCCTGGA
>JAAYLG010000055.1 GCA_012522075.1 Bacillota bacterium
AGGCGGTTTCACTTTGGTTTGCGTAAGATAATAAATTTTGAGCTGCCGCCCTTTTTTAGTTGGCGGCGGCACCACGGCCATGGCATCCGCAAGCAATTGATTGAGGCGGGAGGTTTTAATCCGCAGTGCATGCTGGGAGGCAACAAAATTGATTAAGTCGTACAACCGGTGGACCCGTTGCCCGGTAAGAGCGGAAATAAAGACGATGGGGGCGTAAGAAAGATAAGCCAGTTCCTTTCTGATTTTTTCCCGGTAATCGTCCATGGTTTTGTCGTCTTTTTCTACCTTGTCCCACTTATTAACTACAATAATGATGCCGCGGCCGGCTTCATGGGCAATTCCGGCCACCCTTTTGTCCTGTTCCGTAATGCCTTCCGCCGCATCAAGGAGCACCAGCACCACATCCGCGTTTTCGGCAGCCCTGATGGAACGGAGCACCGCATAATATTCTACCGCTTCCTCCACTTTCGCCCGCCGGCGAATCCCGGCGGTGTCCACAAAGAGATATTTTTGCTGCTCCTTTTCTACCAAGAGATCTACCGCATCACGGGTGGTGCCGGGAATATCGCTGACAATAACGCGCTCCATGCCGGTAATTTTGTTTAGCAGGGAGGATTTCCCCACGTTGGGGCGACCAATAATAGCCACTTTCAGGATATTTTCGTCTTCCGGCAGCTTTTCCCCTGCCGGCAGGAAGCGGATTATTTCATCAAGCAGGTCGCCTGTGCCGAGACCATGGGCGGCGGATACAGGGTGGGGAGTTCCCAGTCCCAGGGTATAAAACTCGCTTGCGGCCAGTTCCGCATCCGGCATCTCCGCCTTGTTGGCTACCAGTAAAACCGGTTTCTCAGAACGGCGCAGCATTTCCGCTATTTCAAAATCCAGCGGCACAGGTCCGCTGCGGACATCAACCAGAAAAAGTATGACTTGGGCTTCATCCAGCGCCAGTTGAACCTGGTTGTGAATATGTCGGGAGATAACATCTTCCGCAAAAGTAAGCCCCCCGGTGTCAATCAGCCAAAACTCCCTGTCGGTCCATTCCACTTTGCCGTAAATACGGTCACGGGTCACGCCGGGAGTACTTTCTTCAATTGCCACTCTTTTTTGAATAAGCCGGTTAAACAATGTGGACTTGCCCACATTGGGCCTGCCTACAATAGCCACAACAGGCAAGGACATACTGTCACCTCTCTTCCCTGCGCAGCACGGCGTCCAGGAATTCTTTCAGACTGCCGACAACACGGACTTCCGTCTGTGCCGCCTGTGACAAATCAGAAATAGTATAACCATCAAGAAATAGTTCCTTGCCTTCCCGGAGCATGACGGACGGCAGGTAAAGCGTCCCCACTATTTCCGCCAGAACCTGCTGCAGGTCATTGTATGTTACCAGGCCGGTCACTGTCACCTGCCCGCCAAAAAAACGGCTGGACACAACCAGCAGCTTAATCTTTACGCCGGCAATCCGATTGAGCCGGCCAACAATAGGCTGTAGGTACGGGGCTGCCGCCACGCCTGTAGCAACGGTGGCAGTCACGGGCGGATTCACCCGCTGCGGCAGCCGCCGCATGTTTTCCTCCCATTCTGTCAGCAGCAGGCGCACCAGGCCCACCCCGTTTTCCAGCTGCGGGTAGCCTTCATAATCCTCTTCCGGCGGGATAGCCCGGCCGGCAAGGGTATAAAATTCATCGGAGGCAAAAACGAAGCGTGTTCCCGCCTCGGCCAGTGCCTTCTGCTGCCAACGCCCGACTTGTGCCAGGACAGTCTCGGCAAACTTTCCGCTGCCCGGAACAAGAGGGTAAAGCTCCTCCCTGTGTCCTGTCAATCCTACGGGAACAACCGCCAGGGTGCGCACGGCGGGATGAAGTTCATAAAGGTCGGCAATAGTCTGCTCCAGGGCTTCCCCGTCGTTGAGACCGGGGCAAAGCACCGCCTGGGTGTGAAATGTAATCCCCGCCGCCGCCAGGCGTTTCAGCAGCGGCAGCAGCTCCCCCGCCCGCCTGTTACGCATCAGCCGCTGCCGAAGTTCGGGATCGGTGGCATGGACGGACACATACAGGGGGCTTACATGCAGCGTGATGATCCGTTCAATATCCGCCTCGCTGAAGTTGGTCAGAGTAATATAACTGCCGGTCAGAAAAGACAGGCGATAATCGTCATCTTTCAGGTAAAGCGTCTTGCGCATTCCGGCAGGCATTTGATCCACAAAGCAAAAAAGACACCTGTTCCGGCAAGTACGGATTTTGTCCATTATGGGCGTAGCAAAAACCAGCCCGACAGGTTCGTCATAGGCTTTTTCAATTTCATATTCCACCAGCTCGCCGTTTGCATGCTGAATGGTCAGCACCAGGTTCTCACTGCTTTCAGCCAGACGCCACTCCAGAATGTCTTGCGGTTTTTTGCCGTCCACCAAAAGCAGCCGGTCGCCCGGCTTCAGCCCCAGGTCGTCGGCAATGGAACCTTGTTCCACCCGCTCCACCGGAATGCCGCGTTTCATGCTTGCACCTGCCTTTCTTTATGCTTTTAACATTATCCTACAAGGCGGGACAGGATGTCAAATGCAGTGCGGGCGCGGAAAAATAATAAAGCACGGGGTTTTCCGTGCTTTATTTACGGTAAGACAGCAGGCGCATGCTGTTTAGAGTCACTATCAGGGAGGCGCCCATATCGGCACTGATGGCCAGCCAAAGGGTTAAGCGGCCGGAAAGGACCAGCAGGATGGCCAGCAGTTTTAACAGCAGGGAAAGGGTAATATTCTGGCGGATAGCGGCGGCTGTTTTCCGGGAAAGGCGCAGCAGATAAGGCAATAAAGCAAGGTTGTCGTTCAACAGGGCTATATCGGCGGTTTCCAGGACGGTGGGGCTGCCGGCGGCGCCCATGGCAATCCCGACCGTGGCAAGAGCCAGTGCCGGGGCGTCATTGATGCCGTCGCCCACCATGGCAACTTTACCCCATTGCAGCAGTTCCCGCTGCAGGGCTGCCGCCTTTTCCTCCGGCAAAAGTTCTGCTGAAAAGCCGTCCAGTTTCAGCCGGGCGGCAAGAGCCGCCGCCGACTGCCTGCGGTCCCCCGTCAGCATACTGATGTGTTTCACGCCGAGCGTGCGCAGGCTGCGCACTGCCGCAGCACTTATCTCCCGCGGTGTATCGGCAAGAAGCAACGCCCCCAGCATTTCACTTTCCGTTGCCAGGGCAATTACCGTTTCACCGCCCTCTCCGCACTGCTGCAGCTTTTCCGTATTGATCCCCTGCTCGGCCAAAAAGGCGGGAGATCCCAGATAATAGCGGGTGCCGTCTATTGTTCCGGCCACCCCCCTGCCGGGGATGGCACTAAAATCGCTGACAGGCAGGACTTCCACACCTGCCGCGGCCGCCCGGGCTCTCACAGCTTCGGCCAAAACATGCTCAGAGTGCGCTTCCAGGCTGGCGGCCAGGCCGATTATTTCCCTGCCACTCAGCCGGGAATAGGCATGCACGGCAGTAACTTCCGGCCTGCCATTGGTCAGTGTACCCGTTTTATCAAAAAGAAACGCCTTCACCTGGCCGACTGCTTCCAGAAATATCCCGCCTTTAATCAGAATGCCGCGGCGAGCTGCTGCAGTCAGGGCGGCCACTACAGGCAGCGGCGCCGCCAGCACCAGGGAACAGGGACAGGCCACCAAAAGCAGGCCCAGCCCACGGTAAAGCCATGCTTTTAGGTCACCGCCGGCGGCCAGGATTCCCACCAGGGGATAGAAAGCCGCCAAAAGCATAACAGCAGGCGTATAAACCCTGGCAAAACGGGCAATAAACTGCTGCACGGGAACACGCTTTTCCCGGGCTTCCTCCACCAGGCGCATGATACGGGCGAGGGTAGAATCCTGCCAGGTCCCGCCGACCCGCACCGTGAGCGAACCGGAACCGTTTAGCGACCCGGCAAAAACACGGCTGCCTTCTTCCTTGTCAACCGGCAGTGATTCGCCTGTAATTGCCGCTTCGGACACTTGGGAACTGCCGCCGACCACTGCCCCGTCCAGCGGGATATACTCCCCTGGCCGGATCAGAATCAGCTCACCCGCCGCTACAGCTTTTACCGGCACATCCTCCGGCAGGCCGTCCTGCAAACGGTGGGCCACCTCAGGCATGTCCCGCATCATGCTGCGCAGCGCGCGTCTGTTTTTCTCCGCCGTATAAGTTTCCAGCGCATTGGCGGCGGCAAAGAGAAAAGCTACCACTGCCCCTTCCCACCATTCCCGGAGCAAGAGGGCGCCGCAAACGGCAACCGTCATCAACACATTCATATCCAAGCGCAGCTTGCGCAATGCGGCCCACGCCCTGGCAAAAGTTGCGCGCCCGCCAATCGCTATGGTTAAAAAGAGAAAAACTACAGAGACTGTCTCGCTGAAACGTGCTGTCAGGGCGGCGGCAAGCAGGCCTGCTGCCGCGGTGACCGCCTGTAATACACGCAGCCGGATAACGGCTTCCCCCCGGTCCTCCTCGTCGCTTTCGCGCAGGCTGTAACCGTAAGCGGCGGCCAGCTCCTTTACTTGTTCCAGCGTCCCCTTGTAACGCAGGTAAAGCCTGCCGGTAGTATAGGAAAGTGAGCATTCCTGGATACCATCCAGACGGCAGATGCCTTCCTCCAGCCGGCGTGCACAGTCGGCACAGTCCAAACCCTCCACCCGCAGGGTTTTTTCCCTGGTCTGCATTTGTTTTAAAACTTCTGTATTGATCATTGTTTTCCCCTTTGCCAAAGCTGTCTATGGGCAAGATGCTCCCGGCCAACGGCCAGTATTTCCCGTACGTGCTCGTCGTCAAGGGAATAATAGACCAGCTTGCCCTCCCGCCTGGTCCGGACGAGCCCCAAATCTTTCAGCCGCCGCAAGTGGTGGGAGACGGCAGGCATACTCATACCCAGCACTTCCCCCAGCTCACAGACGCAGAGTTCCCTTTCACTTATGGAAAGCAAAATACGCAGGCGGCTGGCATCGCTGAAAGCGGCAAACATCCGGGACAACTCCTCCAGTATTGCTGTGTCCGGCAAAGCGCTTTTTGCCGCCGCCACTGCCTCCGGGTTTACTGAATATTCCTGGCAGACATCCTTCTCTTCACTCATCAGTTCCAGCTCCACATTTAAACATTTGCTTAATCGTTTATATTATAAAATTATCCAAGCGAAATGTCAATCATGAAAAAAGCCTCTTTAAATATAAAGAGGCCGGGTTGAAGCTTTCTGAAAGATAACGTCCGGGGATATTTTTATCCGCCGTGATGCTTTTTCCAGGCGGCAAGTCCAAGCAGGTCGGACTTGCGGTTGCGGACAAGACGCAAGCCAAGGTAGTTGGCGGCGGCAGGCAGGCCCAGTTTCTGCAGCAGGCGGCAGAGCGTCCCTACACGGGGATTTTCGAGAAGCACGGGAATCACCTGCATGGCATCCCTTGGGAGTTTTAAGATCCCTAGGAGGCTTTGTATGCCGCGGACAAAAATATCGGGATGCTCACTGACAAATGTCAGATATACATTATGACCGAACATGTCCCGGCCTGCCAAATACAGCCTGCCTTCATCCGCCGGGCAGGCAGGGCGGAAATACGGCAACTGCAGCAGCTCCTCTTCCCCGGGCATTATCCGCTGCAGGTGGATGGCGGCGGCGGCGGCCGGCAGATACAGGTCGCCAAGCCCCAGGTACAAATAATTCATGGAGCTACCTGTGCCTTAACCTGCCGCACCAATTGCACCAGCCGCGGGTATACTTCCCGCGTTCCCTGCACCACCAGCGGCCGCCCGCAGCCGACAAGCTCCAGGTGCCGGGAAATGTAGCCGCCTATGCGCATCTTGAGGGAAACGCAGTGCAATGTATCAACAAACAACAATTCATCTCCAAAGCCAAGCAGCGCTGCCGTTTCCTGCAACACTCTCTCCAGCACCATTCCCATATTCCTGCATCCTACTGAAAAAACCTGGTTGCCCCATTCATCAAAACCAAAAAAGTGCAGCCGGCCGTGGCCGTCCCGTGTCTGCCGGTCAAATAGCGACAAGGCAAGCAATTCATCCTTCTCCGGCACTTTTGCAGGATCCAGTACACCCAGGTGGATGGCCGCCGCCGTCACGGAAGAATGCGCCCCGCCGTAGCAATGGTAAATAATCTTTTTTCCTCCCATGCCGTCTCCTCCGTCTGCAGTGTTAGTGTTTGACTATAATATAGACTCCGTTGCCCATGTCATGGGCCACCCCTTCCAGGACGCGGGACAGCACCAGGCACATTTCCGCCGCCTCCGCTTCATCCGCAGCATAAAAAACGGGGCAGCCCTCAACCCGCCTGTCCCCGGCAGTGGTAACGGCGGCAAGGATCATCTTGGCAATGGTAATTTCCATGGCTGCCTCCTAATCTGCTGCACAGCGGCCTGCCCTGGCAGCCAGCGGGCGGACAAAGGCGCTTTCCAGCACGGGAACATTCCGCACTGCTGCCAGCAGGCACTCCATGTCCGGTTCGATGGGGACAATAACCATCCCGACCCTGCCGGTTTCCGCCTTGCGCCGCAAAAGCGGGGTGAATTCGGCCGTATCCACATCCCGGTGAATGCCAAGCAGGGCGGCCACATCATGGGCAATAGCCTGTCGCTGTCCCACATTGGCCAGTATTTCCCGGCCATTGTCGTCCAGCGGCTCCAGGATGACGGCCCGCCCCTTCTCTTCATATACCCGTCGGATCTCCTTCAGACCCAGGTTCATGATATGAATATCTTCCACGAAAAGGTTTGCGCCTTCAAAATGCAGTTCGGCGGGCCGGACTTTGGCAATATCGCCAATCAGTTTGCCGCGCATGAAGCGGTGGACAAGCAGCATGGCCAGCACGCCGGCCAGGATGCCGTAGGGGGGCGACAGCGCATAAGCCGCAAGGGAAGCCGCCAGGGACACAAAAACCACCAGGTAGTTGCGCGCCTCAAAGGTCCGGGCGATACCTTCAATAAAATCGGGACCCCGGGATACCAGTGACGACTGGTCAATGGCAACGAGCATCTCTCGTTCCATATTCCGCACGTCCCTGAACTGGGTGGCCGCCAGGGCCAGGAAAGTAACGGCCGTATACTCCTTGGCGGCAATGGCGGGAACGGCCACCGCTCCCAGGGTGGCCGCCACAAAACCAAGTGCCAGGTGTGTGACAACAGCGTGGGGATAGGAAGGATACTGGCGGAAATCGCGGCGCAGCATCCAGTAGCGGGCAAGCGTTCCCAGGACAACGCCGGTCAGAATGGTGGCAAGATCCCTGTTCAAGCCGGCTTCAGCTCCCTTCAGGCCCTTCGCCGTCTTCCTTGTCCTCACTGCTGCGGCCGCCGAAAATGTCAGACAGCTCCCGGCGGCGGAAAGACTTAATCCTGCCTTTCAGCTGTTCCCAGCCGCCGCTGCTGATCAAAAGATAAATGCCGACGGCTGCCGCCAGTCCCAGCACAATCCAGAGCACGGCGCGCAGCGCCGTACCGCCAGGCCCCTTGGACGTGGTGGGGGCAGGGCTTGCCGCCTGTTCTCCCTCTGCCGTGCCGTAGAGGTAATCGTTGACCGCTTCGGAGAAATAAGTTACGGATTCTTCTGCCTGGCCCTTGTCATTGGTGTGGGAACCCACCTCAATCAGAACGGCCCGGGGAGACATATCCTGGTTGTAGTTGCCGCGGGCCATGAAAATCCCTTTGACCAACCCGGGATATTTTTCATCCGCCTTTTTTTTCAGTCCCTCGGCAAACTGGCGGTTACTGGCCATATTCTGGTTCTGCCTGCCCACCACCAGCTGGATCTGCACCCGTTCTTTTCCCTTCACCTCCTCCAGGTACTCCTCTTCCGGTACCGCATCACGGTGCACGTCAATCAAAGCATCCGGGTCTTCCTTCAGCGCTTCTTCCACGGTACGGCGCGAACGCTGGTAGGCGCCTGCATCATGGGGAGTATGCGGTTCCCGGGAGCGGATAACTTTGATTCCTTTTATCTCCAGTGCTTTCTGGAGCCGGTCTGCCACGTCAATAATGCCGCCGCCCGGGTCCTTGCTCTCCGTGCCGTCCCCTTTAATATAGGATTCGGCTCCGTGCGAGTTGTAAATGGCAACCTTTTTGCTCTTTGCCTCTTCCTGCTTTTGCACGGGCAGGGACAGCCGCAGCAGGCGCCCTAGCCGGGCCAGAAAACTTTCCGGCTCCGGCTCGGCCAGGGTAATTTTCCTTACCAGTTCAGCCCTGGCGGTAGTGCCGCTCACCGACCTGACACGGTAGTAATTGTTGTTCCGGTCAATATACTCGTCATCCTCAAAAATCCGCCGCGCCGTGCGCATGATCACCCTGCCGTCCTCATCAACCATGGTGTAAACTTCACCGGACAGGCCGTCCATCAGGTCTTCAAAGACAGTTTCCGCACTGCTTTGGCCGGCCGCCGCCATGATGATGCCGCCGGCAAGCAGCAATGCCAAAGACAACCGCAGGATAAACAACCTCTTACTCATGCTGCTTTTCCTCCTTTTCACCCTGCTTCTGCAGCTCCTTGTCTTCATCTTCCAGGTCGGCGCCGAATTCGGCATCGGCCAGTCCCTGCACCAGATCCTCCGGTCGCCGGGTTGACGGCCCGCCCTGCAGGCGTTCCCTGGTTTCACCGAATACTTCCGCCAAAAAGAGGGCAAGCAAACCGCCGATGACAATCGCATCAAAAACGCCCGCACCGCCGATTACCATTCTTCCCGAACCGCCGCGCAGCGCCACTTCCACGCGGGAAAAAATATCGGTCAAAAGCAGCCCCATGGATCCGGCAATGAAAGCGGAGCGGCGGGAGCGGCCGGCCAGGTAGCCCACAATACCCGCCAGGATGGCAAAAACATAAAGCGGATCCAGAAAATAATTGTAGGTGGGTTCCACCGGCAGAATTTTCATGGCAGCATAAATAGCAGCGGCCGAGACCAGGGCAGCCACCACCGCCCTGGTTCTCTCCTTTGCCGTACCTGCCCTCACAATCAGATAAACGGCCAGGGCAAGAGGGATAATACCGCCGCCAATATTAATGGCAACATTGTCGCTTAAGGGGATATCGGGCAAGAATCCTCCCGCCACCATTGCCCCGACAAAAAGCAGTGCCGCCCGGTCCGACAGCCGCAGCCTGTCCAGGACACGCTGGGCTGCCCCCAGGTAAATGATGATGGCTATGGCCACCAAAATTATCATCCCGATAGTCATAAATCCTGCACCTCCGTCAAAGATGGCTCAAATCTATAGATAGAGTTCACAGTAAGCGCAGAATTTATGCCATTACAAAGCCTAAAGGAACAGCTCAAACCGGCTCACACAAAAAAAAGCCCGAAGGCTTGATGCAAAAAAAATAGGCGGACCGCTCCTTTTGCGGCTTCCGCCTCTTTTATCTTACCAGCCGGCGTGCAGCCATCCATTCCCGCACAAAACCTGTAATAACCAGGGGTACCTGCTGCAGTTGCGGGACGGACGTGCTGCCGGTCAGCAGCATGACAATTTTCAACTCCTCCAGTAATTGCATAAGGCGCGCCAACAAGGCTTCCCTGCCTTCCGCAAGCAGTGTTTTAACGGCAAGACCTGCCACAGCCACGGCCTTCGCTCCCAGGGCAATGGCCTTGGCCGCCAGCAGGCCGGTATTGATGCCGCCGGCGGCAATCAAGTCAAGCTCCGGTGCACCGTTTTTGGCCTCAAGGATGGCCAGGGGGGTGGGGATCCCCCACTGCAGGAGGTCGGCACTAACTTTTTGCTGCGAGCGTTTGCTTTCAATCTGCAGGAAGTTGGTTCCGCCCCTGCCGCCCACGTCAATGGCCGCCGCACCCAGTTCCTGAATAATGGCTGCCTGCTCCCGGGCGATGCCGCAGCCTGTTTCCTTGACAATGACAGGTACGGAAACCTTGCGGATAATGTCGGCAAGGCGCTTCCGCCGGCCGCGGAAATCCCTGTCCCCCTCCTTCATCAGCAGCTCCTGGCCGGCATTAAGATGAACCTGGAGGGCGTCAGCTTCCACCATCTCCACCGCTCGCTGCGCCTGGTCGGCATCCACGTCGGCACCCACATTGGCAAAAACCACGCCTTTGGGATTTACCCGGCGAACAACCGTAAAAGTTCCGCTGTACTCCGGATTTTCCAGTGCCGCCGTCTGGGAACCGACTGCCATGGCAAGGCCCAGGGCCCGTGCCACCTCCGCCAGGCCGCCGTTGACTTCTTCCGCCTCCTCCACCCCGCCGGTGACAGCATTAAGCAACAGGGGGCAAGGCAGTTTAAGACCGGCGACGGTGGTTGACAGATCCAAAGCATGGTAAGCAGTTTCCGGCAGGCAGTTATGGACGAAATGTACATCATGAAAATCGGCACATGTCAGTTCTTCGCTGACAGCATGCTTTAGGTGCTCCCGTTTCCTTTCCTGCCGGCCCATGGCTATTTATCCCTATTGAAAAGATCCCCGAAAACATCTCCCAACGTCACACCCGTGCCGCTGTCCTGTGTTTGCGGCTGCGGGTGATATTCACGCTTCGGGCGGGGAGCGGCTTCACGCATGCTGAGGCTGACCCGCTTGGCTTCCGGGTTAATGTCAAGAATTTTAACTTTTACCACATCCCCCTGCTGCACTACATCGGTTGTTTGTTTGACATGATAGTTGGCCAGCTGGGAAATATGGACAAGGCCTTCCACACCGGAAATCAGTTCCACAAAAGCACCGAAATCAACAGTTCTGGTCACCTTGCCCTCGACAATGTCGCCGACTTTATACTTTTTGTCAATCTGTGTCCAGGGATCGGGCTGTGCCTGGCGCAGGGAAAGGCCGATCCGTTCACGCTCGGGGATGACTTCCGTGACTTTTACTTCCACTTCGTCTCCCACATTCAGCACATCACCCGGTGTGTCAATACGCTGCCAGGAGATTTCGGAAATATGAACCAGCCCGTCGATGCCGCCCACGTCAACAAAAGCGCCAAAGCTTGTCAGGCGTTTTACTGTCCCCCGGATAATCTGTCCGGGTTGCAGTGACTGAAGCACTTCCTGCTTCCTCTTTTCCGCTTCTTCCTCCAGGACCTGCTTGCGGGAAAGAATCAGTTTTTCCCTTTCTTTGCGCATTTCAATAATTTTAAAGCTGACTTCCTGGTTGAGAAACTCGCTGAAATCCGGGATATAGCGGATATCCACCAGTGAACCGGGCATAAAACCTTCATAACCGCACCCAAGGTCAATAACCATACCTGCCGGGACCGTTTCTTTCACTACACCTGTCAGGACTTTACCTTCATTAAAAGCGGCTTTCAACTCCGCCCATCTTTGCTTGCGCATCAGTTTTTTGTGGGAAAGAAGCACTCTGCCTTCCTGCTCATCAATATTTTTAATGGTAACTTCCACTTCCTGTCCCGGTTGCAGAACGGCAGAAACAGGCTGCCCGGCAGCCAATATAAGTTCCTGGCGGGGAAGCACTCCCTCGCTCTTATAGCCGATATCAATTAATGCTTCATCGTCAGACACCTGTACCACGGTGCCTTTCACCACATCCCCCTTGGCAAAATTTTTTACTGCCTGATCCATGGAGACATCTTCTGCCACGGGGGCTTCTTCCGCCGTGGGGGCCTCCTCCAACACGTTGGACTCTTCCACTACGGTGGGCTCTTCCATGAGGGTTTCCTCCACCGTCTGTTCCGTTACTTCCACTTTGTTGTTTTCGTTTTCCATCTTGCCAATAACCTCCTTTATCAACCAGTCGGGAGTTGAAGCACCGGCAGTAATCCCGACTGTCCTCACCCCTTGCAGTTGCGCGGTGTCCAGTTCAGTTGCTGCAGCAATTTCAATTGTTCTGGCTCCTGCAGCCCGGCAGATTTCCCCCAACTTGCGCGTATTGCTGCTGCTTTTGGAGCCGATGACAATCATTACATCTGCAACCTGTGCCAGTTTGCGGGCAGCTTCCTGCTGCAAAGCCGTCGCTTTACAAATGGTATTGTATATATTCACTACCGGTACTACCCTTTTTAGCTTCTCCACTATTTCTTCCAGAATACTTACCTGCTGCGTTGTCTGCGCCACAACTGCCACGGGGCGGCTGCGGTCAAGAGAGTGCAGTTTGGCAAGTTCACTGGAATTTTGGAGAACAAGCGGCCTGTCTTGGCCCCACCCAAGAACACCCTGAATCTCCGGGTGCTTGCTGTCACCGACAATAATCACCTGTTGGCCTTCCCGGACAAGCTGTGCCACCAGTTGTTGCAGTTTTTGCACAAA
>JAAYLG010000015.1 GCA_012522075.1 Bacillota bacterium
AAGTGTCCTTATAGGGATCGGTGAAAGTTTTTCCCTACAGTAGGTTGACACAATCTCGCCACTACATCATGTTTGCCAGCTACAGGGAAAGGTGGTATAATATTTGCAGAAAGCTTTGGAGGGTTATGATGGACAACTGTATTTTCTGTAAAATTATCAGGCGCGAAGCGCCTGCTGACATTGTCTACGAAACGGACGAACTGTTGGCTTTTAAGGATGTCTCACCGCTTGCACACACCCATGTCCTGTTGGTTCCTAAAAGCCATTTTGCCTCCCTGGACGATCTTCCTGCGGATAATGTGGATTTGGCCGGAAAATTGCTCCTCGGCATCAAGGATACAGCTGCAAGGCTTGGCATCTCCGGCGGTTATAAGGTGGTAACAAATTGCGGTGAAGCTGCGGGCCAGGTTGTGGGGCATTTACATTTTCACCTTCTGGCCGGTAAGAAATTTATACCGTAAGCAGGGACCGAGACGGGCAGGAGTACCGGGTCAAACTTTGTTGACAGACTTCGGGTAAAAAGATATAATCAAAAAGGTACTTTTGTGGCAATTCGTTTTCTTTCGTCCCGGTTTTTTCCCGCAGGTTGCAGTGAGGGGAGGGAAAAGACAGTTGACTTATATTAAAGTTGGTAAAAATGAAACACTTGACAGCGCAATTCGCCGCTTTAAAAAACAATGTGCAAGAACAGGCATCCTTGCCGAAGTGCGCAAACGCGAACATTACGAGAAACCAAGTGTTAGACGGAAAAAGAAATCGGAAGCCGCCAGAAAAAACAACAGAAGGCGTTTTAGTTAAATTTTTGATACAGCAGGCCCCACTTGCCTGCTGTTTTAATTGTTTTCCGAACAATATATAATGAAAGTAGTGCAAGAGAGAGCAATCAGGCCCGAAGAAAAGGGAGGAAGCTGAAATGGGAAAAAAAATACTGGTGCTCCTGTTTGCGGCCATCCTGCTTGCATTCCCCCTTGCCGCCGCAGCGGCAAACGGTGCTGGGGAGAAAGTGTATGTGGTAAAGATTAATGAAGTTGTTGAAAAAGGCCTTGTCCGTTATGTTGAACGTGCTTTTAGGGAAGCTGTTGCAAACGATGCCGCCGCCATTATCCTGGAAATTAATACACCGGGCGGCCTGGTTGATGCGGCCGGCAAGATCCAGGAACTAATTTATAATTCCGATATACCCGTCTATGCTTATGTGCGCTATGACGCTCTCTCGGCGGGAGCTTTCCTGGCCTTATCCTGCCAAGCTCTTTATATGGCGCCGGGCAGCAGTATCGGTGCGGCGGAGATCCAGAACCTGACTGGAGAGGCGGTGGATGAAAAGACGGTTTCAGCCTGGGAGTCAAAGATGCGCACGGCCGCCGAGCGCCAGGGAAAAGACCCGCAGGTCGCCGCCGCCATGGTTAGAAAATCAGTGGAAATTGAAGGCCTGGACGGTCCTGACGAACTGCTGACCTTAACGGCCGAAGAAGCGGTCAAGATTGGTTTTGCCGATGGGATTTATGCGCGGCGTGCCGACCTCTATGAGGCGCTGGGTCTGGCAGGTGCCTCAGAGACAGTTGTTGAATTAAGCCCGGCTGAACGTTTTGCCCGCTTTGTCACAAGCATCTATGTTGCGCCGCTTTTGCTTGCCGTCGGCCTGGTAGCACTGGTGGTGGAGATCCTGACAGCCGGTTTTGGTGTTGCCGGACTGATCAGCATTATAGCGTTTGCCCTCTTCTTTGGCGGTCATCTGGTTGCCGGACTGGCCGGCAGTGAAGTTTTGTTCCTTTTTATCGCAGGTGTTATTTTGCTCCTAATCGAGGCCTTTATACCCGGCTTCGGCATTTTCGGCATCGGCGGAGTGACGGCAATCGTCGCTTCCATTATCATGTCTGCCGCCAGCACCGGCGCGGGAATACGCATCTTACTGTCCTCAGTAGTCATTGCCGCCCTGCTGTTTGCTATTTTATACCGCTACCTGAAAATTTCCGGTGCCTGGTCTCATATTGTTTTGCAATATGCGGAAACTAAAGAGCGGGGATATGTGGGGACGCGTGACTTTACTTACTTGGTGGGCAAGGAAGGTGTAGCCCTGACGGCGCTCCGGCCTTCCGGGACCTGTGAAATTGACGGTGAAAGAATAGACGTGGTGTCGGAAGGAGAATTTATCACTCCCGGTAGCAGGGTCAAAGTTGTTAAAGCGGAAGGCACTAGGGTCGTTGTCCGGCCTGTCTAAAAATATTTGAAGGAGGTAGTGGAATGCCTGGATATGAATTGTTAATCCTGGTTGCCCTGATTATTATCGGTCTTTCTTTACTTTTAAGTTTTATTCCTGTTGGCCTTTGGATTTCAGCCTTGGCCGCCGGTGTCCGTGTGGGTATTTTTACCCTGGTTGCCATGCGTTTGCGTCGTGTCCCGCCGGCAAAAATCATTAACCCGCTGATCCGTGCGACCAAAGCCGGGCTGGACCTGAAAATCGACCAGCTGGAAAGCCATTTCCTTGCCGGGGGTAATGTGGACAGGGTTACCAATGCCCTGATTGCCGCCCAGCGTGCCGGCATTGACCTGGGGTTTGAACGGGCTGCCGCCATCGACCTGGCCGGCCGCGATGTGCTGCAGGCCGTTCAGGTGAGTGTTAATCCGCGTGTGATCGAAACGCCTATTGTTGCCGCGGTGGCCAAGGATGGGATCGAAGTCAAAGCCAAGGCCCGCGTTACCGTCCGGGCCAATATTGAGCGCCTGGTGGGCGGCGCCGGAGAAGAAACAATTATTGCCCGCGTGGGCGAAGGGATTGTTACCACCATCGGTTCTGCCGACTCCCACAAAGAAGTGCTGGAGAACCCGGACAGAATCTCCCAGACTGTGCTGAACAAAGGTCTCGATGCCGGGACGGCCTTTGAAATCCTTTCCATTGATATTGCCGATGTGGATGTGGGGAAAAACATTGGCGCACAACTGCAAACTGACCAGGCGGAAGCCGACAAGCGTATTGCCCAGGCCAAGGCGGAAGAAAGAAGGGCCATGGCTGTGGCCTACGAGCAGGAGATGCGGGCTACCGTCCAGGAAATGCGCGCCAAAGTGGTGGAAGCGGAAGCCGAGGTGCCGCGGGCTTTTGCCCAGGCGCTGCGTGAAGGCAAACTGGGAATCCTGGATTACTATAACCTGCAAAATATTAAGGCCGACACCCAAATGCGCGATGCCATTGCCAAAATAGGCAGCACAGCGGAAGATGACGACAAAGAAAAATAAAAACCGGGGGTGAGGGCATGGAAATCATAGTGCTTTTTATCCTCTTTCTCCTCTTTTCGCTTTTGCGTGCCGCAGCGGAAAGCGGGAAAAAACAGTCTGCCGGCAAGCCGCAGCGCCCCCGGCGGATGCCTTTGCCTGGACCGGGCGAATTTGATCCGTCGGAATGGTTTGACTTACCCCGGGAAGTGGCTGCCGGACCCCCGCAAACCGCAGCTCCCGCCGCCCGGGATTTGCCGGCCAGGTCTGCGAAGCTAAAAAGACGGAGACAGGCACTGCCGGCTGTAGAACGCCCCCAGATCCCAAAGCAGTCGCCGTCGCGGGAAACTATGGACGCCGCCACGGCAAAAAAAGCCGCCCGGTTTGGCGAACTGCTGCACCGGGATGCTCTTCTCCGGGCTGTAATTATGTCAGAAGTGCTGGGTCCGCCTCTAAGCCGCAGGCCGGGAAGAAAGATTTTCTGAGAAAAGCTGCACCCTGCAAGATGAACTGCAGGGTGCATTTTTTTTCCGCGGTCGCTTTTCCCTCCACTACAGCCGCCTGCATAACCGTTTTGCAGTGCGCATAAAAATGAAGGGAGACAGGGGGGAGCGGGATGGGCGAGAAAAAAAGCGGAAACTGGCGCCGCAGCCTGGCGGATATTCTGGAGCTGCCTCGGGAGATAGTCCTTAATCTGCCGCGTGTGACCATTGTAGGCAACATGCAGTGCTATATAGAAAACCATCGCGGTGTCATTGAATATGCAGAAGGGTGTGTCCGTGTAGCCATTGAAAGCGGGGAGCTTGTGGTACGCGGACACGATCTAGTGATACGCTACCTGGCCAATGAAGAAATAGCCGTGGAAGGGACAGTCATGGCGGTGGAATATCAAGCTTGAGCCGCATAGGGGGGATGGTACGTGCTTATACTAAAATTACGTTCCTTTTTTTTCGGTTATCTGCGTGTAGTTGTTCACGGTGCCTATACGGAAAAATTTCTTAATCTGGCTATTGCATGCCACATTCCCCTGTGGGAACTTGCACGCGCTGACGGCCGGGCGGTATTTTGCGTGGACCTGGACAGTTTTTTTGAATTGCGCCACTTGGCAAGGCGAACCGGCTGCCGTCTCCGGATTGAACGAAAAGCCGGCTTGCCTTTTTTCTGTAACCGCTTGCTGCGCCGGCGGGGTATGGTGGCAGGGCTGGCTTTTTTTCTTGTCAGTTTGTATGTGCTTTCTTCTTTTGTCCTTTTTATTACCGTGGAAGGAAATGAAAAACTGGAGACAGACTATATCCTTAAGCTGGCCGGGGAGGCGGGCGCCTACCGCGGTCTCCTGAAAGAGAGACTGGATCCGGACGCTGTGGCCAACAGGATGTTGATTGCCGAGCCGAAGCTGGAATGGGTCGGCTTGCAGCTGGAAGGCACCAGGCTGATTATCGAAGTGGTGGAAGCAAAGCAGCCTGAACTGGAACCGCAGGGCCCGGCGAACCTGGTGGCAGCCAAGGACGGCCTGGTAACGGATGTGCTGGTGATTATGGGGGAAGCCCGGGTCAAACCGGGTGATACGGTAAGGCGGGGACAGGTGCTGATAGAAGGCGTCCTCCGGCCGGAGACGCCTTGGGGTGAACCGTCTGCCGGCAAGGAGCCTATTCCGGTCCGGGCACGGGGCGAGGTTATTGCCCGTGTCTGGTATGAAGGCTACGGCGAAGCCTCCCTGATAGACACGATACGTGTTCGCACCGGGAAAAGGATCTCATCCTGGACGCTGCTGGTAGACGGCCAGCCCGTCCTCAAGGTGGGGCGTTCCACTGTTTCTTACAGAGATTATGACAGAGAAATTGTTTCAACACGGTTGTTAGAAAGGATTCTTCGTTTCCCTGTCGAACTTGTTACTGAAACTTGTTACGAAGTATACCTGGAAAAACGGGAAATTTCCCGCGACGAAGCGTTTGCCCTGGCCGCACGACGGGCGAAAACACTGGCTGAACTGCAGCTGCCGGCGGGGGAAACCGTGGAAGCCGAGCAGTTGACAGAAAGCGAAACGGGAAGCCCGGACACTGTTGCCGTTCGCTGTATCCTGGAAACCAGTGAGAATATTGCTGTGCCAGAGTTTAAAAACAACGGAGGCGAAAACTGAATTTGACAGATAAACGGGAACATAGCGTTATTTCCGTGGAAAATAATGATGAGATGCAGCATTTGCTGGGGAAGTTTGACCAGCATCTTACCCTGTTGGATCGCTTCTTTAATGTACGTATTTTCCCGCAAGGCAATGATTTGGTTGTGGAGGGAGAAGCTGAAGATGTCCGGCAGGTTACTCTGCTTTTTCATGAATTACTGTGGCTGATCAGGCAGGGACAGTTCCCTACTGTCCCTGATGTGGAATATGCCATTGAAGTAATCCGTGCCGGACAAGCTGAGCGTTTGCGCGGCCTTTTTTCCGACATAGTGTTTGTCACTCCGCGCGGCAAAAAAATTAAACCCAAAACACTGGGGCAGAAAAATTATCTGGATGCAATCCGTAGAAGTGATATTGTTTTCGGTATCGGACCGGCCGGGACCGGGAAAACTTACCTGGCTATGACCATGGCGGTAAAAGCCCTGAAAGAACGGGCTGTCCAGCGCCTTATTTTAACGCGCCCTGCAGTGGAAGCGGGGGAGAGTCTGGGCTTTTTGCCCGGCGACCTGCAAGAAAAAGTGGATCCTTATCTGCGCCCACTGTATGATGCCTTATACGACCTGCTTGGGGCGGATGTTTACCGCACATATTTGGAAAAAGGCATGATTGAGATTGCACCCCTTGCTTATATGCGCGGCCGCACCCTTGACGATTCCTTTATCATTTTGGATGAAGCGCAGAATACTACTGCGGAACAGATGAAAATGTTTCTGACCAGGCTGGGCTTTAATTCCCGGGCAGTAATTACCGGCGATGTGACACAGGTTGACCTGCCTCGCGGCCGTTATTCGGGACTGTTGCAGGCGCAAGACATTTTGAAAGATATTGACGGTATTGAATTTGTTCATATGACTGACCAGGATGTTGTACGCCATCCTTTGGTCCAGAAGATCATACGGGCTTATGCTTTGTATGAGCAGGAGCGGAGTGAGAAATTATGACTTTAAACATACAGAAAGCATCTGCAAGGCTGCCCTCTTTGACACGAAGTCCCCGCTGGCAACGGATTACGCTGACGTTGCTCTTTTATTTGCTTATTTTGGGCTTGCTTTATTTAAGCCTGCTGTCAAACCGGCTTGATTTAACCCTGGGCAATCCCAGCCCGCGGCGAATTGTAGCGGAATGGGACGCTGTGGACCATTATGAAACGGAGCGACGGCGGGAGCAGGTAGCCCAGGCGGTGGCCGAATCATTTGATTACGATCCCACTGTTTCAAGCCGTGCAGAAGAACGTATCGGTGCTTTTTTCCGTAAAGTACGTGAAATCCGGGCACTGGAACTGGAACAGGAAATAAAGGTTGCACGGCTAATGAAGGAAGTGGAAATCGAGCTCAACGAACCGTTGGCCGTCTCTTTGTTGGAAGCACGGGCCATAGATCTTGAGGACATGCAGGTGCAGCTTTTGGAAGTAGTGCAGGCTATTTTGCAACAGGGAGTCAAGCCTGCGGGAGTGGAAACGGCGCGCCGCCAGGCTGCCCAGGAAATAAGCTTCCTCATTTTTGACCAGGACCAAAAAAGAGTAATGGTCCGCCTGGCGGAGGCTGTGATTGAAGCAAATATGATTTACAATGCTGAAGCTACCACCCAGGCACGGCAAGCTGCCAGGGATGCGGTGGAGCCGGTGCGCATCCTGGAAGGAACGGTTATTATTCAGGAGCGGGAAATTGTTACTAAAAGGCATTTGGAGCAGCTGGAAGCACTGGGACTTTTGCGCGGTACTACCGGTTATCCCATGTTTTTCGGCCTGGCGTTGCTGCTGCTGGTAATTTTTACGGTAACCGGCCTTTACCTTTATCTTTTTCAGCGGGAGCTTTATCATGATCCCAAACGACTGCTGCTTTTGGGGCTTATTGCCTCCGTCACTTTAATCCTGTCCATAGCGGCCAATTATTTCTCCGGTTATTTGCTGCCGGTCGGCATGGGTGTCATTTTAATTGCCGTACTCTTAAACGGCAGCCTGGCCGTCCTGATGAGCATGGTATTTGCTGTTTTCGTTGCCCTGCTGACAGGCAATGATTTTCGCTTTATGCTGATTGCCCTTGTCGGCGGACTGGTGGCGGCCTACAGCGTCAGCCAGCTGCAGCGGCGCTCCGACCTGACACGTGCCGGGATTTATGTTTCTGCCATCAATGTTATCGCCTACCTGGGACTTTTCCTTTTTGCCGGTACACTGCGCTTGCAGTATGATATTTTGCGCGAGTTTAGTATCAATATCTTGGCGGCTGTAGGGAACGGTGTGTTATCCGCGGTCCTGGCCATCGGTCTTTTGCCCTATCTGGAAAGCGGTTTTGGTCTTACTACCTCGGTAACATTGCTGGAACTGGCCAACCCGAGCCACCCGCTGCTCAAACAGCTGCTTATGGAAGCACCGGGGACATACCACCACAGCCTGATTGTGGCCAACCTGGCGGAAGCGGCTGCGGAGGCGGTGGGTGCGGATCCCCTCTTGGCCCGTGTCGGCTCCTTTTATCATGATATTGGCAAACTGAAAAGGCCATACTTTTTTATTGAGAATCAGCTTGGTCCCAATCCGCATGAAAAAATTTCGCCCAATTTAAGCACTCTAATAATCACATCCCACGTTAAAGACGGCTTGGAAATGGCAAAAAAGGCCAAATTACCCAAGGTAATTCAGGATATTATTGTTCAGCACCACGGCAACAGTCTTGTCTCTTTTTTCTACCGGCAGGCGGAGAAAAATTCCGACAGCAAGGAAGTTTTGCGGGAAGAAGACTTCCGTTACGAAGCGCCTGTGCCGCAGACAAAAGAGGCGGCCATTATTCTTTTGGCGGACGCGGTGGAAGCAGCAGTCCGTTCTCTGAATAAGCCGGCAGCCGGCCGGGTGGAAGCGGTTGTGCGTAAAATCATTAAAGAGAAACTGGATGACGGGCAGTTTGACCAATGCAATATTACCCTCAGGGAACTTGACATTATTGCCCAGACTTTTGTCAGGATCCTTTCCGGCATTTATCATACGCGCATAGAATATCCGGAAAAAGAGTTGAAAGCGGAAATTGAAAGGAGCAGGAAGGATGGCAGTACTGGTGAACAGTGAAACAAGCAGGCAACTGGCGCCGGAAGTGCTGGCCGCCATGGAAAAAATCGCCGAGGCTGCCTTAAATGAACACGGCCTGCCGCCGGAGGCGGAAATCAGTCTCACTGTCTGTGACAATGCTGCCATCCGGGAAATAAACAAAAAATGGCGGCAGGTGGATGCACCTACCGATGTTCTTTCCTTCCCTCTGTGGGAAAAAGGGAAGGCAGTCCCTGCGGGGCAGGTACTCTTGGGAGATATAGTTATTTCACTGGAAAAAGCCGCGGTCCAGGCGGAAGAGTACGGCCACAGCCTGGAACGGGAGATTCTCTATCTTTTTACGCACGGCGTCCTGCACCTGCTTGGTTATGACCACATGAATGAAGCCGACCGGCGGAAAATGCGTGCAGCTGAAGAGAAGCTGCTGCAGGCAGTGGGGGCAAAACGATGAAATATAAGAATAAATCTTTTAAAAGAAGCTTGTTTTATGCCTTCTGCGGTCTGGCCGATGCCTGGCGCAGCGAACGCAATTTGCGTTTTGATACGGCGGCCGCCCTGCTTGCCCTGGTTTGCGGTATCTGGCTGCGCCTCCGGGGGCTGGAGTGGCTCTTTTTATTCTCCGCCATTTTCCTGGTGCTGACCATGGAAATGCTGAATACAGCACTGGAAAGGGTGGTGGATCTTTTTACCTCGGAATATCATCCCTTGGCCCGGCTGGCCAAAAATGCGGCGGCAGGTGCTGCTCTCCTGGCGTCGGTCTATGCGGTTGTCACCGGCTGCTTTCTCTTTCTGCCCAAAATCCTGGCCAGATTTAATGTTTTTTAATATATTTATAAAGCCTTTTTAACGGACTTTTGTTACGTTGTAGAAAAAGATACGGGGGGCACCTTGGTATGCGCAAAACTGATTCAGTGCTCGTTGTGGACAAAAAAATCATCATCCTTATTGTTTTGATCCTTCTTTGCAACCTTGTTTTACTATTTTTCGGTTACCGTCTGTTCACCGCTCAACATACTTCGGGTGCTGAAATTTTTGCCGACCAGCAGAAGCTGGCCAAAGACCTGGTGGAATACAACCGCCGCCTGGCCAAAAACCTTGGTGTTGAATCGCGAGCACAGGTACATGAAGCCCTTTCCCGTTTCAATTATGAAATTGAGCTGGCGACCAATGCCGAAGAACTAATTAAAGTGATTCTTAATCATGCTTCCCGGACACAGGAAAAAGTCTTGGAAGAGTATGAAGCCAAGCAGCGGGAAACAGTCCTGATGCTGATCAACCAGGACCCCAACCTCCAAGAGATAGCGGGTAAGCAGCGCCTTACCGTCAGGCTGGGACGGGAGGAAGGTGTTCAGGTGGAACCGGCCGGGTTAATTGCCGACGAAACAGTTAACAAGATTGCAGATACGATCGCCGTTGGCAGCCTGGTTCAGGACCTGGTGGTGGAAATTGAAGCGGAAAACGGACGCGGCCAGCTGCTGGTTCCTGTAAGTGTCAGCGATCAGATCCGTTCCCTCAATAAGGAAATTGATGCGCTGCGGGTTATTGTCCATGATCTGCGTACCCAGGCCGGTTTTGCCGAAATGACAGGCCCGGGTATTTATGTCCGCATTTATGATGCCAAAGACGGCTACACCAGCGATGCCATTGTTCATGAAACAGATGTAAGAGATGTAGTTAATGAACTGTTTGCCGCAGGCGCCAAGGGGGTTGACGTGGGCGGCCAGCGGCTGACAGCCACCAGTGCCATCCGCTGTGTCGGTCCCTCCATCCTGGTCAACGATGAGCGGATAGCGGTAAACCCGGTGGTTATCCGTGCTATCGGTGACCCGGAAGTACTGGCCAGCGGCCTGGATATTATCCGTATTACTTTGGAAATATCGCGCCAGCTTACAGTGGAAATTGAAAAGGCGGAGAACCTTACCCTCCCCGCCTATATTGCCAGATAGGAGTGCTGCCGATGAAAGACTTTACCGGGCTGCTTAAAGCTGCAGCTGCTGCGCGCAGGCACGCCTATGCACCTTATTCCCGTTTCCCCGTGGGAGCGGCGCTGCAGACGGCAGGCGGCAAGATTTTTACCGGCTGCAATATTGAAAATGTTTCTTTTGGTCTGACTGTCTGTGCCGAACGGGTGGCTGTTTTTACGGCGGTCGCTGCAGGACAGAAAGAACTGGCAGCCCTTGCCCTGGTGGCAGACACCCCGGAACCGCCCATGCCCTGCGGGGCCTGCCGCCAGGTCCTGCATGAATTTAATCCTACTATCTGGATTGTCTGCGCCGGCCTGAACGGCAAAAAGCGGATTTTCAGGCTTTCCGAACTTTTGCCGGAGGCATTCACTGAATTTTAGCACAAAAAAGGCTGTTTCAGCCTTTTTTTGCTCCGGAGCGTTTTTTCCTGTTCAAGTAAAAAATGAAAGCAACGAAAAAGACACCCGCCAACACCACGGCAGGCAGAAACCCGGCTGTGGGAACAAGCAGAATACAGACAAGCAGCGCAAGAAAAAACAAAACATCGGCTAAGAGTGTGCTGCCGCCCAACAGTTGCAGCTCTTTCAATTTATGCCTGTTCCGGTAATCTGCCATTTCTCTCCCTCCTGCCTAATTGTTTCCGCAATTGGATCGTTATTCCACACGCTTGTTACTATTATAACATAAAGCCAACTCGGGCACACTGTTCTTTTTGCAATTAAGCTTCAAAGGTTAATTGCAAGTTTTATTGCCACCCATATTTTGGCACCTCTGATAATATTGCCATCTCATTAGCAGATCTATATCCATGAATTTTTCTTGGGTAATTATTCATCCAGTTCTCAATTCGCCTGA
>JAAYLG010000056.1 GCA_012522075.1 Bacillota bacterium
CACTGGTTCAAGACCCAGATTATCGTAAACAGAGCGCCGGCTACCGGGCTGGCGGCAAGTAGGACCGGCTAATACAGTGGAGGACCTCGCTTCAACCGCCGGATGTTTTGAAAGGGCAACAGGCAAATCAAGACAAATTTACAGGGATAAAACGGTGCAGAGTGCAGGATTATCCTGACCGGCAGCGAATTCTATAAATTACGCCCGGGCTTGTCCAGGCTGCTTGTCCTGCGTCGGACAGGCGGTTTGCATTTCGTTGCAGAAATGCCGGTATGGGGCACCGGAGCTGCCTGTTAAAAGATTGTAAAAGGAGGAAAGCAGATGTTGGACCTGAAAGCGTTAACAAAAGCAGTCGGTGAGTTGGACGAAGAAAAAGTACTTGCAGATCTGAAAGCTTTTGTTGCCGGTAATCCATCGGCGGAGGAGGCACAACAAGTCGTTGCCGCCTGCCAGGCAGGGATGGCAGTTGTGGGGGACCTGTTTGAACAAGGTGAATATTTTGTCGGTGATCTCATTTTTGCCGGTGAATTGCTGACCAATGCCATTGATATCTTAAAGCCTGTTCTGGGTGGTACCAGCACTGCCACCGTTGGCAGTATTGTTTTAGGCACAGTGGCCGGTGACTTGCATGATATCGGCAAAAATATTTTTAAGAGCATGGCGGAAGCTGCCGGCTTTGTCGTCCATGACCTGGGTATTGACCAGCCGGCCGCCAATTTTGTGGCAAAAGTAAAAGAAGTTAAACCCGATATTGTGGGTATGAGCGGTGTACTGACACTTGCTTTGGAAGCTATGAAAGATACTGTTGATGCACTGAAAGAGGCCGGCCTCCGTGACAGTGTCAAAATTATTATCGGCGGCAACCCGGTAACGAAAGAAGCATGTGAGCAAATTGGTGCCGATGCATTTACCACCAATGCGGCGGAGGGAGTAAAAATCTGCCAGAGCTGGGTCGGAAAATAAAAAGAGGTGACAAGGTCCCCGGCCTTGTCACTTTTTTTGCTTGACGCATGCTTGACAATTTCTGCATGACAAAAAATATAGAGAGGGATATAGTTTTAGTGGTATTTGCGGAAAGTAGTATAAAGCTTGATTTAGGCAGTATCTTTTCAAAGAAAAGGAGAAAGAGATGAGGGAAACAAAGTTCACTGTAAAAAATATCGTTTTGGGGTTGCAGCACTTGGTTGCCATGAGCGGTGCCACTATTCTGGTACCGCTGGTTACAGGTTTAAGCGCTTCCGTTGCCTTGTTTACGGCCGGCGTGGGGACCCTGATTTTTCACCTGTTCACAAAAGGCAAAGTGCCTGTTTTTCTGGGCAGCAGTTTTGCTTTCATTGGCGTTATCTCCTCTATCGGCCAGCGCTATGGCCTGGAATATGCCACGGGCGGCATTGTGGCCGCCGGCCTGGTTTATCTCCTCTTTGCCCTGGTTGTAAAACTGATCGGGCCGGAGCGGGTGAAAAAACTTTTTCCGCCGGTTGTTACAGGCTCGATGATTATGGTTATCGGGTTAACTCTGGCCCCTGTGGTAATCAATGCCAATATCCTGGAGGCTACTGCCGGAACCGTAGGACAGCGGTGGTTGGTAGCCTTTGCTGTGGCTGCTACCATGGTGATTGTCAGTATCTTTGTCAAGGGCTTTTTTCAACTAACACCCATTCTGTTTGGTTTTCTTGTCGGCTACATTGTTTCCCTGGCGTTGGGGCTGGTTGACACCGCTGCCATTGCCGGTGCTTCTTGGTTTCAAATACCGCCGTTCATCCTGCCGAAGTTTAACCTTGAAGCTATTATTTCTATTTCTTCTGTCACGATTGTCACTTTCATGGAGCATATTGGCGATATTACCACCAACGGGGCTGTAACCGGCAATGATTTCTTCAAGGACCCCGGCTTGCCAAGAACATTAATTGGAGACGGGCTGGCAACAACTTTTGCCGGCCTTGTGGGCGGGCCCGCCAATACCACCTACTCGGAAAACACAGGTGTTTTGGCCATGACAGGCAATTTTAATCCCTTTACCCTGGAATTGGCAGCCATCTTTGCCATCATTCTGGCCTTTTTCGGGAAACTGGGCGTAATCCTGCAAACTATTCCCGCGCCGGTGATCGGCGGTGCCAGCATTATTCTCTTTGGCATGATTGCCAGTATCGGGCTGCGAACAGTCAAAGACGGCAATGTTGACCTGAACCGGAGCAGAAATCTGATTATTATTTCCATCATGCTGGTTCTGGGCATTTCCGGCGTAACCCTGCCCATAACCGGCAATATTGGCCTGAGCGGCTTAAGCCTATCCGCTCTCACAGGCATCATTTTAAATCTGGTCCTGCCCAACTCCGACTAAACGGCAAGGAACCGGTTGCAGGAATTGTTAATTTCAGGCAGAATAGGATACAATATAGGCGGAGGTGATTCTACATGAAACTCACTCCGCGCTTGCAGGCGATTGCTGAACTGATTCCGCCCGGCAGTGTTGTTGCTGACATCGGTACAGATCATGCCTATTTGCCTGTCTACCTGCTGCTTGAACAAATCTGCGACCGGGCCATAGCCAGTGACATGCACCCGGCTCCGCTCAAGCAGGCTCAAGAAACTGTTGCCGCCTTTAACTGCCATCAGCGCATCGAACTGCGCCTTGGCCGCGGCCTGGAGGTCCTGAAAGAGGAAGACCAGGTAGATACTGTGGTGATTGCCGGTTTGGGCGGTGGAACCATTGCTTCTATCATCCGCGAAGGCCGCGAGCAACTGCAGTCTGTCTCCAGAATTATCCTGCAGCCCATGACTGAAGCGGAGCAGCTGCGTCTTTTTCTTGCTGCAAACGGTTTTGCCATTGTCCATGAATCCCTGGCGCTTGAGGGCAGGCGCCTTTACGAAATAATTGTTGCCAAAGCCGGCCGGGAAACGGAGACGGATCCTTTCCGACTGGCACTGGGGCCGCGTCTACTGGAAAATAGGCCCCCCCTTTTCACCATGCTTTTGCAGGAAAAAATCCGGAAGCTGCGCATTCTTTACCGCAACTTGCAGCGTGCCAAGAAAGAAGATGTCTCGGCAAAACTGCAGGAAGTAAAGAAGCAACTGGACAACCTTCAGGAGGTGCTTGCCGATGCCGGTAAGTGTCCAAACGGCGATTAATTTGCTGGAAAAACTTGCGCCGAAAAAGCTGGCTTATGAATGGGATAATGCGGGCTTGCAGCTGGGCAGCCTGCAAGGGGATACCTCTGCAATTTATGTAACGCTTGATGTTACGGAACAAACGCTGGCTGAAGCGGAAAGCCTGGGCGCCAGGCTGGTTATCTCCCACCATCCGCTGTTTTTCAAGCCTTTGAAAGCTGTCCGTACAGACCTGCCCGCAGGGCGTATCGTGCAAAAAGCACTGGCGGCAAAGATAACGATCTATGCCGCCCATACCAATCTGGACTTGGCAAAGGGCGGGGTCAACGATGCCCTGGCTGCGCGCCTTGGGCTTGCAGAGACAACCGTCCTGCGCCGCGACGGCCAGCACGAGCTGGAGAAGCTTGTTGTATTTGTTCCTCGAGGGTATGAGGATGATGTCCACCGGGCCATGTCCGCCGCCGGTGCCGGATGGATCGGCCAATACAGCCACTGCAGTTTTCAGGTGCCCGGAACTGGTACCTTTTTACCCCGGGAAGGTGCGAAACCTTTCCTGGGGGAAGAAGGAAAACTGGAAAAAGCGGCGGAGATCCGCCTGGAAACCATAGTACCGTCCGGCCTGCGCAAACGGGTGATACGGGCCATGCTGGATGCCCATCCTTACGAGGAAGTTGCCTATGATATCTACCCGCTGCGCAATGACGGGGAAGCATACGGCCTGGGGCGCATCGGCATCCTGCAGCAACCCTGCAGCCTGCCGGATTTTTGCCAATTCGTCAAAGACCGCCTGCAGATACCTTTCTTGCGGGTTGCCGGCAGCACGGACCGCCTGGTCCGCAAGGTGGCTGTCTGCGGCGGTACCGGCAGTGAATTGCTGCAGGCGGCGGCCTTTGCCGGCGCCGATGTCCTGGTGACAAGCGACGTTAAATACCATGAAGCCCAGGAAGCCTGGACAACGGGTGTAGCCGTAATTGATGCCGGCCATGATGCAACAGAACGTGTTATTGTCCCTGTCCTGCGGGACTATCTCCAAGAACAATTGCAGACGGCCGGTCATCACGATGTTAAAGTATTTGCCTCCACTATTGAAACATCGCCCTGGCAAGCTTTTTAAAGACAGGTATCACGCCTGTCTTTTTGCTTGCTGCATTATTTTTTCTTTGTCAATACTGCCGGCAAGGCGCCTGGGATAAAGAGAGGGAGGAGACAAATGACTGAACTGCAAAACTTATACCGCCTGCAGCAGGTGGATTTGCAGGTGGAGCAGCTGCAGAAAGAATTAAAAACGCTTCCTGTTATTGCCGCCTTTCAGCAACTGCAAAACAAGACTCTTGCTGCCAAAAAAGGGGTAATGGAAACGGAAAATAAGCTTAAGGATTGTAAAAAATTGATCCGACACCTGGAGTTTGACCTGCAGCAGATTGAAGCTGAACAAAAAGATATCCAGGCCGTGCTGTATGGCGGCAGCAGTCACAAAGCAAAAGAACTGGCCTCCCTGGAGAAAAAAGCCGGCAGGCTGCGGCGTGAACAGACGGAACTGGAAGAAAAACTGCTTGCTGCCTTGGAAACAAAAGAGGCGCTGGAACAGGCACTGCCAGAAGCCCGGGAAAAGTATAAAATACTCTACAATAAATTGCTTGTCCTGCAAAAAAGCGGCAACGCGGAAATCCATGAACTAAAAAGCCGCCTTGCCCGTTTGCAAGCGGAGCGGGAAGCCCTGCTAGCGCAAATCAGTGAGAACTTGCTTGCCGAGTACAAAAAAAGGCGGGCGCAATACCAGGGGAAACCGCTGGCCCGCATCGAGAATGATATTTGCAGCGGCTGCCGGGTGGTCATTTCTTTTGCCGTGCAACGCAGCCTGCAGCAATTTCCGGGAAATACTTACTGTGAAAACTGCGGCCGCCTGCTTGTCCCCCGGGAATAGCGCACGGCCGGTATCGGGCGCCAAATTTGAACTGCCGTTGCCGGCGTGTTATACTGTACTAAAGAC
>JAAYLG010000057.1 GCA_012522075.1 Bacillota bacterium
GACCTCCGCGCATGGCCACAATATCCTTGCATTTCACAACGTATTCCCGCCACGGCTGGTAGTTGTCTGCGGGATTGAGCAAGATTAAAACTATACAGTCGCAGCCGATTTTGGCAATCCGAAAGACGCCGCTGCCGTCAAGGCCAAACGGCGGCTGGTCTGCAGGCGTATTGTCCACTACTTTTGCGACCCAAACCCTGACCGCTTCATCGCGGATTTTAAATCTTTTAAATTCATCACAGCAGGCGCATTTTACAGTACCCATTACATCAACCTCCTTTGCTATGGAAATATACTCTTTAAGCTGCTACTATGATATGTCATACTTTCATATCATGTTCCTTGTACCGGGTAAAAAACAGGCACTTAAACGCCGCATGCATGCGGTGAATATAATACTACAACGCTTCATGCGCCATTTTAGAAACAGGGTGGCCTCAATGAATGTACTGCTGACGACAATACTTGTCCGCAGCGGCGTCCTGACGCATGTGTGGGATCTGGTGAAATACCTCCGGGCTTACGGTATCAACGTCAGTGTGGCTGTAATTAAAACACCATATATTATGGCTTCCCTGAAACTTACCGAAAATGAGCTGGAAAAACTGCTGGGTCCCATTGCCGCTGTTCCTTTTTGTTTTTACGGTGATAGCCGGGAACTGGCCCGTTTTGCCAGGGGTGTCAAGGCACAGCTCGTGCATGCTCACTCTCCGCTGTGTTTCCCCACATCGGCAGAGCTGGCGGCGGAGATTGATACGCCCCTGGTTCTGACACTGCATGGGGCTACGTACTGGCAGCGGGCTTACCCCAAAGTGCTTGCCCAAGCCTGCAGAATTATTGCCATTGGTCCGGAAGTTGCCCATTCTGCGGGGGAAATGCATCGCGACAAAATTCGTATCGTTTATAATGGCGTGGATGTGGACCATTTTGTTCCGGATAATTCCACGCCACTGCCGGAACGACCGCTGCGAATTCTTTGGTACGGCCGGGTGAATAAGCCTTCTTCCCGGGGTGCCGCCATGCTTGATCTGGCTGCCGCGGCACTGTCCGCTGCCGGGATGCCGGTCCGGTTTCTGGCTGTCGGCCATGCTTCCGGGGTTGCTTTCACGGCCATGGAGTATACGGGTTGGGTGGAAAACACACTGCCGCTGCTCCAGCGGAGTCATGTCGTTTTTGGACGGGGGAGGGCATTGCGGGAAGGAATGGCTTGTGGCTGCATCGGTTTTCTGCTTGGTGAAGGCTACGGCGGGAGGGTTGCCACGTCCTGGTTTGCTGCAGGCCACCCTTCCCTGAGCGGAGCAGTGAAGCACGGTTACCCGCAGGCGGAAGTGAAGGCGTTGCTTGCGGATATAAGTACACTCCTGGATTTGTCTCCCGAGCGGATACAAGGGCTGCGTCTGGAAGCGCGGAATATAGCGGAGAAGTACTTTGCCGCCGCAAGGATGGTTTCCGATGTTTACGCGGTTTACCAGGAATGCCGGGCTGCATACGGAAGCGGGAGAAAAAAAGACCGCTTCCTAATGCCTGCATGGCGGGCAGGCCGGCATGGCGGCAGGTTTTCTTTGTCTTAGGATGGAAAGCTTTTTGCATAAAAAAA
>JAAYLG010000058.1 GCA_012522075.1 Bacillota bacterium
GTCATCAATAATATGCCAAATCTAAAGCTGATTCAAACTCACGGAGTGGGTTATAACTATGTAGACCTTGAAGCTGCCAGAAAAGCAAGGGTATATGTCTGCAATAATGCGAATATTAATTCAGGTGCGGTAGCGGAGCAGGTTATCCTGCTGATGCTGGCGATCCTGCGCAATTTTCGGGAAAACGAGGATATGGTATACAGTGCAAGACAGGCAGAAGCAAAGAACTACCATTTTGAAAACGCATTAACCGAGCTTGGTGAGTGCCATGTAGGCATTGTCGGGTTTGGGGCAATCGGAAGGGAGGTGGCCAAGCGACTTCAGGCTTTTGGCTGCAAACTTTCTTATTATGATATCCGCGAAGTGCCTTGTTGTGAAATACCCCGGCTATCCTTGGACGAGCTGTACAGCAAATGCGACATTATTACCTTGCATGCTCCAGTAACGGAGGAAACCAGGGGAATGATTGATGAAGCCGCCATTAATAAAATGAAGCCCGGCACCATCCTGATTAATACGGCCCGCGGGGAACTGGTGGACCAGGAAGCCCTCTCTAAAGCATTAATTGACGGACGGCTGGGAGGGGCAGGAATTGATACCCTTTACCCGGAACCTGTGCAACCGGAAAATCCGCTTCTTAATCTCCCGCCGGAAGTGCGCAAAAAGGTGGCTTTATCACCGCATATTGGCGGTATAACCGCGGGAAGCTTCAAGCGCGCCTATGAGAACTTCTGGAACAATGTACGCATTATTTCAGCAGGCGGCCGGCCGGTTAATATTGTTAACAGTTTATAAATGAACAAAAGCAAAGATTAAGAAAGGATATTAAAGCATGAAAAAATCAGAGGTAAACAAAATATTCCTGCCACCCAAAGGGACGGAAATACTCTGCCGTAATCTGGTAGAAACAACTTTTGACATGTTAAGTGAGGAGAATATCCGCAATTTTAAAGACCGCCTCCTTGATATGACAGGTTGTATATTTGGCGGGGCCATTGTCCCTGAAGACCAATTCTTTTACCAGTTGCTTCGCCGCTGGGGTGGGCTGGAGCAGGCACCCCTGTTTACAACAGCCGGACGCCTTCCGGTTGTAAGCGCCGTAATACATAACTGCGTCCTCGCCCGGGCCAATGATTTCGGCAACATGGCATTCAGCGTTTTCGGCGAACATATCGCCTCCCATTTCGGAGAAACGCTGATACCCATGGGCTTGACACTTGCAGACATCTATGGAACATCAGGCAAGGATTTTATCACCCACAATATTGCCGCAGAAGATACCATTGCCCGCGTGCTCTATGCAATGCCGGCCCGCTGGCCGCTTGATATGCTGCTTGTTTCAAGCGCCGCAGCAGCACTGGCCGCCCGCTACTACAAATTAAGTGCCGGTCAGGCAAAAGTTGCACTCAGCTATGCCGCAGTAAACGCTATTGAACCGGGAAATTCTTATTTTGATTACTGCCAGAACTATAAGCTGCATAACGGGGAATGCGCCCGTTTGGGGATAATGGCTGCGGAAATTGCTGCAGGCGGCTGGAGGGGCCTTGAAGACCCGTTTTTTGGCCACTGGGGGCTAATAAGCAGGATGCTGGGGGATGAGGATGAACTGCCCGCTCTTTATGAAAAAGCTTTTGCAAAGCTCGGCGCGGTTTATTTCACTGAATATTGCTTCAAGCGCTTCCCCGGCGGCTTGCCTACAACCGCCGTGGCCCAATGCGGAGCGGCAATCCATGAAAGGATCATCGCAGAGGACGGCGTGCTTGATCCTGAAAAGATCCGGAATGTGCATGTGTACCGGTCCAACAGTATGAGAAAAAATAGTTATTACAACAATCCCTTCAAGCTTCGCAATCACACAAACGCCTTATTCTCCTACAGGTTTTCTGCCTGTTGCGCTCTTGTACACGGCACAATTAGCGTCCGGCATGTTCAGACACCTGCAATTCAGGCAAATCCGCTCCTGGTTGAGCTTGCAGAAAACGCGACAATGAATACCTTTGATTGCGAACCCGGCAAGATGATGGTGAAAGTTGTTGTAGAGATGAAGGACGGCCGAGTTTTTGAAGAAATCAGGGACTACAACCAGGCCATGTTTGAATACCCAAGCAAAGAATTTATTGAAAGAAAGTTCTGGGACCAGTTCAATGCTTTTGGAAAGCTGCCTAAATCCGTCGGCGAAAAAATCATTGAACTGGCGGGCAGGATTGAAACCCTGACGGACATGCGCGAGTACACGGAGCTTTTAACCTTAAAATCTTAAAGATTTAAAATATTAAAATTAATGAAAGGAGTAAAAGTAATGGTGAAATATTACCATGAGCAGGCAAATTCCATACCGATTTACGATGAATGCGACATTCTTGTTGTCGGTGGGGGGGCCGCCGGGCACTCTGCGGCAATTGCGGCCGCCCGGGCCGGAAATAAAAACATTATCCTTTTGGAGCGTTACGGGTACATGGGCGGCGACGCCACGGGCGGTTATGTTGTTATGGTACCCAACTTGAGCTGGTACAACAAGTCTTTTGTCCGTGGACTTCAGGAAGAATGGTTTACCAGACTGGAAAAGGTGCCTGGCGCCATACTCGGTCCCGGTTTTGATGAGATTGGCAATACAAGCCCGCTGTTAATCGACCGCTGGCAAGGAATCAATGACTGCGTCAGCAGGCTTACAGAAGTGCCGATCCGCGTTACACGCGCTGTCTACTTTGACCCGGACCAGTTAAAGATTGAAATGGACAAGATGCTCCTGGAGGAAAAGGACAGAATCCGTGTCTACTGCCATTGCTGGGCGACAAAACCCATCATGGAAGGCAATGAAATCAAGGGAGTTATCTTCGAGAGCAAAGAAGGGCGCAAGGCCATAATGGCAAAGGTTGTCATTGATGCCACCGGCGACGGCGACATTTTTTCCCAAGCCGGCGCTCCGTACAGTGATTCAACCGACGGTACGACACGGGCAAGCACCATGGCCCTGGTATTCAGGGTTGCCGGAGTGGATTATCCGGCTTATGACCGCTGGAAAAGAGCAAACCCTGCGGCATATGACGATATGGTCAAGTCGCTGGAAAGGCTTGCTGGATTCCCCATCAGGCCGCTGCCCACAAATCGCGATGACATGGTTTGGTTCAACAACTGGCTGCCCAACAGAAGCTGCATTAAAGTAAAAGACCTTACGGATACCGAAATGACCGTCCGCAATGTAATCCGGGATGTAATAGAGTTCATGAGAAACGCCCTGCCGATTGCTTTCAAAAATGCCTACCTGTACGATATCGCACCGCAAACGGGCAACAGGAACAGCCGCCGCTTAAAAGTTTACATAATATATATTATCGGACGTTAAATAAGGTAAAAAAATACCGCTTATTGCGGCATTATCTTTATTCTCTCCTTCTACCCTGCTGCCCTCATTTCATTTCCGAGAAATCAGAAAC
>JAAYLG010000059.1 GCA_012522075.1 Bacillota bacterium
CCGGCCTTGTGAGCCTGGGCATGCTGCAGCCGGCGCGGGATGCGGTAAATCCTGCCGTCCTTGCGGAAAACCGCCCCCGTCTGCTTGAAATAAAAAGGGACGCCGGCCCGGCGGCACTGTTCACGGAGCTTCAGCACCCATTCATAATCACAGACCCGGGCATTGCTGCCCGAGTCTCCACCCGCCACTACCAGCCCGATTTCCGGAGTCAGGTAAGGCGTCAAGTCCACCTCTTCCAAGAGCGGCTCGCAGACAATTTCTTTCCTTCTGGCAGGCAGGGACAGGAGCAGCGGCAGCCTGTAGTCCGCCCTGTCCTGGTTCTCCGCCGTCACACAAAGCGTGACATTCTCGTATCCTTCGCCCCAGTCCGCCGGCAAAGCGACAAAAAAACGCTCAATGCGCTTGGTTATGATCACAAAATGCAAATCCTGCCGCAGGCGGATCATCTGCCAGGCTTCAGCCCGCCAGCCGTCGGCCTCGGGCAGGAAAAAATCCGAGGTTAGACAAGTGTATACCGTCTCGCCGCCCCGCAGTTTATACCCGCCGCCCCGGCCGCGCTTCAGCGGCAGGTTGAAATTTGCCGTTTTCTGCACTTTGGTGCTGTCCCTGTCAAATCGGGCATCAATGCGGTAAACATAACAGTTTTGACAGCCGGCACTGATCTTCTGACAGCCATGCCAGGGATTCCAGGTAACCACTGTCGCTTCTCCTTTCCTGCGCTCTACCGCCTCGGCGGATATCCCGCCGTCTCCTCAGCCCAATCCCGTCGTATTTTACAGTATTCTACCATAGGGCTGCCGCCTTGTCACCGCGCCCCGCGGCAGCACATAGACACAGCATATATACGGCCTGAGAAGCATGCTCCCCTGCACAGGCGCACCCGCCGCCGCCTGCCATTGCAGAGACCGGCAAAAAAGCTCCCCGCAGGGAGCTTTGCAAGCAGCGTCGGCGCGGCAGGGAATAGCCGCCGTCGATATAAGTATAACCGTGAGCAGTGGCGTTTACACTGCCTTTCCCTCTCTTATTCCGGTACCGGCCGCCAGGTCGGTGAAAAATTTTTGCAGGAAACCGGCACTAAAACGCAAAACATGGGGTATGATCAGCGGAGCTACCTCTCGGGATGTTTCTTCCGTAAAGCCTCCTTTGGCAAAGTAGTGCTCAAACCAGGGGAAAGAAAGATGGCCGCCCAGGTCTATCCAATCATAGAAACTTTGGCTTTTCAGCCTGTGGCAGGTCCCGTCCTCCCGGCAGAATTCCCGGGACCAACTGTAGTGGCCGCCGCTTTTCACCCTGTACTTTTGCCAATTGTTTGTCAGCCATTTTTCCAGCGCGGCATGACCCTTGAGTCCCGTCAAAGCACTGTGCTGCGGGATAAAAATATCCTGCAAAAGATGCAGGGCGCGGCCCAGCTGCCAGGCAGCCCTGCCTACCTCGCCCGCCTGCCACAGTTTTTGCGTCCTGGCACAAAGGCCGGCGAAAACATCCGCCGAGCTTTTCCCGCAAAGATACCCGCGGTGCGACCAGGGGTGGTGGAAATGCCACAGCGTCAGGATATAACCTCCGGAATAAGGCAGGTCCGCATCCCGCGAACCGCGGGCCACAAGCTCCGCCAGCACAGCACCCGTTTGCGGGTCTTTGCTGAAAAGTCTTTGGTAAGCGGCGGTTTTGCCGTCCCCAAGCAGTACCTCGGCTGTTGCTTCCACCAGCTCCATATGGCCGGCAATCTGAAATCGCGGTTGGAAGATGATAAATCTTTTCATGCTGCAGTATATGCAACTTAGCCCGTCATGGACAGCCGGAAAAAAACAGCCGGGGGAAAAAATAACTGTCAAGATAGCAGTCTGCTGTGGCAAAGCAAGTAGCGGGGAAATATGCTGGTACTGTAAACTATTCACTGGAGGGATGAGCATGGCCGCACCGCTTTCTACGGGCGACCCCGAGCTGGACTTGGCCATTGCCGCCGCCGGCTACCGGTATGACCCCGGGCAGAATATTTTTTTCTCCCGTCTCAATGCCTGGCAGCGCAATTTCGGCTATTTCCGCCTTTATGACGAACTGCTGGCCCCGCTGCACATGATCCTGGACTGCGAACCCATTTATTTTCAATACGCGGGCAAACGCTGGCTGATTGAATTTTGGAAGGGCCAGTATGCCATGGTGCTGGGCTGTGAAATCGGTGTCTACAACACTGACAGGGAGGATATTGAAATACCTGGCATTTACAGCGGCCCCTTTTTTGACTGCGCCGGCGACCAGGATTTGCTGGAGATGGCCTGCACCCTTTATCATCATGACAAGCCGCTCTTTACGCGGCGCGACAGGCACTGGTGGCTGACTGGCTTCATCCTGGGCGGCTTTGCCAACCCGGAGGAACTGACCATGGAAATTTGCCTCACCCTGAAGGACGGGCGGATGCTGGCCGGATTCAGCCGCGGCCTGGAAGAAGCAGGCTACGACAGGCAGGAATACAGCATCAGCGGCACCGGCGTCTCGCTGTGCTTTGACATTCCGCGTACCCCCCAGCCCGGCAC
>JAAYLG010000060.1 GCA_012522075.1 Bacillota bacterium
GCCCAGTACGTGGCCTGGCTGAGCAGGGTGCTGCGGGGTGACTTCGGGGAATCGCTGCTTTACAACCGGCCTGTTTTGGAACTGATAGGCGAGAGGCTACCTTCCACGCTGCTTCTCACGCTTACCTCCTTTGTCATTGCCATGCTTCTTGCCGTGGCGGCGGGCACGTATGCGGCCCGCCACCGGGGGTCCACTTTCGACCGGGCAGTTGACCTGCTGTCCCTCGGCGGGATCTCCCTGCCCGGCTTCTGGCTGGGCATCATCCTGATTTTGCTTTTTTCCTACCGCTATCCCGTCTTTCCCGCCGTGGGCATGCGCACACCCGGCGACGGAAGCGTGCTTGATATCCTGCAGCACATGATACTGCCGCTTTGTGTCATGGTTTTTGGCAGTTTTGCCCATTACGTGCGCCACGTCCGGGGAGCCGTCCTGGCCGTTTTGGGGCAGGACTATGTCCGTGCCGCCAGGTCGCGGGGACTGACGGACAGGCAGGTCCTCTTTCTGCATGTTTTGCCCAATGCGGCCCTGCCCATTGTGACGATTGCCGCCCTTTCCCTGCCCATGCTTTTTACGGGAGCCATGGTGGCCGAGCAAGTCTTCGGCTGGCCAGGCCTGGGACGATTCATTGTCACTTCCCTGCTGGCGCGCGATTACCCGGTGATTATGACTGTCAATATGTATACGGGCACACTGGTGGCGGCCGCCAATTTGCTGGCCGATATGCTTTACCTGTTGATAGACCCGCGCCTGCGGGCGGAAATATAGGGGGAAGGTGCACTGTGCAACTGGAAGGGAAAAAGGAAATTGCAGTTGGTCTGACCCTGATAGCCGGCCTTTGTTTGCTGGCGCTTTTTGCTCCTATTCTGGCCACCCATGACCCGCAGCAGACAGATGCGGCACGCTGGCTGGAAACCCCAAGCCGGGAGCATTTTTTCGGCACGGACCGCCTGGGCCGGGATATTTTCAGCCGTGTCCTTTACGGGGGGCGCATTTCCCTGGCCGTCGGTGTGCTATCCATGCTGCTTTCCGTCGGCATCGGGATTTTGGCGGGAGCGGCGGCAGGCTATTACGGCGGTCTGACGGACGCCCTGCTGATGAGGCTGGCGGATGTTATCCTTGTTTTTCCTTCCCTACTTTTGGTCCTGACACTGGTGGCTCTTTTTGAGCCGGCACTATGGCTGGTAATCCTGGTGATCGGGGGGACGGGCTGGCCCGGTGTGGCCCGCCTGGTACGCAGCGAAATACTGCGGCTGAAAAAAAGCGAATTTGTTGCTTCCGCCAGGATGTTGGGGGTCGGAGGCGGTCGCATCTTGTGGCGCCATCTGCTGCCCAATTCATTAAGCCCTGTCCTGGTGGCTGCCACCCTGGCCGTGCCCCATGCCATTATGACGGAAGCGAGCCTTGGTTTTTTCGGACTGGGGGTCCAGCCTCCGATCCCCACCTGGGGCAATATGCTGCGCGATGCGCAGCTCTATGTACGCTACGCCTGGTGGTATGCCACTTTTCCCGGCCTGTTCATCTTTCTGTCCGTCTTTGCCTTTCATCTGACCGGGGAAGGCTTGCGCAGGCGGCTTGGACTTTCCGCTGCCACGGAAAGGAGAAAAAATGCTTGAGGTGAGGAACCTGCAGGTAGGCTTCCGGCAAGGCCGTACCACCTTTTGGGCTGTCCGGGGGATTTCCTTTACAGCAGCGGCCGGGGAAGTTACGGGGCTGGTGGGGGAATCGGGCAGCGGGAAAAGTTTGACCGCCCTGGCAGTCTCCGGCCTGCTTCCAGCCGGGGCGGTCGCTGCCGGAGAAATGATCTTTGCGGGAGAGAGGTATCCTTTTGCCGACCAGCAGTTGTGGCAGAAACTGCGGGGGCGGCGGATCGGCATGGTTTTTCAGGATCCACAGTCGTTCCTGAACCCACTTTCGCCTGTGGGGAAGCAGGTGGCGGAGCCGCTGCGCCTGCACTGCAACTTGTCGTCGCGGGAGGCGGAGGAAGAGACAAAGAAGCTTTTTGCCCGCCTGGGGATCAACCCTGCTGCAGCCAGGATGCGCCAATACCCCCACCAGCTTTCCGGCGGACTGCAGCAGCGTGTGCTGCTGGCCGCCGCCATTGCCTGCCGGCCGCCGCTTCTTTTGGCGGATGAGCCGACAACCGCCCTTGACGTAACCGTCCAGGCACAAATCCTGAAGCTGCTGCGCAATTATGTGGACAGGGAAAAAGCCGCCCTTGTCCTTATTTCCCATGACCTGGGCGTGATTGCCCAGCTGGCGGACAGGGTCCTGGTAATGTGCGCTGGGTTCCTCGTGGAGACGGGCAGCGTGGCAGACATTATGTATGAACCGCTGCATCCTTATACACAAATGCTTCTGGCTTCGCTGCCCCGCCTCGATAAACCGCTGAACATCCCAGCACTGCCGGAGGAGGGGGGGCGGGATTTGGGAGGCTGCGTCTTTGCCGGCCGCTGCCAGCACCTTATACCCGACTGCCTGGAAAAAAACCCGCCGCTTGTCACAGTCCATCCCGGGAGGGCGGTCAAATGCCTGCTTCCTTTTAATGTCAACTAAAGGCCTCCTGTGGCCTGAGATACTCCCCTTTGCGCGAACACCTGGAATCCAGGAATGCTTAAAGGGGCTTTTCACCGGAAAACAAGCGGTTCAGGCCGCTTTTTTTTGTTGTATGAAAACTAACCGATTTACGGTGCAAAGCATATGTTATTAAC
>JAAYLG010000061.1 GCA_012522075.1 Bacillota bacterium
GCCAGTCCTTCTCCCTTAACCAATTATAACACTGAAAGAAAGTTTAGTTAACGCTCAGATCGTGAGGGCGGAACCATTTGCCAGGTAATGCATTCGCTCACACAGTTGTTTTTTTAATTGCTTGTATGCCTCCACTCCTGTACAGTGACAGGTATAGTACTGCAGGCCGAGCTGCTGCAAATAGTCCCCGATCCCCCTGATTAATTCTTTGCTCTCATATTTTCCTGTAGGGGGACTGTAAAGATGAAAGCCGCCGATTACATGGGTAACGGGCCCATATCGGTTTGCAGACACGTGCTCCAGAATATTGACTATTCCTCTGTGGGCACAGCCGGCGATTAAAACCTTTTTGTCACCTGCAGTAATCAGCAGGTTTTGTTCATGTAGAAAATTGTCCGGTGCAAGGCCGTGCTCCGTTTCCATCAGCAAATGACGATTGCCAAGCGGCTCCAACCTGCTGCCGCGGACAGCGGAAAACACTTCCAGTTCCTCATTAATGCGTACATACTCTTCCGTGAACAGAAAACGCTTATTGGGCAACAAATCTTGCTCCAGCCCAATATAAGAATGTGAGCCGTCCGGTTTTTGCGCATAATGACCGGCAAAGGCCGGCGGCCTGATATAAACGGGTGCTTTCCTGTTGAGCTTTAGGAATTGTGCCAGTCCGCCGCCATGGTCATGATGACCGTGGGAGATAAAAACCATATCCACAGCAGTCAGATCCACCTGCATTTTACGGGCATTTTCCAAGCAAAGGTTGCTGGCGCCCAGATCGAAAAGGAGTTTATACCTGCCTGTATCAAGATACAGGCTTAAACCGTGTTCTCCCTTGTACACGGCAGAAACAGTCTTGTTTTCTGCCAGCACTTTAATAATCTTCTTTTTACCTCCCATCCCCGACCGCGAAGGCACTTACAAGCCGAAAAGCCGGTTTTGAGGTTATTCCGTGTCTAGCAGCTCCGGTGACGTTCCCCGTTTCCCCCTGGCCAGGGAAGCAAAAATCCCCAGCAAACAGAGAAGGGAGAAAAAAGTAAAAGTGGTTCTGAAACTGCGCACAAAGAGTGCGGCAGTTTCCGCCGTAATCGTCCTGCTGCCGAGATAATATGTGGTGATAAATGCGGTTATGGCCATGCTAAAGGACTGTCCCACCGTCCGGGCGGTAGAAATAATGCCGGAAGCGACACCATATAGATTTTTACCGACTGAACTCATAATAGAGTTTACGTTGGGCGAGCTGAACAAAGCAAAGCCGGTACCGATCACTGCCAGCAGGAGGATAATTAGATACACCGGAGTGGCCGCATGAATCATGCCCAGGAAGAAAAGACAGACGGCAATCAGCCCCATGCCGGCAGATGAGACATATTGGGGATCGACCCGGTCGGAGAGGATGCCGGCTACCGGTGAAAAGAAGGCCTGGAAAGCGGGCTGGGTAAGCAGGATCAACCCTGCTGTCTGCGGATTAATCCCTTGCACAGACTGCAGGAACAGGCTCATCATATAGCTGATGGCAAAAGTGGAACTGTAATTAATTAAAGCCGCCAGGGAAGAAAAGACCAGAACTTTGTTTTTCTTCATGGTACGCAGGTCCAGAAGCGGTGTCTTGGCCTTGAACTGATGCATGCCAAAAACAAGCATCAACAGCACACCGGCCAGCAAGGAATATTTGGCATAATAGTTGCTGTTCAAATTGGAAAGCCCCCAAACTACAGCCAGAATAGCCACAGCATAGAGGATAGAGCCGGTATAATCAAGCTTTTCGCCGTTCTGCTCCTTCCATTCCTGCTTGATGGCAACTACCAACAGCAGCAGGATTATCCCCAGAGGGACGGAAAGGTAAAAAATGCCGCGCCAGTGCAAATTCTGGACAATAAAGCCGCCGAGAAAAGGACTGGTCGACAAGCCGATATAAGTACAGGCCACGTTTATCCCCAGCGCTTTTCCCCTTTCCGCAGGGGGGAAGGCGGCGGTGACAATGGAGATAACTGTTGTGCTCAACATGGCGGCCCCTATCCCTTGCAGGCTCCGGTAGGCAATCAGCAGGGCAACGGAAGGCGCCGTTCCGCACAGAAAAGAGGTAACAGTCAGAATCACCGTGCCAATCAGCATAGTTTTTCTCCTGCCGTAAATATCGGACAGCCTGCCGATAGGTATGACAAACATGGCAGTCGTCAGAAGCAAGGAAGAAATTATCCAGCTTAAAACTGCCGGTGCGGCATTGAACTCCAGGCCGATAGTGGGCAGGGCAACATTAACGGAAGAAAAAAGAAAAGGGACCCAGAAAGCGCCAAGCATGGTGGCAATGGTGGTTATCCTTTTTGTACTCCCATTTTCCAATCTGCTCATCTCCAATATTGTTTTTGCTGGAATAAATTTATAAGTTAAGTATAACAAAACTATGCAGAACAGAAAACAGGGCTTGGCAAACCTTTTCCCCC
>JAAYLG010000062.1 GCA_012522075.1 Bacillota bacterium
GGCATTGCCGGCTCCGGCATGCATACCCACCAGTCCCTTTTCAAAGACGGTAAAAATGCCTTTTATGACCCGGACGCCCCTTCACAGCTGTCAGAAATCGCCCGCTATTATATCGGCGGCATTTTAAAGCATGTAAAAGGCTTCTGCGCCATCACCAATCCCCTGGTCAACTCCTACAAGCGACTTGTCCCGGGATATGAGGCACCTGTTTACATCGCCTGGAGCGAACAGAACCGCAGCCCCTTAATTCGCATTCCCGCCCGCCGGGGCGTGGGCACACGGATAGAGCTGCGCAACCCGGACCCGTCCTGCAACCCGTATCTGGCACTGGCAGTAACCCTGGCGGCCGGCTTGGACGGTATTAAAAACAAAATCGACCCGCCCGCACCGGTGGACCTGAATATTTACGATATGACGGCTGCAGAAAGACGGGAACTGGGCATAGACACCCTGCCTTCCAACCTGGGAGAAGCGCTGCAGGAATTGTCCCGCAACCAACTGATCCGGGAAACCCTGGGGACACATATCTACAGCCGCTTTGTGGAAGCAAAAACCATCGAGTGGAATGAATATCAGTCGCAAGTCCACCAGTGGGAACTGGACCGTTACCTGTCCGTTTTCTGATTTTGCCGGAAAAAAGCTTGCAAATTAATTAACCCGCTGCTTGCCGCGGGTTTTTTTGTATAAACTAATTGACAGGGATGAAGATAGATGCTAGTGTAGAGTTAACCACCCCCCGGGGGTAAGGGGGTATAGAGAGGTGACAACTGTGAGCACTAAAACAAACCTGACAAAAGAAACTTACCGTGTGGGCGGCATGACGTGCGCCGCCTGTGCTGCTGCCATTGAGAGGGGCCTGAAAAAAAAGACAGGCGTCTCGGACGCCGTGGTCAACTTTGCCACAGGCAAGGTAACCGTCACTTTTGACCCGCAGCAGCTTTCCCGGCAGGAAATCGGCGAGGTTATCAACGGTTTGGGATATGATTTTTTGGGGGAAGAGGCACAGGCAGAAACAAAGCTGGTTTTGCCCGTGGGCGGCATGACGTGTGCCGCCTGCGCCGCCGCCATTGAAAGAGGCCTGGCCAAAAAGGAAGGTGTGGCCGAAGCCGTGGTTAATTTTGCCGCCGGCAAGGTGGCTGTCCGCTATGACAGCAATCTCATCAGCCGTGAGGAAATTGTCGGCGTCATCGAGGGCCTGGGCTATGAAGTAAGAAATGAGGAAGCGGAAGAGGAAAGAAAGGGCGGTGACCCGGAAGAGCGGGAAAGGGCGGAACTGGCTGCACGCAAGCGCATGCTGATTTTTGTCATGGCCATTACCGTGGTTACGGAAACACTGATGTTTCTGGAATACCGATTTCATCTGCATGTTCCCTACCATGACTGGATTATGCTGGTTGCCGCCACTCCCATAGTATTCTGGGCCGGATTGCCCACGCATCGCGGCGCCTGGCGTTCTCTCACCCACGGCAGTGCAAATATGGATGTTTTAATTTCCCTGGGCACATTGTCTGCTTACGCCTGGGGGATTGCCGCTTTCTTTATCCCCCAGGCAGTTTCATTTATGGGCATTTCCAGCATGATTATGGCTTTTCACCTGCTGGGGCGTTACCTGGAAGCCATTGCCCGCAGCAAAACCTCCGGCGCCATCCGCAAATTGCTGGAACTGGGAGCCAAGACGGCACGCATTATTGTTGACGGCCAGGAAAAAGAAATACCCGTGGAGCAGGTCCGGGTGGGAGACCTGGTGGTAGTCCGTCCCGGAGAAAAAATTCCTGTGGACGGCGAGGTAGTGGAAGGGTATACCACAGTCGACGAATCCATGGTAACGGGAGAAAGTATTCCGGTGGAAAAAACGGCGGGAGATGCCGTCATTGGGGCCACCATCAACAAAAACGGAGCCATTGTCTTTAAAGCCACCAAAGTAGGCAAAGAAACTTTCCTGGCGCAGATTATCCGCATGGTGGAAGAAGCACAGGGATCAAAAGCGCCGATTCAGGAACTGGCAGACAAAGTGACAGGCTATTTTGTACCCGTTGTCGTACTCATTGCCGTGGCCACTTTTGCCGGCTGGCTGCTCTTTGGCGGCACAGCCGCCCTGGGACGCGCGGTTTTTGCCTCCATAGCAGTGCTGGTGATTGCCTGCCCCTGTGCCCTGGGGTTGGCCACACCTACGGCAATTATGGTGGGTACGGGCCTGGGAGCGGAAAACGGCATTCTGATTAAAGATGCCACCAGCCTGCAGACAATGCAGGATATTACTGCCGTCATTTTTGACAAAACAGGCACCATTACCAAAGGGGAACCTGAAGTAACGGACCTGATCCCCGCAGGGGGTGCCAGTGAAGAAGAATTACTGCTGCTGGCGGCAAGCGGTGAAATCAGCTCCGAACACCCACTGGGGCAGGCCATTGTCCGGGCAGCAGAGGAACGGCAGCTGGCACTGCGGCAGGCGGA
>JAAYLG010000063.1 GCA_012522075.1 Bacillota bacterium
AAACGCTCCTGGGAGCGTTTCGTTTTTACTCATTGTTTTCACTTGTCCTTCAGCGTAATATTCGGCAAAAATCTGCCTGGCCAGCGGCACGGCCGCCTGGTAGCCCAGGCCGCCGTGCTCCACAATGACGGCAAGAGCGATTTCCGGGTCGTCCGCCGGGGCAAAACCGAGAAACAGGCTGTGAGGCAGGATACTGTCATCCTGGCTTACCTGGGCCGAACCTGTTTTGGCTGCCACTTTGACGGGCAAGGTTCGCAGGCTGCTTCCCGTTCCGCCCGGTTCGGTAACGGCCTTCATTCCGTCATGGATGGTCTGCCAGGTAGTATCACTGACATCCATTTGGTTTAGCACTTCCGGCTCGGCGGAAAAAACTGTTTTGCCGTCGGGAGATGTAATTGTCTGGACCAAATATGGCCGGTAGTGCGTCCCTTTATTGGCCAGTATTGCCCCGTAGTTTGCCAGTTGCAAAGGTGTGATGGCATGCCCCTGGCCGATGGCTGCAGTCAGTACATTACCCGGATACCAAGGCTTGCCTTCCTCCCGGCGCAACAATGTCCCTTTAACCTCCCCGGCCACATCCGTAAGGCCGGTGGGTTTGCCCAGGCCGAAACCTTCGGCATATTTCATTATAGTATCTATGCCCATTATTCTACCCAACTCAAAAAAGAAATTATTGCAGGAAACCTGCAGGGCACGCACCACATTGGAAGACCCGTGCACGGCACCTCCATGGCAGCCCCTGGGCGGCTCTCCGCGAAAATAAACTTTACGGCCGACACAGACAAAACGGGTCGTAGGGCTGATGAAGCCTTCCTCCAGGCCTGCCGTACCGACAATCATTTTAAAGGTGGAACCGACAGGGTAAGCGCCGGCAATAGCTTTATTGATAAGCGGCAAACCCGGATCGCTCATTAATTGCAAATAATCTTTATTAAAAGTATTGGGGTTGTAAGCCGGGTAACTGGCCATAGCCCGGATTGCACCCGATTTGGGGTCTAAGGCGACAACAGCCCCTTTGCCGGCCTGGCTGTTGCCTCCTTCCTGCAGACCGGCAATGACATCTGCCAGGGCTTTTTCTACAATACGCTGCAGGCGTGCGTCCAGGGTCAAGGTCAGATTATGCCCGGAGACGGGAGGAACTGTGCCAAGCTCCCTGACCCGCTGCCCGTAATGGTTTGTCTCCACCACTTCGGCACCGTCTTTGCCCCGCAGGTATTCCTCAAACGCCGACTCAATCCCTGTCTGCCCTACAATATCGGAGATGCGGTATCCCTTTTCTTTCCCCCAATTCTGATACTGGTCGACCTGGATGGTACCGACATAACCAAGAACATGGGCCGCCAGTGTTTGCTCCGGATAAACACGGACAGGTGTGGTTTCAATAATCACCCCCGGCAGTTCTATCTGGTGCTCCGCCACCCTGGCCACAATCTCCGTCGAAACGTCGTCTGCAATGCGGATGGGAGCAAAACTTTTATACTGCTGCATGGCAATTTTACTTCTGATTTCCTCCGGGCTGACAGCCAAAATCTCGCCGAGCAGCATAATCACTTCATCTTTATAGGCCTTTTCCAGGTCAAGCAAGGATACGGCAAAACCGGGCCTGTTTTTGGCCAAAACTACTCCGTTGCAGTCCCTGATTTCACCCCGTGCCGCTGTGATGGGCAGCTCACGCAGGCGGTTGTTTTCCGCCTTGGCAACATAATACTCATACTGATGAATCTGCAGCCAGGCCAGCCTGGCAGTCAGCAGCATGGTTACAACCACCACTGCCAGGACAAAAAAACGCAGTCTTCTCTGCAGTGATTTGGTCATGGCGTTCCCTACTCCTCGAAAGATTTTTCAGGAAACAAAACCTGCCGCCGCTGGGCTCGGTACAGTGGCGGGTAGACAATGCCCGTCAAGAGAAAATGGTAAGCTATCCTCACCGGAACATACTGCTGCAAATAAGCTGAAAATGTATACGATATGGGCAGCGCAAAAAGTTTCATCAACAGGTAGGTGAGCAGGTCGGCAAAAAAGCTAAAGAAAACAATGAGCGTCATCGGTGCCGCAGTCATATCTTTATAGATATCATCGGCAACCATCCCGGCCAGCGCTCCGATAAGCATTTTAACGGCGGCAAAAAAACCAAGCGGAGAACCAAAAAGGATATCCTGCAACAGCCCGGCAGAGGCACCGATGACAGCACCGTTTCGCGTACCGCCCAGGATGCCAAGAGACACGGTCACAACCAGTAAAAAATCAGGATGTACCCCGGCAGTGCCGACCAGTGCCAGGACAGAACCCTGCAGGGCAACACTGAGAACAAATAGCAAAGCTGTAATTAAAACCACCATCTAGGAAACATCCCCTTCCTGCGGTGGTTCTGCTTGTTCTTCCACTCTTTCCGGTTCTGTTATTGCTCCTGGAATTACAACAAAAACTTCTTCCAACCGGTTGAAATTAGCCGCGGGCTGCAAAGTGGCATAACTCGTCAGCCCCTGTTCGTCTTCACCCACTGCCAGCACAAAGCCGATCAAGAGCCCTTTGGGGAAAACTCCTCCTAAACCGGAAGAAACCACTGTATCCCCGGGCAGGACATTGGCATCCCGCGGCAACTTCATCATCCGCAGGTAGCCGGGACTCTGCGGATCACTCTCCACTGTACCTACCGCTCCCGTCTCCCGGGAACGCTGAATAATGGCACTCACACTGCGCCGCGGGTCGGTTAATAGTTGCACCTGGGCTGCAGTCGGTGAAACGGAAAGAACACTGCCGATAAGGCCGTCTGTGGTAATAACGGCCATCCGTTGCTTGACGCCATGCCTTGAACCCTTGTTAATGGTGACAGTGGAAAACCAGTTGTTCGGATCCCGGGCAATCACTTCCGCCGCAATAAGTTCATATTCCGAAGTTTCACGCAGGCTAAGCATGCGGCGCAATCTTTCATTTTCCTTGCGCAGTTCCGCCAGGCGTGCCTCCAGAGTAACGGCTTGGCTTAGCCGGGAGCGGAGCTCCGCATTTTCCGCCAGCAACTCCTGGTAGTTTTTTATTGTAAGCAGTATCTCCTCCACCGCATAGGTCAGACGCTGAAAAGCCCCCTGGACAGGGGCTATTACTTTCTGCAAAACTATTTCCGGCCACGTCGCACCCTGCCGGTTGACCGTATAAGCGGCAAGCAAAAGCAGAAGAGCCGTCGCGGATAAAATGGCCAGCGTTTTCCTTAAGATTTTTTTCCGCTGATTTTTGTTTTTGGGAATAAGCACCGGTTTCATCTTTATATCCCGTCCCCGGTTGCTAGCCTACCCGGCGAGGGCTAAAAGCAATCTTGCGCAACAATTCGATTTCTCCCAAGGCTTTCCCCGCCCCCGTAGCCACGCAGTCAAGCGGGTCCTCCGCAATATAGACAGGCATGCCTGTTTCCATGGCCACAAGTTGATCCAGACCGTGCAAAAGAGCGCCGCCGCCTGTCATCACAATTCCCTTGTCCATAATATCGGCAGCCAGTTCAGGCGGTGATTTTTCCAGGGTAATTTTGATGGCTTCCAAAATACTTGCCACCGGGTCGGCTAAAGCCTGTTCAATTTCCTCATCACTGATTTGCTGTGTTTTGGGCAGGCCGCTCACCAGGTCGCGTCCGCGGATTTCCATTGTTTTGGGATTGTTTTTGTCACGTTTTGCGGTACCGATGGTAATTTTAATTTCTTCAGCTGTACGCTCGCCGATCATCAGATTGTAATTCTTTTTGATATAGTGGGCAATGGCTTCATCCATTTCGTCGCCGCCTACTCTGATGGAGCGGCTGACAACAATGCCGCCAAGGGAAATAATGGCGACTTCCGTGGTACCGCCGCCGATATCCACAATCATGCTTCCCGTCGGTTCTTCCACCGGCAAGCCGGCACCTATGGCTGCTGCCATGGGTTCTTCAATTAAAAAGGCTTCTTTTGCCCCCGCCTGTTTGGTGGCATCAATTACCGCCCGTTTTTCCACTTCAGTGACGCCGGAAGGCACACATATAACGACCTGTGCTTTGAACATGCTTTTCCGCTTGTATGCTTTGGCAATAAAATGGCGCAACATGGTCTGCGTCACGTCAAAGTCGGCAATGACCCCGTCTTTCATCGGCCTGATGGCTACAATATTTCCCGGGGTCCTGCCAATCATTCTTTTGGCTTCCTTGCCAACTTCGAGAATGGCGCCTGTATCACGGCGAATCGCAACAACAGAAGGCTCCCGGAGGACAATACCCCTGCCTTTGACAAAAACCAGCGTATTTGCCGTTCCCAGGTCAATACCAATGCTGCGCGAAAAATATTTCGTTAAAAAACGCATGCGTGCGGCTCCCTTCATTGTTGAATCAACTACTTGTTATTATATCAGTTTTAAACATAGACACAATAGAGAAGATATTGTCAACCGGTAGCAATTAACGCAGTATAGGCAGCAGGCCGCGTTCCCGGAAACTGACAAACTTCCCGTCGCCGATCACCAGGTGGTCAAGGACTTCAATACCCAAAAGCCGCCCACCTTCACACAGGCGGCGCGTCACTTCCAGGTCTTCCCTGCTTGGTGTCGGGTCTCCGCTAGGATGATTATGTAACAAAATGACACTGGCACATGCTTTACGGATTGCCGGGCGAAACACTTCCCGGGGATGAACCAGGGAAGTATTCAGGCTGCCAATTGAAATCTCTTCCAGACCTAAGACTCTGTTTTTTGTGTCCAAAAGCAGAATACGAAAATGCTCCCGCTGGTAATGGCGCATTTCCTCCATCACCAGCTCAGCAGCCTCGGCGGGAGTGGAAATAATGGCAGCCTCCTGCCGCAGGCGGCTGCTCAGACGGGCTGCCAGTTCGGTTGCCGCCAAAAGCGTAATAGCTTTGGCCGGCCCCATGCCCTTAATGGCCGTTAACTCCTCCAGACCGGCACGCGGCAGCTCACTTAGCCCGCCTATTTCCACGAGAATCCGTCCCGCCAATTCCACGGCCGTTTCTTCAGCCGTGCCTGTACGCAACAGGATAGCCAGCAACTCGGCATCGGACAGTGCCGCAGCTCCCCGGTTCATGACACGTTCGCGCGGGCGTTCACTTGATGGAAGGTCTTTGATGGTCAGGCGCCGTGTTGACATTCAAACCAGCTCCTTCTACCATTTTTATCCCCCCCGTTTGGACAAGCATTTTCCACAGCGCGGCCAAGGGCAACCCAACCACATTAAAGTAGCAGCCGTCTATTTTTTCCACAAAAACAGCCGCCTTCCCCTGGATGCCATAGCCGCCGGCTTTATCAAAGGCTTCTCCGCTCTGCAGATACCACTCAATTTCCGCCTCCGTCAACCGGCGGAAAGTAACACGAGTAGTTTCCACATGGCCGGCCCGGTTTCCTTCCGGTCGCCTGATGACCGCCACACCGGTCAGCACCTCATGAGTTTTGCCGGAAAGCAATGTCAGCATGGCATGTGCTTCCCTGTAATCCGCCGGTTTGCCCAGAATTTTCCCGTCCAGGTGCACAATGGTGTCGGCGGCAACAATAATGCCTTTCTCTACCTGCGCCGCCACCGCTTCCGCCTTGCGTTCCGCCAAAAACAGCGCCAGTTCCGCCGGCGTCCCGGCTGTCGCTTGCTTTTCATCCACTTTGCTTTGACAGACTGTAAACTGCAGGCCAAGCTGCCGCAACAGTTCCGCCCGTCGCGGAGAAGCCGATGCCAGGATGATTTTGTCTGTTGCCGGGTACATATGCATAAGCCTCAATCCCGTAGAAGATTTATCTTGCTTAACGCCTTGTTTGTATAACTGACGGCCAGGCCGGTGAAAAGCCCTGTCGGCAGGGCCAGAAGCAAAAGCAGCGGCAGGTAGACTTTAACCAGGCTGGGGCTGGCCAAAAAGAGCGCCGCCACCACAACCTGGGTGGTATTATGCGCCGCCGCGCCCATAATGCTGACCGCCACCAGTGATATTTTCTCCCTGCGCCAGAGGACCAAACCTGCCGCCATTGCCAGCGTGGAAACAATGGCACCGGAAAAACTTAAATAAAAACCGGTGGAGAGAAAGTTGCCGGCAAAAATACTGCCCAGGACGGTTCGGACAGCAGCTACGGCAAGAGCGGAGCCAAAATCGTATAAAACAAATGTCAACAGGGTAATTACATTGGCCAGTCCCAGTTTGGCTCCGGGCACAGGGAGGGCGGGAATGGCATTTTCCACAGTGTGGATCACCAGGGCAAATGTGATTAGAATAGCCAGATGTACCGGCTTCTTTGTTTTCATGCTTTCGTCCTTTCCGGTACTAAAACAAGCTTTGCCAATCCCTAAGCAGTTTATCATGTTAAGAAGGCCGCCGCAACTTGGGTGCCTGCTGCACCGCCGGGCAAAGCGGCTTTCCCGGCGCAAGCTCCCATCTTACTGCAGACGCGCATAGTAGATGATAATAAACAGGAGCAGGCCCAGCATCAGTGCCACCAGCAGAGCATCAAAATTCAGGTTTTTAATATTCCAGTCGGAAGGATGCCCGCGCAGGCGATCCCGGAGGCGGCGGGAAGGTTCGCCTGCCTGTTCGTAAGCACTGTCCAGCGCTTCATCCAAGTCAGCCGTTTTGTGCACAAGCTCTTTGGCTGCAGCGCCTGATTTTTCATATGCCCCGTTGAGGGCACTGTCCAGCTGCTCCGTCCGGTCCGCCAAACGGCGGGCAAGACTGCCCGACCTCTCATAGGCCTGGTTGAGAGCGCCGTCAAACTGTCCTGTACGCTCCGCAACGGTCCGGACTGCTCCCCCGCCGCGCTTATACGCCTCATTAACGGAAGCGTCAAATAGAGTCACCAGCCGGCACGCCCCGCGCGCCAGCCGGCAGGACTGCAGGTAAGTGTTGTTGATAAAGCTGTCAAACCTGGCGCTTGCCGTGCACACTGTCTGCAGCAGGAAGCGTACCGCCGGCAGGTAAAAAAGATACTCCACGGAAAGCCATCTGGGCGGTTTTTCCGCGAAGAAATTAAAACGGTCCAGTGCCAGGTATAAAACTGCGGCAAGGGCGAGAACCACGAGGATGCCCTGTACATCGTGCCGGTTCCAGACATTAATTTCCTGCAAATGCTCCAGCGCGTGGTGGTTATACGCAAACCCCCGCGCGGCGGGAATAACCGCCAACTTAAGCAGGAAGTGGGGAAAGAGGCCAATGGCAAGGATCACTGCACCGAAGGCGCCAAGTACGGCATATACCGGCCACGGGTAGCGGTAGCTTTTTGCCGCAAACCTGTCGGGCACCTTCCCTAGAAAAAGACCGCGGAAAAGCTTGGTAAAATAGCATAGTGTCATGGCACTGGTGACAGTGAAAATTTTTTCGGCAAAAAACAGCGGCATGCTGTGGCTGTGCTCCGCCGCTTCCACAATGGCATGGTGCAGCAGCGTCTTGCTGATATAGCCGTTAAAGCCGGGAATACCGCCGATGCCGGCAAAGCCGATCAGAAAAACTATTGCCACAAAAGGCACTTTTTGCAGCATGCCCCTGACCACGGTAATGTCAAGTTCATGCGTTACCATATTTATTGTGCCGACCATGAGGAAAAATCCGGCTTTGAAGAAAGCATGGTTAATGATGTGATAGAGGGCGCCGGCAAACCCCATGGCACCCTCCGTCCCCAGGTATGCCGCCACGCCAATCCCCATCAGGATATAGCCCATCTGCGAAACAGAACTGTAGGCCAGGATTTTTTTGGCCGCCGTGGACAGCAGCGCCATCAGGGCACCGAGAAACATGGTTATAATACCAATCCAAATAATCACATAACCGACCTGCATGGAGGGCAGCATTTCCAGGGCGGCATGCACGGCGGACGCGTCACCGTGATCAACACCTGTCGCTTGGGGAGTAAAAATCATCCCCACGACCCGGAAAATCCCGTACGCCCCTGTGTTAATCATCAGCGCGGAAAGCAGTGCACTGGCCGGTGACGGTGCCACGGGATGGGCTTTAGGCAGCCAGATATGCAGCGGAATCATGCCGGCTTTCACGCCAAAGCCGACCATAAAAAGCAGCATGACCACGTACGGGTTGAGGGAAGATACGGCAATCAGGTCATAAAGCGGCTTGATTTCCAGTGTACCAATACTGCCGTAAAGCAGGAAAATTCCCATGAGCAGGCACAACCCGCCTGCCACGCCCAGGTAAAGCATGACCGCCCCGGCATGCATGGCGTCCTTTGTCTCATCATGGATTACCAGTACGTAAGACAGCAGTGTCATTAATTCAAAAAAGAGAAAAAGGCTGAACAAATCACCTGCCAGTACGACGCCCAGGCAGCTGGCGAGGGTTGCCAGGAGGAAGACAAAAAAGCGGGTTTGGGCATCTTCATGGGCCATATAGGCAGTGGCATGCAGCGTGGCCAAAAACCAGATGAGAGAAATGAGGGCGGCAAAAACAAAACTGAAAAAATCTACCCGAAAAAAAATACCAAACTGCAGTACCCCGGCGATTTCCCACGTTGCCGGACCGCGTAAGACCAGAGGATACATGAATAGCACCGCAGCCAGCGTGAGCAGTGTTGTGACAACGACACAGGCATTCCGCAGCCTATCTGAGCGCAGGCCAAGAAGGAAGGCAGCCACAGAACCTGCCAGGGGTATAGCGACTGCAGCCGCCGGCAAGATGGAGGTGATTATTTCGGCTGTGGCATTCACTTCCGGGACAGCCGCGATCATCATGCCGTCAGAAGCCTCCTCTTATTAAAAATTTGGCGGTCATTTGCGACAGATCGAAAGGCACATTCCAGGGCAAAATGCCGAACAGGAACGTAGTCAGGGCAAGCAATGCCACAGGAACCAGCATTTTAGGCGGTGCTTCATTAATGCGAGCCGGACCGTGACCTTCTTCTTCCGCCCGGCCGAAAAAGACGCTGATAATAATGGGCAGATAATAGAGGCCGTTTAATAGACTGGAGATAAGCAGCACCACCACGTAATAAGGCTTGCCGGCGTCAAGGGCGCCAAGGGACAGGGCCCATTTGCTCAAAAACCCGCTTAAAGGCGGAATGCCCATCATCGAAATAGCAGCCAGGGAAAAAGCAAACAAGGTAAAGGGCATCTGCCTGCCCACACCGGAGAGAGCTTTGATTTTCCGCTTACCGGTTTTCAGGATAATGGCGCCGGCAGCAAGAAAGAGCGTACTTTTCATAAAGGCGTGACTGAAAATATGGAAAACATCCCCCAGGAGTGCCTTTTCGTTTATAACAGTCATTCCCAGGAGAATATAGCCCATCTGACCGATACTGGAATAGGCGAGGCGCCTTTTCAGGTCTTCCTGAGTAAGAGCTACGGCCGACCCCAGCAAAATAGTGATTATTGCCAGCGCGGCCAAAAGTGTTGTCCAGCCTGCCTCCAGGAGCATTTTGCCGCCGAAGACGTGGAAGACAACCCGCAGGAGGCCATAGGCCCCGGTTTTCAACATAACCCCGGACAGGAGGGCACTGGCCGGAGACGGTGCTACCGGATGGGCATCCGGCAGCCAGACATGCAGCGGGAACATACCCGCTTTCATGCCAAAGCCGATCAGGTAGGCAATAAAAGCAAGCAAAGCCAGCGGGGAAGGCTCCCTGATCAAAAGCGGACCATTTAAAGAGACGGAACCGCCCAGTTCAAAAGTTATAACAATACCAAAAAAGAGGGCTAGACCACCGATAATGGTCATAATCAGGTATTTATAACCTGCACGCAGTGCTTCCATTGTTTCTTCATGCACGACCAGAACATAGGAAATGAGGGACATCAGTTCAAAGAAAATAAAAAGGGTAAAGAAATCGCCGGCCAGAAAAATCCCGATACAGCCGGCCAGAGTTGCAATGAGGACGGGATAATAACGGTTGCAACCATGTTCATGCCGCATATATTCCAGGGAATAGACGGTGACAAGCAGCCAGACAAAGGAAGCCAGCAAAGCCAGGGAAAAGCTTAAAATGTCCACCCGGAAAGAGACGGACAAGTTGGGCAGCAGGGAAAAAAGCTGCAGTTGAATGATTTCTCCCCCGGCAATAAACGGGTACAGGGCGGCAACAGAAAGGAAACTAACGGCGGCGGCCGCCACGGACAGCACATTGCGCAGCTTCTCCGAGTACTGCTGAACCGCCAGGATGACAAAAGTCATTACCAGGGGAAAGGCCACAATCCAGACCGGCAGAAAGTCTGTTACTCTATCCACTGTTGTTCATCTCCTCAACAATTGAATATGGTTTAGTCCGTCAGTCTGTTTTTCTTTTTGTTATTGCCATACGCCAAGCAAACGGTGCACGGCAAGCACCACAATACCGGCCATGCGGCCGGGGAAAAAACCAAAGACTATCACGGCGGCAGCCAGCACCACGATGGCTGCCGTCATGGGGGTGGGCAGGGCACGCGGTGCAGCTGCATTTCCTGAAGGTTTCCGGAAAAAGGCGTTAATAAGAATAGGCAGGAAATAGATACCGTTCAGCAGGCTGCTGACAAGGACAATCGCTGTAAAAAAGGGGCGGCCTGCATCCAGTGCACCCAAGGCCAGATACCACTTGGACACAAAACCGTTTGTCAGCGGTATGCCTACCATGGACAGGGCACCAATGGCAAAGGCAACGCCCGCTGCTGGCATAGTCTGCCCAATCCCCGAGAGATCCCTGATTTTGCGTGTCCCGGTGGCATAAATGAAAGCGCCCGCCGCCAGAAAGAGCAGGGCTTTCATGACGGCATGGTTAAAAATATGCAGGATGCCGCCTGTCAGGGCATTTTCACTCCCCAGAGCCACTCCCAGAAAAACGTAACCGATCTGGGCAACACTGGAGTAAGCCAGCATCCTTTTTAAATCTTCCTGCACCATGGCAAATATGGAGCCAAGCAAAATGGCAAGCGTGGAAAGCCACAGTATAATCTCAGCCACAGGCGTCCGGGCCAGGAAAGCGGCCGGGTAAACCTGGAAAAGGAGTCTGATCATGGCCACGGCATAGATTTTAATCACCAGGCCGGATAGGACGGCGGACGACGGTGACGGCGCCGCCGCATGGGCGTCGGGCAGCCAGACATGGAGCGGGAACAAGGCCGCCTTGATGCCAAGGCCAACCACAAGCAGCGCCAGGGATGCCAACAGGTTATACGGATACAACTCCGCAGCCTGCAACATGGCTTGTGCCAGATAAGTCATATTCAGGTGCCCGGTCACCATATAAAGCAGGGCAATGGCCAGCAGGATGCAACCCGAACCCAGGGCAGACAGCAACAGGTATTTAAAAGCCGCCTCGATACAGGCACGGTCTTCTTTAATGGAGATAAGGCCGCAGGAAGCAATGGCCGAAATCTCAATAAAAACAAAAAGGTTAAAAATATCATTTGTCATGGCCATGCCGTACAGGGAAGCAAGCAGCGTCAGAAAAAGGGTATAATACCAGCCCCGCACATCTTCCCGCAACTCATGCCGCAGGTCGTCTATACTGTAAACCAGTACAACAAACCCGACCAGGGAAAGCGTCAGAACGGTGAACACTGCCAGGCGGTCCACGACAAACTCGATGCCGACAGGCGGCGGCCAGTTGCCGAAATGGTAAATGATAAGGCCCGTGTGCATAACCTGAAAAAGCAGGGAGAGCGAGCCGGCACTACACAATAAAAGGGCAAAAAGGGCTGCCGGCACAACCAAGTGTTTTAACCGGCGGGCAAAAAGGGGCAAAAGGTAGGCGGCAACCAGCGGGATTGCCACCAGCAGGGCGGGAGCGTGCTTTACAATCACTGCTCCTCACCTCTCCGGATGCGCATGATCTCTTCCGCATCAACAGTCCCGTAATGTTGATACAGTTTAATTATCAGGCTTAGAGCATAGGCGGTGACACTGACGGCAACCACGATTCCCGTCAGAATCAGGGCGGAGGGCAGCGGGTTAATAAAGGCCCGCTCTTCCCCCGGCACAAGCACGGGCGCACGACCGCCTCGCACATACCCGGTGGCAACAAAAAAGAGAAAAACCGCCGTATCCATAATATTCATGCCGATAATTTTTTTGATGAGGTTGCTGTGCGTCAACATGGTATGAAAACCGATAATAAAAAGGATAATGGCGAAAAAATAGAAGCTGTTCTGGTGCAGGCGGTAAAGCATTTCAGTCAGCGGCACCATTTTGCCCTCCTTCCCGGGCAATCAGGCGATAAAAGAACGTAATGACGGTACTTGCCACTTTCATGCCTACGCCAAGCGTTATCACCGGAATGGCACCGGAGGAAAACAAATTGCCCGGCGTGCCCAAAGGATAGCCCGCGGCCTTGTTGGCCAGAAAATTGGCTCCCAGAAGCAAAGAGAAAAGGCCAATCCCGGCATACAGGAGCGTTCCTCCGCTCTCCAGGATTGTGGAAGCATCAGGTGAAAAATTTTTTTCCCCCTCGGGCAGGTTAAAGGACAGGGCGTAGAGAACCATGCCGGCGCCAAGAATTGCCCCGCCGGAAAATCCCCCGCCCGGCGAAAGATGCCCGTGTAAAATCACATACAACCCGTAAAGCTGTACAAATGGCAAGAAAATCCGGCTGATATAACGGACGATTAAATTATCCATTTCCCTACCCGCCTCCCGCTGTCAGTGCGCTTTCAAGTTGGCCAGAGCCGCCGCCAGAGCAACAAATAAAACAGTAGCTTCACCCAGTGTGTCAAGGGCCCGGTAATCGGTAATAATACCCGCCACCACATTCAGCACGCCCGTCTCCCGCATGCTTGCCGCCAAATAACGTGCCGGCACTTCATTATTAGTCACATTGGCGGGATCGCCCATGGGCGGCATTTCCACAACAACCGCCGTCATGAAGGCCAGGATCACGGCCAGCAAGACTACAGTCAACACTTTGCGCATCTACTCCTGCCTCCTTGTCTTGGCCACGGCAGCCACCAAAAGCAGTGTGGTTACTCCCGCCCCGACGGCCGCTTCCGTAACAGCCACATCAGGCGCAGCCAAAAGCTGCCACAGGATGGCCATAATCAGGCTATAGGCGGCAAAAATAATTACTGCCGCCAGCAAATCTCTGGTGCGGGCCACGGCAATGGCGCAGACCACCAGGAAAATAAGCAGCAAATAGGCCATGGCGCTAGTCATGTGCCCGCACCTCCCCGCGCCTGTCTAGGACTAAAGTTCCGGGCGCTGTTTTGTCTTTTTGCAGGTAGGCGGCACGGGCAATAACATGGGCTGCCGTCGGGTTGGCAATCCAGATCAGGACAATTAAAAGCAGCAGTTTGACGGCTGCGGAGGGAAAACCCGCATACAGAGCCAGTGCCAAAAGCAAGAGACCTGCCCCCAGGGTGTCGCATTTTGTGGTGGCATGCATCCGGCAGAAAACATCCGGCAGGCGCAATAGTCCTGCCACGCCCACCAGGAAAAAAAATATCCCGCCGGCAAGCAAAAGAATAATCACAACAGTCATAACCGGCCTCCTTAGTCCAGGGCGCCTTTTTCCAGGTATTTGGCTATGCCAACAGTGGCAATAAAACTGATCAGTGCATAAACAAGAGCCACATCAAGAAAGAACTCCTGATGGAAGACAAGTGAAACCAGGGCAATAATCACCACAGTTTTGGTGCCGATCACATTAATGGCCACCACACGGTCTGCTTCCGAGGGACCCGCCACCGTCCGCCAGAGGCAGAAAAAAGTGGCAACAACAAGCAAAATACCGGCTCCGGTCAGCACATTTTCCAGTAGTGTCATGTCAGGAAGCATTTTCCGTCTCCTCCAGGGCATGCAAATGTTTCGCCAGTTCCCAGGTAGCTACCTCGTCCGCCCCGGTTTGCGTCAAGGCATGAACCACATAAAGATCGTCCTTTATTTCCACTGTCAGAGTGCCGGGAGTCAGGGTAATGGAGTTCCCCAGGATCACACGGTAGAGCGGTTTACAGAGATCTGTGCGAAACTTAACAAAACAAGGGGAAATGTCCAGGCGTCGTGAGAGAACAATCTTGGCCACCTCCCAGTTTGCCTGGAAAACGGCTATGATGAGCCGTAAAAGATAGACACCGAACCCCCAGGCAGTCCGCAAGGTAAAAAGGGGCCTTTCTTTTTTACTTAAAAACAGTTCCCTGTTAAAGGCGGCCACCGCCAGGGAACAAAGGGCGCCGACCACTAGATGCTGCCAGTGCAGACGCCAGGTAAGAAGCAGCCAAAAAAGAAACAAAGCGGCCGCCGTACCCCAAAAAACTGTGCCGGAAGGTGTTCTTTTCACCACTTTTCTCCTCCCCGCCGGAAAAAACCTGATTTGCTCATTTTTTCCCACAGCACCGACTCACCGGGAAACAAGTTAAAGCACCCTCAGCGCCGTCAATTGTGACAATTTTCTCAATAATTGCAGCCTGCCGGGAGGCAGTAACATTAGTCTACAACGCCCCGTCTTTCTTGTCAATGGGCGGCTCCCAGGCGCGGCCGCAGCCGAAAGAGGCAGGCGGTGCGGAAGCCCGCCTCCGCACCGCCCACACCTAAACAATAGTTTTCTGCGGGCAAACTTCCACGCAAGTTCCGCAATTTGTGCAAATATTGCTGTCGATAACAGCCACATTGTTTTCCATGTGGATGGCATTGACGGGACAGTTTTTCACGCATAATGTGCAGGCAATACAGCCGCGGCTGCAGACCGCCCGTACCTGTTTGCCTCTTTCCTGTGATTTGCAGCGGACATGGTGCACACCCCTGGCATTCACCAGGTCAATAACCTGCCTGGGGCATTCCTTTTTACAGAGACCGCAGCCGATACAAAGATCGACGTCAATTATTGGCAGTCCGTTTTCCCCCATGACAATGGCGTCCACCGGGCAGACACGTGCACAATTGCCAAACCCGACACAGCCGTAGCTGCAGGCTGACGGGCCGCCGCCGAACATCAGGGCGGCATTGCAGTCGGGCACGCCGTCATACACGGCCTTGGCCCGGGCTGTATTGCAGTCTCCCACACATTTTAACTGCGCCACCAGGCGGTCTCCCGCCTCCGGCGCTTCCGTTCCCAGGACTTCGGCAATCTTGGCCACTGCTTGCGCGCCGGCGGGAGTACAACCGTTAACGGGAGCACGTCCGTCCACCACTGCTTCTGCAAACTGGGCACAACCGGCGTAGCCGCAGGCGCCGCAGTTCGCCCCTGCCAACAATTCCTGAACCGCCTCTATTCTTGGATCAACCTCAACGGCAAACTTCTGGGAAGCAAAGGCCAACAGGCCGCCGAATACCAATCCCAAGGCCGCCAGGCTTACAACTGCCGGAAAAATCATGATCATACGCCTCCTACATCATACCTTGGAATCCCATAAAAGCAATGGAAAGGATTCCTGCCAAAATCAGGGCAAGGGAGACACCGCGGAAGGGTTTGGGGATATAAACCAGCTCCAGTCGTTCACGTATACCCGCCATAATTACTAGAGCCAGAGTAAAGCCAATGGCGGCGGCAACACCGAATACCACGGCTTCCAGCAGGTTATATTCCAGCTGGATATTCAGCAGGGCCACACCAAGCACGGCGCAGTTGGTTGTAATGAGGGGCAGGAAAATACCGAGCGCCTGGTAGAGAACCGGGCTGACTTTCCGGATAACCAGTTCCACAAACTGCACCAAGGCCGCAATGACCAGGATAAAAACTATTGTCCGCAGGTATTGCAATTCAAAAGGCACCAGGAGGTAATATTCCAAAAGCCATGTGACCAGGGAAGCCAGCCCCATGACAAAAGTTACCGCCATCCCCATACCAACGGCTGTATCCACTTTTTTAGAGACACCGAGGAAGGGGCAGATGCCAAGGAAACGTGTAAGCACAAAATTGTTGATAAAAACGGCGCCAAAGAAAATTGCCACTAAATTCGCCATGATCCACCCTCCCCTACTCCAGTTTTAATTTTTTGAAAACATAGTTCAGCAGTGCCATCACCAAGCCGTAAGCCAGAAAACCGCCGGTTGGCATGCCGAAAACCATGAACGGTTCATAACCCGTACCCATCACGTTTTTGCCGAAAAGCGTTCCGGCCGCCACCAGCTCTCGCAGTGAACCGAGAATTGTCAGCGAGAGGGTGAAGCCGAGTCCCATGCCCAGGCCGTCCACCAGGGAAGCCGCCACATTGTTTTTATTGGCAAAAGCTTCCGCCCGCCCCAGGATAATGCAGTTCACAACAATCAGCGGTACGAAAATGCCCAGCTGGGAGTGAAGATCCGGGGTAAAAGCATTCAACACCATATCCACAATCGTAACGAAGGTGGCAATAATAATGATGTATGCCGGAATGCGGATTTTATCCGGTATTGCTTTGCGCAAGAGGGAAATGAACACATTGGAAGCAACCAGCACCGCCGTGGTGGACAAGCCCATCCCCAGGCCGTTGACGGCCAGTGTGGTAACCGCCAGTGTGGGGCATGTACCAAGCACGAGCCTGAAGGTTGGATTTTCTCTAACAAAACCTTTTGTAAATTCCTTCATTACACTCATTTTCGCACCCCCTACTGCGTCAGCGCATTGCGCACAGCCTGCATAATGCCCTGACTGCTGAAAGTGGCACCGCAGGCGGCGTCAACCTGCACTGACTGTTCTTCAATAATGCGCTTGGGGACTTCCGCTTTTGCCTTGTTAAAATATTCGGGCGTGTCGTCCCCGTTTGTCACCTCGATATCGGTAATCCTGCCGCCGGCTACCGTGACCTTCACTTTAATGCCGGGCTTTAAGCCTTCACCTTCGCCCTCATACACGCCGTCAGGCAGGGCGGAAATATCAAGGCCGGGGCCGGCCGCGGCTTTTTGCAGCGCATCCTGTACGGCATTCATGATGCCCTGGCTGCTGAAAGTGGCGCCGCTGGCGGCGTCAACCTGTACCGATTGTTCTTCAATAATCCGCTTGGGAACTTCCGCTTTCGCCTTGTCAAAGTATTCCGGCGTGTCATCCCCGTTTGTCACCTCAATGGCGGTGATTCTACCGCCGGCTATTGTTACTTTCACTTTAATGCCGGGCTTTAAGCCTTCACCTTCGCCCTCATACACGCCGTCAGGCAGGGTAGAAATGTCAATGTCTGGGGGTACTTCCGCCAAATCGCCGCCAAAGGCGGTCAGGATGGCTTCCATTTCTTTTTTCACACCGTTTTCCATTGCCAGGCTGGTAATGGTGGCACCGGAAATATTGTCCACATCAAAGGAATCGGAAAGTGTTTTGCCTAAGAATTGCCTGCGGTAGGATTCCTCATTAATTTTGGCACCTAAGCCTGCCGTCTCACTGTGAGAAACGATGGTCAGACTGACCAGTTTCCCTTCGCCGTCAATTCCCAGGTTAAAACGGATGTCTCCGCCGTAACCGCTTGTTTTTCCTTCCGCCAAAATACCCACCAGGTTGCCGTCCGCATCGTAACCAATGGTGGCCGTTCTGCCGTCGGCTTCTTTGTCTTCAAAATTTTCCATCGTGGGAAAGAGCTCCTGCATGAGTGCAACCTTTTCTTCATACAGGCGCTTTTCAATAATTTTAGATGTTACCTGATTGGTATATGCCAGGGCGCCTCCCGCTACCGCACAGATAAACATCAAAATCAGACCAACACGTATAATTTCTTTCATGGTTATTTTGCCACCTCCCCGTACTTTCTGGGCAGGGTCAAGTTATCAATGAGGGGTACCAGGGCATTCATCAGCAGGATGGCAAAAGTAACGCCTTCAGGATAAGCGCCGTACAAACGGACCAGCATGGTCATTACGCCGCAACCCAGGCCAAAAATAAGCTGACCGCGGGGAGTGACTGGCGACGTAACCATATCCGTAGCCATAAAGAATGCACCCAGCATCACACCGCCGGCCAGCAGATGGAAAAGTCCTGTGGCAAGTGAAAAACCGCCGTCCAGCAGGCTGCCCATAACAAAGACTGCAGCCAGGAAAGTGCAGGGGATGTGCCAGGAGATATGGCCTTTATAGAAAAGCCATGCAGCCCCAAGGAGCAGTGCCAGCGCGCTGGTTTCACCCAAGGAACCTGGGACGGCGCCCACAAACAGGTTGAAGAATCCGGGATGTGCAGAGCCGGCCAGGGGTGTGGCCGTTGCAGTCAGTTCCACCGGGGTTAACCAGCTTGTCATATGGCCCGCCCAGGAAATAAGTAGGATTCCCCGTCCCACCAAAGCCGGATTGAAAATATTGTTGCCGATACCGCCAAAGACATGTTTGCCTATGGTGATGGCAACCACACTGCCGATGACACATAGCCACCAGGGCGGACTGGGCGGCAGGGTCAGGGCCAGTATGAGACCGGTTACGGCCGCACTGCCGTCACCGAAAATATTCTTATTACGGAGAATAATGGCTTCAGTCAGCATGGCGGACAGGGTGCAGACAAGTATGGTAATCAGTGCCGGGATGCCGAAAAAAATAACGGCGGCCAGCACAGCCGGAAACAAAGCTACCAGGACGTCGCTCATCACACTTTTGATGCTCTCGGGTGATTTTATGTGTGGTGAGGACGAGACAATCAGTTTGTTTTCCATCTGCCAATCCCTCCTTTACAGTTACAGTCGCTCATCATTTCGCCGCCTTCTTGGCGGCAATTTCGCCCTTGGCCATGCGGATCCATTGTGTCAGCGGCCGTTTGGCCGGGCAGATGTAAGAGCAGCAGCCGCACTCAATACAGTCCATGGCGTTGTAATGTTCCGCCTTGTCATAAAGCCCCTGCTCCACGGAACTGCCAATAAAAAGGGGCATAATACTGACGGGGCAAACCTCGACACATTTGCCGCATCTGATACAGGGGCGAATTTCGTCTATTGTTACCTCTTTGTCTGTAAGGCAGAGAACGCCTGATGTCCCTTTGGTCACAGGCAGGTTGTCTACTCCGGGCTGGGCAAGGCCCATCATGGGACCGCCGATGATCACTTTGCGCAGGTTGGCGGTAAAACCCCCGCATTGCTCCACCACTTCGGCAACGGGAGTACCTACCCGCACCAGCAAGTTCCGCGGTTCCTTAATGCCGGAACCGGTAACTGTGACAATTCGCTCGATCAGGGGCAGGCCTTTGCGCACTGCATCGGCAATGGCGATGCACGTACCCGCATTCTGCACCAAACAGCCCACCGCTGCCGGCAGGCCGCCGGAGGGGACTTCTCTGCCAGTGAGGACTTTAATCAGTTGTTTTTCCGCACCTTGCGGGTATTTTGTGTGCAGGGCTGCAACTTCAATGTTTTCTTCTCCTGCGACCGCTTTTTTCATGGTTTCAATGGCATCGGGCTTGTTGTCTTCAATGGCAATGAAACCCCTCGGTGCGGCCACAATTTTCATTGCCAGCTTCAGACCACACACAATATCTTCCGGGCGTTCTAGCATGGCCCGGTGATCGGCAGTAAGGTACGGCTCACATTCCGCCCCGTTTACCAGCACATAGTCAATCTTCTGGTCTGCCGGCGGAGAAAGTTTAACGTGGGTTGGAAATGTTGCCCCGCCCATGCCGACAATTCCGGCTTCACGAATAATTTTTTTCAGTTCATCGGGAGTCATTTTCTCCCAGTCCGGGTTTGGCTGTACCGATTCATGCCAGGCATCCTGATAGTCGTTCTCAATAAAAACCGCGTCCACAGGACGCCCCAGAGCCGAATTGCACTGTGCAATTTTCACCACTTTCCCGGAAACACTGGCGTGGACCGGTGCCGAGACAAAACCTTTGCTGTCACCGATTTTCTGGCCCATTTTTACTTCGTCACCGACGGCTACCAGCGGTTCGCATGGTGCACCGATATGCTGTGACAGGGGAATTATTGCCACAGCCGGGGGGGTGGCGGGAGCAATAGGTTTTTGCTCTGTTGCGCCTTTATGGTACCCGGGATGGACGCCCCCCTTGAAAGTCTTTAGGCTCATCGCTGGATTCACCCCTTTTAAAACAATTATAAAATTTTATTATATGTTTGCCTAACCTTGTTAATATTCGAGATATACATGATAAATCCTGCACTAGCCGCGGCACTTTTTGCAGCTATTTATTAGTTTAATTTTAAGATACAGGTTTTAGACATCTACTTGCCTACCCGCCGTTCCTTTTTGAAGAGAAAAGCAGTGATTTCGCCACTTGCCTTTGAAAACTTGCTCCATTATTTAGTCCGCTCTGCCGTGGCAGCCGTTATTCGCCTGCGGGAAAAGCATTTTCAGCGTTTCCCTGGCTTCGCTGACAGTATAAAGCGAACCGCAGATACAAAGTGCTTCTTCCGGCCGTGTCCGCGCCACCGCCGTTTTCACGGCCAATGCAACATCAGGAATTACATCCACGGAAATATCCCCGGCGTAACGCCCGGCCAGTTCCGCTACCAGGTTCGGGTCGGCCGCCCTGGGATTTTGCGGTGTGCTGATAATCACACCGGCCGTTGCCAGGGGGATCAAGACACTGAGAATTTCATCCACCGCCTTGTCCGCCAGGATGCCAATGACCAAATGCAGCCTGCGCCCCGCCAGCAGCTCCTGCAGCGCCGTGCGCAGAGCCAGCACCCCGTCCGTGTTATGCGCCCCGTCAACTAAAACCAACGGCCGGCGGCTGAAAAGCTCCAGCCTGCCCGGCCAGCGAGTGCGCAAAAGCCCTTCTCTTGCCGCCTGCTCCTGGAAAGGCAGGGGCATTAACTCCCTGGCAGCCAAAGACAGTGTAGCGTTGCGTGCCTGGTGGCGCCCCAAAAGGCATACCTGCACATTGGACAGCTCTCGCCAAGGGCTTTTGTAAGAAAAAACGGTTCCCTCCAGGGAGACGGAATGCAGCCGGTAGGTGAAGTCCTTGTCCACTTGATACAGCGGGGAACCCTTGGCGGCAGCCACCTGTCGAATAACAGCCAGGGCCTCCTCGTCTGCCGCTGCCGTTACCACGGGAATACGCGGCTTTATAATACCTGCTTTTTCACCGGCGATGGCCGCAATGGTGTCACCCAACACCTGGGTATGTTCCAGGCCGATATTGGTAATGACAGTAACGTCGGGTGTGATCACATTGGTGGCGTCCAGGCGGCCGCCCATACCGACCTCCACCACGACCCAGTCCGGTTTGGCCATGGCAAAATAGGTAAAGGCCAGGGCGGTCACCACTTCGAACTCCGTCGGCTGCCCCGCCTCGCTGTTTTTCATTTCTTCCACGGTAGCTTTTACTTTTTTTACAATGGCTACCAGGTGGTTCTTGTCAATGTCGACACCGTTGATGGCCATACGGTTGGTAAAAGCCTCAATATACGGCGAGGTATAAAGGCCGACTTTATACCCTTCCGCCTGCAGCATTGCCGCCAGGAAAGCGGCTGTGGAACCTTTGCCGTTTGTCCCCGCAATATGCACACTGCGAAACTGTTGCTGCGGGTTGCCCAAAAGTTCCATCAGCCGTGTTACCCTTTCCAGGCCAAGATTGGCGCCGAAACGGTAAAGACTGTGAATCCAGTCCAGAGCTTCTTGATAATTCATCCTTTCTTCCTCCGCCTAGCGCAGCCGACGCAAACGCTCCTCTACTTTATCCAAAAGTTTCCGGTATTCTTCCGCTTTCGCCCGCTCCTGTGCCACCACATCCTGCGGCGCTTTTTGCAAGAATCCCGGATTTTTCAGCTTGCCTTCCGCCCGGGCTATTTCTTTTTCCAGTTTCTCTGCTTCCTTTTCCAGGCGCCTGATTTCCTGCGCCAGATCAATCACGCCCGCCAGCGGCAGGTAAATCTCAATATCCTCCACCACGGCTGTCAGCGCCTGCCCGGGCTGCTCCGCCGGGCTGCGCGTAATCTCCGCCTCTTCCACGGCGGCCAGCTTCTGCAGCATGGCCTTGCCCTGCGACAGCGCCGCGGCAGCGGTATCACTGCCGGCAACAAGCAAAACATTTATTTTTTTGCCCGGCGGCAGGTTAACCTCACTGCGCAGGTAACGAATTGTCCTGGTCACTTCCTTGACAATTTCCATGCGCCGGGAAGCTTCCGGGAAATGCAGCGCAGGGTCATACTGCGGCCAGGCTGCCAGGGCGGCGGTGCCGCTTGCCTGCGGCAGTTTGAGCCGGATTTCCTCGGTGATAAAAGGCATGAAAGGATGCAGCAGGCAAAGCGTCCTTTCCAGCACAAAGCATAAGACGGAGCGAACCGTCCGTTTTTTCTCCTCCGGAAGATCTGCATAAAGCGTAATTTTAGCCATCTCAATATACCAGTCGCAAAAATCGCTCCAGAGGAAATCATAAATGCAGCGGGCCGCTTCCCCCAGCTCATACGCTTCCATCAGGCGGTCGACCTCCCGCACCGTCTCGTTATAGCGGTGCAGGATCCAGCGGTCGGCATCCGTCAACTCGCCGGCAAGGGAAAAATCGGCCGCCGTAAAGCCTTGCAAGTTCATCAGGACAAAACGGGAGGCATTCCAAATTTTATTGGCAAAATTGCGGCTGTTTTCCACATTCTCATCGCGGAATTTCTGGTCGTTGCCGGGGGCCTGCCCGGTAACCAGCGTAAAACGCAGCGTATCGGCGCCAAACCGCTCTATAATCTCCAGCGGGTCCACGCCGTTGCCGAGAGACTTGCTCATTTTGCGCCCCAGGGCATCCCTGACCAGGCCGTGAATATAGACAGTATGGAAAGGAATATCATGCATAAATTCCAGTCCCATCATAATCATGCGGGCGACCCAGAAAAAAATAATGTCGTAGCCGGTCACAAGCACGTCGGTAGGGTAATAATGTGCCAGATCTTCCGTCTGCCTGGGCCATCCCAGCGTGGAAAAGGGCCAGAGGGCGGAAGAAAACCATGTATCCAGCACATCCTCCTCCTGTGTCAGGTTGGTACTGCCACAATGCGGGCACTCATGCGGGTCTTCGCGGGCCACAATCATTTCGCCGCACCCGCAGTACCATGCCGGTATGCGGTGCCCCCACCACAGCTGCCGGGAAATACACCAGTCACGGATATTTTCCATCCAGTGCAGGTAGATTTTCGTGAAGCGTTCGGGCACAAACCGGATCTCCCCGTTCTTCACCTTTTCAATGGCCGGTGCGGCCAGCGGCTGCATTTTGACAAACCACTGCCGGGAGAGCAGCGGCTCAATGACAGTATGGCAGCGATGGCAGTGCCCCACGCTGTGGGTGTGCTCTTTAACCGATTCCACCAGGCCCAGTGACTGCAGGTCCTCCAAGACGCGCCTGCGCGCCTCGTAGCGGTCCAGCCCGGCATATTTGCCCGCTTCTTCCGTCATGGTACCGTCGGGGCCGATGACCACCACGCTGGGCAGCTGCTGCCGCACTGCCACGGCATAATCATTGGGGTCATGGGCCGGGGTAATTTTCACCGCGCCGCTGCCGAAGGCGGGATCCACATATTCGTCGGCTACAACGGGAATTTCGCGGTTCATCAGCGGCAGCAGGACTGATTTGCCGACCAGGTGTTTATAACGCGCATCATCGGGATGGACGGCCACCGCCGTATCTCCCAGGATCGTCTCCGGACGCGTTGTCGCCACCGTAATGCTGCCGGACCCGTCCAGGAACGGGTAGCGGACAAAGGTGAGCGTTCCCTCCTGCTCCTCATGCTCCACTTCAATATCGGACAAGGCCGTGCGGCAGCGCGGGCACCAGTTGATAATATAATTCCCGCGGTAAATCAGTCCTTTTTCATACAGCGACACAAATACTTCCCGCACAGCCTCTGAACAGCCTTCATCCATGGTAAAGCGCTCCCGCGACCAGTCGCAGGAAACACCCATTTTGTAAAGCTGGCGGACAATGCGCTCATGGTATTCTTCCTTCCACTGCCACGTCCGCTCCAGGAATTTTTCCCGTCCCAGGTCATGCTTGGTCAGCCCTTCGGCCGCCAGGTGCTCCTCCACTTTAATCTGGGTGGCGATGCCGGCATGGTCCGTCCCGGGCAGCCACAGCGTGTCATATCCCTGCATTCTCCTGCGCCGGATAACTATATCCTGAATGGTTATGTCCAAAGCATGCCCCATATGCAAAGAACCGGTTACATTTGGCGGCGGGATCACAATGCAAAACTTCTCTTTCCCCGGATCCCGCGGGGCGCGAAAATAATCATTTTTCAGCCATTCCCGGTACAACCCGTCCTCCACTTCCGCCGGGTTGTAAACCGGCGGCAACTGCTTTTCCGTCATGCACGAAAGCCTCCCTTACCAAACAAAAAACGAGATTTGCGCACTCTTTTATTCACTATAATTGATGCCGAAAGTGATGTCAAGAAAAGGGCCGGGCTGTAATTTCTAGCCCGGCTCCGGGAGATATTGCTTAAGAATCTGCCAGAGCTGGTCCCTGCCTTGGCCGGTCTGGGAAGAATAAAGAATGACAGGCCCTTCCGGCCCCAGCTTCAGCGCCCGGCGGATCTGGTCCAGGTGTTTTTGATAAGCGCCGCGGGAGATTTTGTCTGCTTTCGTAGCTACAATGACTGTAGGCAGGGAAAAATGCACCAGCCACCGGTACATCAGCAGGTCGTCGGCCGTCGGCGGGTGGCGCACATCCAAAAGCAGAACTGCCAGCCGGAGTGTTTCCCTTTCGCGCAAATATGTTTCTACCGTCTTGGCCCAGCTTTTTTTCAGCCCGTGGCTGACACGGGCAAAACCGTAGCCCGGCAGGTCCACCAGGTAAAACTTTTCGTTGATGAGAAAAAAGTTAATCAGCCTGGTTTTACCGGGTGTACCGCTGGTCAGCGCCAGCTTGCGGCGGTTTACCAGGGAATTCAAAAGGGATGATTTCCCCACATTGGAGCGTCCCACCAGGGCAACCTCAGGCAGGCCGCCGGCAGGATATTGCTTTGGTCCGGCCGCGCTGACAACAAATTTGGCCGAAGTAATCTTCATGGCACCGTTACTTCCACCATTTCCGCAGCCGGAGCTGCCGCCTGCGCTTTTCTGTTTTCCGCAGCATGTATCTCTTTGTCTTCCGTCTTTTGTGTCGGTGCCAGGGCATGCAAAAGCACTTCGTCCATATGCTCCACCGTAACAAACTCCAGTCGTTTGCGGACATTCTGCGGAATTTCACTCAAATCCTTCTTATTGTCTGCCGGCAAAATAACTGTCTTAATGCCTGCCCGGTGAGCCGCCAGTACCTTTTCCTTCAGCCCGCCGACGGGAAGCACCTTGCCCCGCAAAGTAATTTCTCCCGTCATGGCCACAGTGCGCTTGTAAGGACGCCCGGTCAGGGCGGAGATCAGTGCCGTAGCCATGGTGATGCCGGCGGACGGGCCGTCCTTGGGAATTGCTCCTTCCGGAATATGAATATGAATATCATATTTTTCATGGAAATCTTCCGGCAGTTGCAATTCCTTTGCCCGGGACCGAATATAAGACAGGCCTGCCTGGGCCGATTCCTGCATCACTTCTCCCAGCTTGCCGGTAAGCAGCAGCTTGCCCTTGCCTTTCATCAGGGTCACTTCAATCTGGAGCGTATCCCCGCCCACTTCTGTCCAGGCTAAGCCGGTGGCTACGCCAATTTCATCCTCTTTTTCCGCCACACCGTAGCGGTAGCGCGGCACGCCCAGATACTTATCCACATTCTGGACGGTAATGAACGATTTTTGTTTTTTGTCCCGCACCACATCGCGGGCCACCTTCCGGCAGATGGAAGCCAGCTGGCGCTCCAGGTTGCGCACGCCCGCTTCCCGCGTATACTGGCGGATAATTTTCCGGATCGTTTTTTCCGAAATTGTCAGGTGTTCAGGCTTCAGACCGTTTTCTTTTATTTGCTTGGGCAAAAGGTGACGCTTGGCAATTTGCAGCTTTTCCTCTTCCGTATAGCCGGGGAGGTAAATTGTTTCCATCCTGTCCAAAAGAGGCTGGGGAATGTTATACATGTTGTTGGCCGTGGTAATAAACATGACATGGGAGAGATCAAAGGGGATTTCCAGGTAATGGTCGGAAAAAGCATTATTTTGCTCGGGGTCTAAAACTTCCAGCAAGGCGGCGGAGGGATCGCCGCGGAAATCGGTGGACATTTTGTCGATTTCATCCAAAAGGAAAACAGGGTTCTGCGACTTGGCCTGCCGCATGCCCTGGATAATGCGGCCGGGCAGCGCCCCCACATAAGTGCGCCTGTGCCCGCGGATTTCCGCTGCGTCTCGCACCCCGCCCAGGGAAATGCGCACAAAATTGCGTTGCAAAGCGCGTGCCACTGAACGAGCCAGGGAGGTCTTGCCCACACCGGGCGGACCAATCAGGCAAAGAATGGGGCCTTTCAATTTCTTCGCCAGTTGCCTGACGGCCAGGTATTCAATAATCCTTTCCTTAACTTTTTTCAAGCCGTAATGGTCCTCGTCCAGAATTTGCTCCGCCATGTTTAAGTCCAGGCGGTCCTCTGTCTGGTACGACCAGGGCAGCGCCAAAATCCAGTCAAGATAATTGCGGATAACCACGCCTTCCGCCGCGGCGGGCGGCATTTTTTCCAGGCGCTCCACTTCTTTAAGCGCCTTTTCCTCCACTTCCGGCGGCAGTTTGGCTTCCGCAATCTTTTCCCGGTATTCATCGGCTTCAGCCAGACGTTCATCCTTTTCTCCCAGCTCTTTCTGGATGGCTTTCATTTGTTCGCGCAGGTAATATTCTTTCTGCGTCCGTTCCATTTGTTTACGGACGCGCAAATTAATTCTGCGCTCAATCTCCAGAATCTCCATCTCGTGGGTGAGAATTGCCGACAATTTGTCCAAGCGGTCCCGCGGGGACGTAGCCTCCAGTATTTCCTGTTTCTGTTGTATTTTTAGTGTCAGGTGGGAAGCAATCAGATCGGCCATCCGCCCCGGCTCCTCCAGTGAAGAGACGGTAACCAGCGTTTCCGGCGGAATCTTTTTGCTCAATTTAATATACTGTTCAAACTGGTAAATCACGCTGTGCATCAGCGCTTCAATTTCTACACTTTTGGCCGTCTCTTCGGGGACTTCTTCCGCTTCCACTTTAAAATAGGGATCATAGGAGAGAAATTTGCGAATCCAGGCACGTGACAGCCCCTCTACCAGGACGCGGATTGTTCCTCCGGGCAATTTCAACAGTTGTTTAATTTGGGCAATAGTACCCATGGTATAGATATCGTCAGGCGTCGGTTCATCGATCCGTGCTTCCTTCTGTGCTACCAGCAAAATCTTGTTGTCCTCAACCATTGCCTGCTCCAGTGCATTGACGGAACGCTCACGGCCCACGTCCAGATGCAGGACCACGTTGGGAAAAACAAGAATGCCACGCAGAGGCAAAAGCGGGATAATGACTTTCCTGTCTGCCATGGATCTCTGCCCCCCCTGTTTCTAATTTAATAATCCAAGTCTTAGGAATTTATTCGCGAAAAGCTTCTCAGATCCTTTTTATTCGCACTCCTGCTTTCTGTACAGTTTCTTAAATTGTATTTAACGGCAGAACCGTTATGAAGAAACGGGCGAGGCAGTCAGAACGGCTGCAGGCTGCGCTACGCCTGCCGCCTGGGGACGGTACAAAGCATGATACAGGACTTCCTTGAGCGTCTCCACCGGAACCACTTCCACCCCGTGCAGCTTGGCAAAAAGCTTCTGCCAGTTCTCCCGGGGAATAATTACCTTGCGGACTCCCGCCTGCCGGGCGGCCTCTATTTTGTCCACCACGCCGCCGACGGGGCGGACATAACCGCGGACAGACAACTCGCCGGTCATGGCTACAGTATTGTCAACAGGAATGCCTGTCAGGGAAGAATAGACGGCACAGGCTACGGAAATCCCCGCCGAGGGACCGTCAATGGGAGTGCCGCCGGGAAAATTGATATGGATATCGTAGGCGGACGGGTCAACATCCAGGAATTTTCGCAGTGCCGTCAGCACGTTTTCCACTGATTCTTTGGCCATGCTTTTCCGGCGGATAACCCGCCGTGCGCTGCCCAGCTCCTCTTCATCCACCGCCCCGGTAATTTTAATCCGTCCCCTGCCCGGCTCTGTCCGGTGGGACGCCACTTCAATTTCCAAAAGCGTCCCCATACCGGGGCCGTAAACGGCAAGGCCGCAGACAACACCCGTCTGGGGATGCGGCGGGATTTTCCGTTCCGGGCGGGGCGAGAACCTGCCGGCATTGATTACCCATTCCACATCTTCCACGGAAATCTCCCCGGGCTTTTTCTCGCTCATGGCGATGCCTGCCGCAAGCTGTACAATATTTACGGCTTCCCTGCCGTTTTTTGCATACCTGGTAACAAGCTGCAGTGCTGCCGGCTCCAGGAGCAAGCCGATTCTTTTAGCTGCATTGTCGGCGATGACGGCTATTTCGGAGGGGAGAAGCCCCCGAAAATAAATCTCCAGGCAGCGCGAACGAAGGGCAGGCGGGATTTCCTCCGGATCCCGCGTTGTCGCCCCGATCAGGCGGAAATCGGCCGGTAGACCGCGCTGAAAAATTTCATGAATGTAGGCGGGAATATTTTTATCTTCCGGATTATAATAAGCGCTTTCCAAAAAAACTTTTCTGTCTTCCAGCACTTTCAGGAGTTTGTTCATCTGTGTGGGGTGCAGTTCCCCTATTTCATCAATAAAAAGAATGCCTCCGTGCGCCTTGCTCACTGCTCCAGGCTTCGGCTGCGGAATGCCGGCCATCCCGAGCGGCCCCGCTCCCTGGTAAATCGGATCGTGGACGGTACCGATCAGCGGGTCTGCTATCCCCCGTTCATCAAACCGGGCAGTGGTGGCGTCTATTTCAGTAAATTTGGCATCATGCCTGAAAGGCGAGTCCGGGTTTTTCTTTGCCTCTTCCAGGACCAGCCTGGCGGCGGCCGTTTTACCCACGCCGGGCGGGCCGTACAACAGTACATGCTGGGGATTGGACCCGCACAGGGCGGCCCGCAGCGATTTTATGCCTTCTTCCTGGCCAATAATCTCGGTAAAACTGGCAGGCCGTGTTTTTTCGGCCAACGGTTCTGTCAGGGAGATTTCCCGCATGCGCCGCAGTTGTTCCATTTCTTTACCAGAGCCTCTGTACACGGCAACTTTGTTGGTATGCTGCGATTGCAGCAGATTCCAGAAATAAAGGCCAATAATCACGGCAATGACAATCTGCACAACACCAATCAGCGGCACCAGCTTTGCTAACATTTCTTTCCCCCCAAAGGCTGCATATTTTTGCCTTGTTAGTATATCCCACGGCAAAGGAAAAAAACGTTCCGCCTGCCGCTTCCCGGAAACTGCCCGGGGGCAAAAAAATGCCGCCTGCAGGCTGGCACCTGCAGGCGGCTGTCTTTTTTATGCCGTTTCTTCTTTTTTCTTTTTTCGCTTATCCGAGGTCACCAGGATCGGTTTTTCCTTATTGGCAATAACTTCCCTGGTAATGATGCATTTGCTAATTCCTTCGTAACTGGGCAGGTCATACATCACATCCAGAAGGATTGATTCCAGGATGGCACGCAGGCCCCTGGCTCCCGTATTGCGGCGGATGGCTTCCTCCGCAATCATGCCCAGTGTGCACTCTTTAAACTCCAGCGTCACATTATCCATTTCAAACAGGCGCTGATACTGCTTGATCAGGGCATTGCGGGGCTCCGTCAGGATCCGGATCAGCGCTTCTTTGTCCAGGGCATCCAGGGTGGCCACCACGGGCACCCGCCCGACAAATTCAGGAATCAAGCCGAATTTGATCAAGTCCTGAGGCAGCACATGGCGCAGGATTTCACCGATATTTTGCTCCTGCTTGCCGACTATTTCCGCGCCAAAGCCGATACCTTTGCGGCCAATCCGGTTCTGGATGATTTTTTCCAGGCCGTCAAAGGCACCGCCGCAAATAAAAAGAATATTGGTGGTGTCAATCTGCATGAATTCCTGATGCGGATGCTTGCGTCCGCCTTGCGGCGGGACGCTGGCAATTGTTCCTTCCAGGATTTTTAGTAATGCCTGCTGGACGCCTTCCCCGGAAACATCCCTGGTAATGGAAGGATTGTCGGTTTTGCGGGCAATTTTGTCAATCTCGTCAATATAGACAATGCCCTTTTCCGCTTTCTCCAGGTCATAATCGGCAGCCTGGATCAGCTTCAGCAGGATATTTTCCACATCTTCTCCCACATAACCGGCTTCCGTCAGGGAAGTGGCGTCGGCGATAGCAAAGGGGACATTCAAAATACGGGCCAGTGTCTGGGCCAGCAATGTCTTGCCCACACCGGTCGGCCCGATCAGGAGAATGTTGCTCTTCTGAATCTCCACATCATCAGGCTTTTGCTCGGCGTTGATGCGCTTATAGTGATTATAAACGGCAACGGCCAGCTTTTTCTTTGCCTCTTCCTGCCCGATAACATACTGGTCCAGGATTTCCTTGATTTCAGCGGGGCGGGGAAGCTCCACCAAATCAAGCTCCATCTCTTCGGACAGTTCTTCTTCAATAATTTCGTTGCAGAGCTCGATGCATTCATCGCAAATATAAACACCCGGCCCTGCCACAAGCTTGCGTACCTGCTCCTGGGTCTTGCCACAGAAGGAGCATTTTAACTGCCCCTTCTCGTCATTAAACTTAAACATTTGTGTCCCTCCCTGCGGGGTCTAACGTTTCTGCAGTACGCCGTCAATTAATCCATATTCTTTTGCCTGTTCAGCAGACATGAAGAAGTCCCTGTCCGTATCACGGGCAATGGTTTCCACATCCTGACCGGTATGGAAAGCAAGGATTTGATTCAGGCGCTCCCTGATGCGGAGAATCTCGCGGGCATGGATTTCAATATCTACAGCCTGGCCCCGTGCGCCGCCCAGGGGCTGGTGGACCATGACACGGGAGTTGGGCAGGGCAAAGCGCTTGCCCTTGGTTCCCGCCGTCAAAAGCACCGCACCCATGCTGGCTGCAAGGCCAACACAGATCGTAGAAACATCCGGCTTAATATACTGGATGGTGTCATAAATGGCAAGACCGGAATAGACGGACCCTCCGGGGGTATTGATATAAATATTGATATCCTTATCCGGGTCTTCCGATTCCAGGAAAAGCAACTGTGCAATGACCAAATTGGCAACAGTATCATCAATGGGACTGCCAATAAAGATAATACGGTCCTTCAAAAGACGGGAATAAATATCATATGCCCGTTCACCACGGTTTGTCTGCTCCACAACCATAGGTACCAAAGCCATTTGGGATCCCCCCTAAGCTTCTTTTTCTTCACTTGCTGTTGTTTCTTCTTTTGTTGCTTCTTCAGCTTCTGCGTTTTGCGCTTCCTCGTTCTGCACGGCGGGAACGGTCTTTTCTGTGATCTTGGCTGCGTCTGTCAGAAAGTCTATGACTTTACGGTATTTGATTTCATCAGCAATTTGCGACAGCTGTCCCTCCGCTGCAAAAGCTTCCTTTACTTTTTGCAGGTCCTGTTTGTAGCTCTCTGCTATCTCCTGCAGGCGTTCATCTATTTCTGCATCGCTGGCGTCAATTCCTTCTTGTGTAATTATCGCCTCAAGGACCAGGTTTGTTTTTACCCGCCGCTCTGCCTCTTCGCGCCTGTCTGCACGCAATTCTTCCAGCGTTTTCTTGCTCATTTCCAGGTATTTTTCCAGTGTCAGACCCTGCAGCATCAGGAGCTGGTTCATTTCCGCGAGCATCCTGTCAATTTCCCGTTCAACCAGAACATTGGGAACGGCAACCTCGCTGGCAGTCACAACTTTTCCCACAATTTCATTCTGCACTGCAAAGCGGGAACGCTCTTTTTCCTGCTCTTTCAGCTTATTCAAAATATCCGCTTTTAATTCTGCAAGCGTCTCAAATTCCGAGACTTCCTGGACAAACTCATCTGTCAGTTCAGGTAATTCCTTGCGCTTAATTTCATTGACTTTTACCTTAAAAGTGGCAAGCTTGCCGGACAATTCCTCGCGGTGGTACTGCTCCGGGAATCTGACTTCGATTTCTTTTTCCTCACCGATCTTCATCCCGACCAGCTGGACTTCAAAGCCGGGGATAAAGGTATTGGAGCCGATTTCCAGGGAGTAGCCCTCCCCGCTTCCACCTGCAAGAGGTTCTCCGTCCACAAAGCCGGTAAAGTCAATAATAACCAGGTCGCCGAATTCAACAGGACCTTCTTCCACCACATGCAGCCTGACATGCTGAGTGCGCATTTGCTGCAGGCGGCTTTCCACATCCTGTTCCGTAATTTCACGGATTTCCTGCGTTGCTTCAATCCCGCGGTATTCACCCAGCTTGACTTCCGGCAGCACTTCTACCACAGCTTTAAAAATAAACGGCTTGCCTTTCTCAAACTGCACCAGGTCAATTTCCGGCCTGTCGATTGGCTTAATCCCCGTTTCCTCGACAGCTTCACCGTAAGCCCGGGGCAGCAGAATATCAAGCGCGTCTTCATAAAGGATTTCCGGACCGAAGCGTCTTTCCAGAATGGCACGCGGTACTTTGCCTTTACGGAAGCCGGGGACGCTGACTTTCTTGACTACCTTTTTATATGCCTCGTCAAGTGCCCCGGCGACAACCTCGGCATCTACTTCCACTTCCAAGGCAACTTTACTGTCGTCTATTTTCTCCAGTTTTACCATGCCTATGCTCCTTTAAGGTATTTTATCTTATGCGACTGTCACCATCGCAGTGAACCCAAAAAGATTGCAGAAAGTTTGCTGATAGGCTTCATGGGCTGCATTATAGCACAAAAACGACAGGCCTGCCAAGTATTTTACCACTAAATAAATGAAAATGAAAGAAAATTCCCGGGAAAAACAAAAAATGGTGGTTAATTGCAAGTTTTATTGCCACCCATATTTTGGCACCTCTGATAATATTGCCATCTCATTAGC
>JAAYLG010000064.1 GCA_012522075.1 Bacillota bacterium
GTGGCATCAAAAGCCTTATCAGGTTGGACGATCCTGTCGGGAAGACACTGCTGGCAACGGAACTTGATGACGGCCTGTAGCTGTACCGTGTTACCTGTCCCATCGGCGTGATTGGCGTTATTTTTGAATCCAGGCCAGACGCATTGGTACAGATCGCCACACTGTGCCTCAAAAGCGGGAATTGTGTCCTCTTGAAAGGCGGTTCCGAGGCCAGGGAAACAAACAAGATTTTAAGCGAAATTATCATTTCCGCCGCCGTGGATGTCGGCATTCCGGAGTATTGGGCGTACCTCCTGGAGAGCCGGGAGGATGTAGGTGTCATGCTCAAGCAGGATAGTTTAATTGATCTCATTATTCCGCGGGGCTCGAATGAGTTTGTCCGTTATATTATGGAACATTCCAACATTCCGGTTCTGGGCCATGCCGACGGGATTTGCCACTGTTATCTTGACGCTTCCTGCGACACGGAAATGGCCGTAAAAATTGTGGTTGATGCCAAGACCCAGTATGTTGCCGTCTGCAACGCCCTGGAAACACTGCTTGTGCATGAAACCTCCGCTCCCAGAGTGCTGCCCGAGCTGTACCGGGCGCTGACGGCAAAAAATGTGGAATTGGTCGGTTGTCCCCGGACGCGGGCCATTATACCTGTTGCCGAAGCCTCCGAAGCCGACTGGACGACTGAATATCTGGACTATAAGCTGTCAATTAAAATTGTTTCCACGCTGGAAGAGGCCATTGACCATATTAACACTTACGGTTCTGGCCACACCGATTGTATTGTGACCGCAGATAAAGACAATACCGCCCGCTTCCTTGCTTATGTAGATTCGGGGAATGTTTTCTGGAACTGTTCCACCCGCTTTAGTGACGGCTTTCGCTACGGATTCGGGGCGGAAGTGGGCATCAGTACCAATAAAATTCATGCCCGGGGACCTGTTGGGCTTGAGGGCCTGGTGATCTATAAATACAAGCTGCTGGGCAAAGGGCACATTGTTGCCGACTATGCCGGCGGCGGCCGCTCTTTTACCCACAAAAAGCTGGCAAAAGAATTTGATATCGGTTAACGACAGTTGGCAGCACGCTTCTTTCTTTTGGAGCACTGACGACCGGTCAGTGCTTCGTTTGTGTGACTTTTGCCGGAATTCGGACCAGGTTCTTTTGAATGCAAGGTCAAAATAGGAGTGGAAGCATGAACATTACAATACGGCATTACCTCGGAGCGGCAGTTACCATTATTTTGTTTGTAGTGCTTGGTGTTTACTCGGGCAAAAAAGTTAAAACAGCCGATGATTTTTCCGTTTCAGGCAAGAGTGCAGGCAGTATTATGGTTGCCGGAACAATTCTGGGAACAATGATCGGCGGTGCCTCCACCATAGGCACGGCACAAACGGCTTTTGCCACGGGCATTTCCGCCTGGTGGTTCACACTGGGCGGCGGGATATCATGCTTGATTTTCTGTCTCTTTTTTACCGGCCCTTTTCGTCGGCAAAAAAATGTAACCATCCCGGGAATTATTGAAGATGCATACGGTGAAAAGGCAGGACTGGCGGCAACTCTCTTTATTTCTTTTTCCATGATTGTCAATATTATCCCGCAGATTATCTCAGCAATGGCACTGATATCATCCTTTTTCCCTCTAAATTTTTCTACGGCCGCCATCCTGGCGGTTGCCCTCATGATTGTATATGTTTTGTTTGGCGGCGTGTGGGGCGCCGGCATGCTGGGGACGGTGAAAATAATTTTGACGTCAGCAAGCTTGCTTGCCGGCGGTGCACTTGCCCTGCGTTTCTTTGGCGGAGCAGGGGCAATGCTGTCAAAGCTGCCCCCTTACCCTTTTTTTACTTTTTTTGTCCAAACCCCCGGTGAAGACCTTTCCACGATGATTTCCCTCTTAATCGGTGTGCTTACGGGACAAATTTACCTGCAGGCTATCATTGCTGCCAGGAGCCTGCGTGCTTCGCGCACGGGTACATTGCTCAGTGCTGTCATTGGACCGCTGATCGGCTTAGGCGGTGTGGTGATCGGTCTTTATATGAGGGTGCACCATCCTGAAATAGCGGCTGTACAGGCGCTGCCGCTTTTCATTGTCCGGTATCTGCCGGCATGGCTCTCCGGAGTTGTCCTTGCCACGCTGTTTTTTGCCGCCATTGGCACCGGTGCAGGCCTGGCGCTTGGTATCTGTACCATTTTAAGCAGGGATCTTTACCGGCGCTTCTGCTCCGGGGCCGATGACAAAAAAAACCTGGCCGTGTCCCGGATTTTAATTCTTGCTTTATTTGGCTTATCTCTGGTTGTTGTCCTGATGTCCGGCGGTGAGGCCATGATTCTGAAATGGGCATACCTGTCGCACGGTTTCCGCGGTGTAGCCGCTTTTCTGCCCATGGTTACCGCTCTCTTTCTGCCGGGAAAAATCGGCGGCAAAGCGGGGATGTGGGCGACAATTTATGGGCCGCTTGTCGTTCTGGCATGGAACATCTTGAAACCGTTGCCGGTAGAGCCCATATTCCCCGGACTTGTTGTCAGCCTGCTGATCCTGGCGGGCGGTTACCTGTCATCACGGAAAAAAGAGGAGGCGGTACAGTCGGCCGCTTTGCGGAAAGGGCGGTGATCGGGGAATTGCCGGGCGCCCGCCATGTCCTGTCCGAGCTGGAATCACATTTTTCGGTGTGTTAAAATCAAGATGTAACACGTCGTAGCCTGCTTTAAGGTGGAAATTATGCTGCAACTGGGAATAATAGCAACAATTTTGTCTCCGTATCTAATCATGGTGCCGGCCCTGCTTGTCTTGATTGCAATTGGCAAAAATAAGGCTATACCGCTCTTAAACCCGGTAAGTAAAGGACTCTTTTTACTGGCTGCATGTGCATTTCTTTCCGGTGTGGTCAATGCTTCCCTGCTGTCCGCCTGCTCAGCGGCGGTTATTGTGTGTTACGCCCTTATTGCCGCCTACCTGTACTGGGCCGCCCGTTATACCGACTTTAAGATGTTGCTCCTCAAAGTATGGGCTTTTACGGAGGCAGCAGCAGTGCTTGGCATTTTGGAAAAGGTGGCATCGTATTTTTTTGATCTTACCTGGATTGCCACGTTTTACCTGAATGAACCGATAGATTATATTTACAGGATCTACAGTACTTTCGGCAATCCCAATATTGCGGGTGCCTGGTTTGCCGCCATGATTCTGACCGGCTTATATTTGTTTCAAGCGGAACATTTTCAAAGGAAGCTTTATTATACCGTCGGACTTGCGTTGCTGACGGTCGCTTTGCTGTTTTCCGGTTCGCGGGGAGCAACGTTTGCCCTGGAGGTTGGGCTTGTTGTGTATGCATTTTTCGATAGGAATAAATTCAGCCGTACAATTTTATTATTTACATTTGCGGCAATTTTGTTGTTGGCCCTGCTGTCACCTGAAATAAACCACCCTTTACACAGGCGCACCCATATCTGGATAAAAAGCCTTGCTTTGTTTGCCAAAAGCCCAGTTATCGGCGTAGGGACGTTTGGTATCCGCCAGGGGCTGAACAAACTGCACGCACATAATATCTGGCTTTCCATCCTGACCCTTTACGGGCTGGTAGGATTTTGCCTTTATCTCTGGTCGCGTGTTTCACTTTATCAAAGTTTTTTACTTCTGAAAAAACACAAAGCACCGCTGCTGCCGCTCTTGGCCGCACTGCAGGCATTTTTGCTGGCCCACGGTGTAATTGATTGCATACTTTTAAGCCCGCAAGGCGGAGTACTGTATTTTGCCGTTGCCGCCGCTGTTTGCGGTTTGGCGTCTCAGCGCCGGGGCGGGGAAGACGGCACAGGGGAACGCATCCGGACCGGCACTGCAGCCGGAAAAAGTGACGCAGTTTTCTAACAAGAAGGAAGTGAGCCCTGTTTTCACGAAATAAAGAAAGGAACGGCAAGAAGGAGCAGCACTATGATCACAGAAGTTCAACCAGGAATCTTTAGAATAGAAATCCCCCTCCCCCAAAACCCGTTAAAAGCGGTTAATTCTTATGTGATTCATGGCAAGCGTCCTTTGATTATCGATACGGGATTGGAGCATGAGGCCTGCCGGGAAGTTTTGCTCAATTCCCTGCAGGAACTGAGGGTAAAGATTGCACAGTCCGATGTACTGCTTACCCATATGCATACGGATCACAGCGGCCTTGTTTATGAGCTTGTACAGCGCGGTGCGCAGCCGTACGCCAGCAGGGAGGATGCGGCTCTTTTCAATATGAGGCGCGGCGGCGAAGATTTTTTCCGAAATTACTTGTTGAAGTGCGGCTTTTCAGTCAATTCTGCCGTTGGCACCATGCTGCGGCAGCCTGAATTTATCCGCAGCCGGGAAGCTGTTCCTTTCCGGCTACTTGCGCACGGCGATCTGCTGGTAGCCGGTCCGTACCGCCTGCATTGCCTGAAGACACCCGGACATACGCCCGGCCATCTCTGTTTGTATGTGGAAGAAAAACAAGTTCTTTTTTCAGGCGATCATATCCTGCAGCATATTTCACCCAATATTTCTCTCTGGGAGGAAGACAGCAACCCGCTGGCTGATTATCTCAGAGAACTGCGGAAGCTTATAAGCCTCCCCGTCCTGCTGGTTTTACCCGGTCACCGGTCCCTTTTTTCCGATTGCCGGAGCAGGATAAGGAAGTTGATACATAACCATGAAAAGCGGGCGGAAGAAGTGCTTAAAGTTATGGCCGGCGGTGAGTGGCTGACTGTACTGGACGTGGCAAAACAAATGTCTTGGAGACTTTCCTATGCATCCTTTAGTGATTTTCCCCTGTCGCAGCAATTGTTTGCAGCAGGAGAGGCGCTGGCTCATCTCCGTTATCTTGAGAGCCTGGGTAAAGTAGCCCGGGCGGAAAAAGGGGGAGTTTATCGCTTTCAGGCACGAAATGATTTTTTCGAAAATAATCAGGGCATGAGAGAGGAATTGTCCCCTCTAAGGCGAATAAACTTTAAGGGAAGCAGTTCACTGAAATTTATATCCGAGCAGAACCGGCGGACGGGGACGGTTGTCCGAACCGGTTTTATGGGGGACGGGTAAGGTGCATGTCGGCATTTACAGACAGGAGGGTGATCAATTTGTCAAAGCTGAGAACAGCCGATGAAGTGGCAATGTTAATAGAAGACGGCATGACAATCGGAGTAAGCCTGATGGGTCTTGCCGGTTGGCCGGAAGAAGTTGCTCAAGCAATAGAACGTAGGTTTTTAAAAACAGGCCATCCAAGAGATCTGACTATTGTCTCCAGCTCCGGCGCCGGTGACGACAGGGAGTATGGAGTTACTCGTTTTGGACATGAAGGCATGGTCAAGAGATGGATAGCCGGTATTATGCGCCAGGCGCCCCGAATGTTGAAACTGGTTGCAGAGAATAAAATAGAAGCATACAACTTCCCGCAAGGCGTGGTTGTCCAGCTGTGGCGGGAAATTGCCGCCAAAAGGCCCGGGCTCATTACAAAAGTTGGGCTTGGCACTTTTATTGATCCGCGCATTGAAGGCGGCAAGATGAACAGCAAGACAACGGAAGATCTTATTAAAGTTATAGAAATAGAAGGCGAGGAGTATCTTTTTTATCCCAGTTTCCATGTAGATGTGGCGCTCATTCGAGGATCTGTAGCCGATGAGAACGGCAATTTAACCATGGACCGTGAAGGAATATTGCTGGAAGCTTTACCGTTGGCCCAAGCGGCAAAGAACTGCGGTGGCATTGTTATTGCCCAAGCCGAAGAAATTGCCCAGGCCAACACTCTTCATCCCAAACATGTAAGAGTTCCCGGAATATTAGTTGATTATATTGTCAAGCCGACAAAGCCGGAACACCATATGCAGACGGAAGTATATTATTATGTACCTTCTTTTGCCGGCGAAGTTAAAATTCCGCTTTCAGCAATTCCATCTCTTCCCTTGGGCGATCATAAAATAATTGCCCGCCGTGCAGCTATGGAGTTGTTCCCCGGAGCCATTGTCAACCTGGGAATTGGTATACCTTCCGATGTTGCCTCTGTTGCCGCCGAGGAAGGTGTCTCCCATTTAATGACCTTGACTACCGAGTCGGGGACTATCGGCGGTGTGCCCGCCAGCCTGCCGAATTTTGGTCATGCTTATAATCCTGAAGCAGTTATTGAACACCATGCCCAGTTCGATTTCTATGACGGTGGTGGCATTGATATTGCCTTTTTAGGCTTGGCACAGGCAGACAAGGAAGGCAACGTCAATGTGACTAAATTTGGAAAACGTGTTGTCGGCAGCGGCGGCTTTATTAATATCCGCCAGAGCAGTCGCAAAGTCGTTTATTGTGGCACTTTTACAGCCGGCGGACTGGAAGTGGAGGTAAAAGACGGGAAACTGGCAATTGTCCAGGAAGGTAAATTCAAGAAATTTGTTGAACATGTTGATCAAATTAGCTACAGCGGCAAATATGCAAGGCAGGTGGAACAGCCGGCAATATATGTTACCGAGCGAGCCGTTTTCTCTCTGGAGAAAGAAGGTTTGACTTTGATTGAGATTGCCCCCGGCATTGATTTGGAAAAAGACATCTTGGCACAAATGGAATTCAAACCGCTTATTTCTCCCAACCTGAAAACAATGGATCCGGGCATATTCTCCGAGAAATGGGGTGGACTTGCCGAGATTGTCAATGCCAAAAGTTAAATGAGTTCATAAGCTTTAAGCTTAAATACAAATTAAAATAAAGGAGGAGTAGGTATGAGTAAGCAGACTTTCAAGATCGGTATGATCGGCGCAGGTAACATGGGTAGTGGTATCGCCCAGAAATTTGCCCAAGAGGGCATGACAGTTGTCATGGTCGATACCAAGGACGAGTTTGTGGAGCGCGGAATGAACCTTATGAAAGGCGTTCTGCAGGAAGCTATTGACCGGAAGATCCTTACGGAAGGGCAAGTAAAGGAAGTACTTTCGCGTGTTCACGGCACCACCGACATGAACGAAGTAGCCGACTGTGATTTGGTTATCGAAGCAGTTTTTGAAGATTTGCAGGTAAAGAAAGATGTATTTGCCCAGTTGGATAAGATCTGCAAGCCGGAAACGATTTTTGCTTCCAACACCTCAAGTTTTTATATTAAAGACCTGGCTGCCGCAACAAATCGTCCCGACCGTGTAGTTGGCATGCACTATTTCTTCCACCCGGCCAAAAACCGCCTGCTGGAAATTGTACCGCATGATGGTACAAGCCAAGAGACAATTGAAAAAGTGCAATTAATTGCCAAGCTGCACTCCAAAACCGCCATCCTGGTTAAAGACGCTCCCGGATTTACCGTAAACCGTATCTTTATTCCCTGGTATGTCAACGCTATCCGCATTTATGAAGCAGGTATTGCCAATATTCCTTCCATCGATGCTATTTGTAAAGAAGCATTTGGCATTGGCATGGGCCCCTTTGAGCTGCAAAACGTCTCCGGTATTGCCATCGGCCTGCATGCGGCAAGAACTCTGGCGAAAGAAAGAGGTTCCTTCTATCATCCACCGGAAACCTTGCGGGTGCTTGTAGAAGATAAAAATGAACTTTTTGATCTCAGCGGTGAAATAGATTTAAGCAAAAAAGATGAAGTCATCGAATGGATGTTTGGAGCTGTTTTTGGTGTGGCATGCACCATGATTGATGAAGGCATTGCTACCATGGAAGATATTGACCGCGGGACAAAGATCGGTCTGACTTGGCGTAAAGGCCCGTTCGAGTTAATGAATGAAGTCGGCATTGATAAAGCTTATGAAATGGTGAAAAAATTATCAGAACGCCGTGACGATTTTCCCATGCCCAAATATTTGGAAGAGCAGAAGAAAAAAGGCGTTCCCTTTGAACTGAAATTTGTCGAAACAGAGATCAAGGACGGTATCGCCTACATTACCATTAATCGTCCGGAAGCCATGAACGCTCTGAATCCGACGGTTATGGATCAATTGGAAAAGAACTTTGACGCGGCAGAAAAGAACCCGGAAGTTAAAGCCATTGTTCTCCAGGGTGCGGGCAAAGCCTTCGTCGCCGGCGCCGACATTAAGTTCTTTGTTGACAATATTAAAAACAACACTGTCAATAAGACCTATGACTTTACCCGCAAAGGTCATGACCTGCTGCTGCGGCTTGAAAACTCGCCCAAGATGACCATTGCCCTGCTTGACGGTTTGTCCCTCGGCGGCGGCAGCGAGTTGGCACTGGCTTGCCAAGCTATTGTGGCAACCGAATTGGGTTCCTTTGGTTTCCCCGAAACCGGCATTGGTATCTGCCCCGGTTTGGGCGGCATGATTCGTATGGAAAGACATGTCGGTAAAGAGCTGGCAAAATACTATGTCTTTACCGGCAAAAGACTTTCCGCAGCGGAAGCAAAAGAGTTGGGCATTGTTACCAAGCTGGTTGATCGTGCAGACACTGAAGCCGGTATTAAAGAAGTTGTTGCCGCCGGCAAGTTTGACAAATATGCACCGCGTGAAATTCCGGCCAAATACAATGAAATTATTAAAGCGTTCAGCGATGAGAATGCAGAGCGCCTGGTAAGAGGCGAAAAACCGGAGGGTGTATCGCCTGAGCTGGCGGAGGAGCTTGTCAAGATTATTTCCAAGAAGGCTCCCATTGCCATCCGTGAAGCCAATAACATGATTAACGAACAAGCAAAAGTATCCATTAAAGAAGCAATTGAAATTGAAATGGATAAGCTGTACTATATGTTTGGCACCGAGGATGCACTGGCCGGCCTGTCTTCTCCCACTCGTCCTCCCAAATTCCAGGGAAAATAATTAATTTACGTTAGGGGGATCACTGATGTTTACAAAAGCATATATTCCTTATAAAGGGTATTACAGCTCTCCGTTTTGTAAATGGCAGGGCAGCATGCAGCATGATAACGCAATTGAATTGGGGGCAAAAACCAGCAAACGCTGGCTAGCCCAAAAAAATATCGACCCCAAGGAAATTGAGTATCTCTATTTGGGGATTACAGTTGGCCAGCACCGCGTGTTCTTTGGTTCCACCTGGGCTGCCTATCTGATGGGTACGCCCGACATCCCTGGAATGACCATTATGCAGGCCTGTTCCACGGCTACCACAACAGTATTTAACGCTGCCGCGTCGGTGGAACTCGGCAACCTGAAAACGGCTTACTGCCTGCTTACCGACCGCTGCTCAAACGGCCCCCATACCATCTGGCCGAATCCCCTGGGGCCGGGCGGTGAAGTAATCTCTGAAAACTGGAACATGGACAACATGGCAGCAGATCCCTCCACGGGACAGGGGACGCTGAACACGGCTGAAAATGTTGCCAAAAAACACGGTTTTACCAGAGAACAGGCCGATGAGCTGGTTTTAGTCCGCTACCAGCAGTATGATGATGCCCTGGCCAATGATCGTGCTTTCCAGAAACGTTACATGTTCCCGGTGGAAGTCACAGTTTCTCGCAAAGAGAAAAAACTGGTGGAATGTGACGAGGGTGTTCCGAAAACTTCCCGGGAAGCGTTGGCACGTCTGCGCCCGGTGATGGAAGGCGGCATCCTCACTTTTGGAGGCCAGACACACCCGGCAGACGGCAATGGTGGCATCATCGTTACCACAAAAGACAGGGCGGCCGCCTTAAGTGAGGAAAACATCCCCATTCAAATTTTATCCTACGGCTACGCCAGGGCGGATAAGGCCTATATGCCTGAAGCACCCATCTATGCTTCGCGCATGGCCCTGGAGCGCATTGGCCTGAAGCCGCAGGATATGGCTGTCGTGAAAAACCACAACCCCTTTATAGTCAATGACATGGTTTTAGCCAAAGAGTTAGGGCTTAAGGCAGAGGAAATCAACAATTACGGCAGCTCCCTGGTATGGGGACATCCGCAGGCGCCCACTGTCGCCCGCCTGCTGATTGAAGGCATCGAGGAAGCCGTCCTGAAAGGCGGCGGGTATGTTATGATAACCGGCTGCGCTGCCGGAGATACCAGTGCGACACTTATTCTCAAAGTCGGCTAAGCCAAAAAATAGAGCGCCGGTCTTTTGCCCGGCGCTCTTTTATAATCCGAAATTAGTCCAGATCAATAATTACTGCGCTTTCCTCGCAGTTGGGAAACTGCGGGCAGTTTACACATTCCTTCCAGACTTTCTGCGGCAGGTCTTCCTTGTCAATCAGGCGAAAACCGCACTTGATGAAAAAACCCGGCTGATAGGTGAGAGCAAAAACCCTGGGCAGTTCCAGGGCGGCGGCTTCCTGCAGAAAAGTATTGACAAGCGCCCTGCCGTAACCAAGCTGTGTATACTTGGGAGCAACAGCCAGAGCACGTATTTCAGCCAGGTCTGCCCAGACTATATGCAGGGAGCCGCAGGCAATCAGTTTGCTGTCAATTTCCACCACGGAAAACTCCCGGATACATTCGTACAAGGTAGAGCGGGCCCGCGGAAGCATTAGTCCCTCACTGGCATAGTGTGTGATCAGTTTATGAATGTCTTCCACGTCGGATATTTTTGCTTTGCGGATAATCACGGCGGCATTCCCCCATAAGCCTTACTATACAGGTGCTCCGCTGCTGCGTCAAGAGAAAAATAAATTCAGAGCAGGTAAGGTAAGTTGTAAAATTAATTGCCGCATATAACAAAAAAAAAAGAGACTCATGGCACAACCTCTGATATGTTAAAGGTGACTAAACCACAACATAAAGGAGGCCATGCACATGAGTCAATCCCATTGTACCACGTCTTCCCGCCGTTTTTAACACATTACTGTGAAAGAACGCTACCAAATTGAAATTCTTCTCAAGGAGAAGAAGCGCCCCAGTGAGATAGCGAGGCTGTTAGGCAAGCACAAACGAACTATCGAACGCGAGATTGCCCGTGGAA
>JAAYLG010000001.1 GCA_012522075.1 Bacillota bacterium
GGTATTCATTCGTGGTGAATGTGAGGTTCCTCTTCTTTTTTTGATATGATTATTCCTTTAAAAACCTACAATAACTTTACACTAACTAGTGGCGATAACCGCACCCGCCCTGTAATTTGCCGGCAGGAAGACAGGCACACACCCCCCGCCCCGCCATACTATGAAATAGACGGATCACGAAAGGAGTTTGCAAATGGGAAAAGGGTCATCCACCTCCTATTTTGCCGGTGCCAACACAAGTTATGGTTTTTACTCCCTTTTTCATTACATACAACAGCCGGAAACAAAACGTGCAATTATCATCAAAGGCGGACCGGGAACCGGAAAGTCAACTCTAATGAGACAGGTGGCCGGGCGGGCACAGGCTGCCGGTTTGTCTACAGAGCTTTTTTTCTGCTCATCCGACCCGAAATCCCTGGACGCCGTATCCATCCCCGCCCTCGGCATCGTCCTGCTTGACGGGACGTCGCCGCACCTGACGGATCCGGAACTTCCGGGAGCGTATGATGAAATACTCAACCTGGGCAATTTGTGGAACCAAGGCAAACTGAAGCCGCACAAAGAGGCAATCGCCGAACTTGCAAAGCAAAAGCGCAATTGTTTTGTGCAGGCATACCAGTATTTAAAAGAAGCTTCCGTCGTGATGGAAAAACTACGCTGGCTGACGGCACAGGCCATGGACTTTTGGGCGCTGTCAAAAATGACACACCGCCTCTTAAGCGACCTGCTTGCCGCCCTGCCGCCGGCCGCAACTGTACCGCAGGAAAGACAGCTTTTCGGCAGTGCCATAACTCCGGCCGGTTTTATCAATCATTACGCCTCCATTTTTCGGGGCGTGGAACGTTTTTATCTTTTAACCGGCAACCCGGGAACAGGCAAGAGCCATTTGCTGGAGCAAATCAGGCAAACCGTGAGGCTGGCGGGTCATTCCATCCAGGTATACCGCTGCAGCTTTGACCCGGAGCGTATAGACGCGGTTGTCATTCCCATTCTGAAAACTGCTTTTGCCAAAGCAACCTACCCGCATTCTTTTTCCCTGGACCCGTCCCGGTTTGTCAGGGAACAGTCAACGCTGGCCCTTGGCCGTTTTACCAAAGCTGCCGAACTGAAACAGTATGCCGCTGAACGGGCGGAAACAGCGGAGCGTTTCTGGTATCTGCTGGGCAAGGCTATTGATATGCTCCGCGCCGCCCAGCACAACCATCAAAAACTGGAAGCATATTATGTGGCGGCTATGGATTTTGCCCGCCTGCAGGAAGTGCAGGAAAAACTGCTCGCTGAAATTTTCCGGGAAAGTTAAAGTTCTCGTGGCAAACCTGCGTTGCCACATGAAAAATCAGGCAGTACTTACTACGGTACCGCCTGATTTTTGTAAAAACAGGTCTTTACTTTTCCGGTATTTCCTCCACGGCCGCCGTCTCCTGGGTGTTTTCCACCACAAACTGGTCTATCAGGTTATCTTTTTTGTCTACAAATTTCCAGGTTACAGTTCCTTCAGCCAGCGTGACATCCATTGCCGGCAGGGTTACAACCTGGTAATAATCCCGTTTCGGGTTTACGCGCACCTGCACTTCCAACTGCCCTTCTCCCTCCCGACGCGCCTGGACATCTTTCACTTCGGCATGCAGAGCAAAAAGGGCGACTTCATGCTGGGGCTGAAACGGATATGCCGGCAGAGCCACATTCCACTCCTCAGCAATTTCAGCCCAGCTTTCACCGTCAACTGCTAGGCGGAAGGTAGGGGTATCCTTCCTTTCGCCTTTATCAGCGGTTGTGAAGCTCACCTCAATCGACTTGGCAGCTTCTTCCGGTGCTACAGTAGGGCTGGCCCGGAAGGAATCATAAACCGACAGGGATACCAGGAGCACCAGGAGGAACAGCAGCGGCAGCAACCGTCGCGCTTCCACCACAAACATTTTGTTTTTGGCCATGTTTTTCCACCTCTCTTCCGCCTGTCTTTTTCCAATTCAATCCTATTCGCTGCCCTAAAAAAATATGTCCGTCTTTTCAGAAAAAAAACGGACATGCCGCCGGTTGGCCGGGAAGAAAAAAACACGGCCTGTTTTGGCCGCAAAAAGCAAGGGATGCTCTCCCGTTATTGCGTTGCCAGGATTTCCCCCCTCAGACCGGCGGCGGAACTTTCCGTCATGTGTACCGGCAGCAGCTCACCAAGCCTGTCTTTAGGTGCAGCAACGGCAACGCGCACATAATGGCGGGTAAAACCGGCTATTTCTCCCTCGCCGACAGTATCTTCAAACAACACCGTTTCCGTTTTCCCCACAAAGCGCCTGTGATAGGCCGCCGCCAGCTCCCTGCCGGCGGCCAAAAGCTTGCGGCTGCGAGCTTCCTTCACTGGGGCTGGGATCTGATCCTTGTATTTGGCGGCAGGTGTTCCCCGCCGGGGGGAATATTTAAACACATGCAGGCGGCTAAATTCCGCCCGGCGTACAACCTGCAGCGTGTTGGCAAACTGTGCCTCGCTTTCTCCCGGGAATCCGACCATGACATCTGTAGTGAGGGCAAGATCGGGTATCCGGGAGCGCAGCCGCTCAACCAGGTTCAGGAATTCAGCTGCCGTGTAACGCCTGTTCATCCGCCGCAGAATTTCATCGTCACCGCTTTGCAGCGGCAGGTGCAGGTGCGGGCAAATTTTCGGTTCGGCAAGCAGCAGTTCCACCAGCCTGTCAGTTACCTCCGTAGGCTCCACGGAAGAAATGCGGATGCGGTCAAGCCCCTCCACTTTCACCAGTTCCTGCAGCAGATCGCATAATGACACATCACCGTCCAAGCCGGCGCCGTAACTGCCAAGATGCACGCCTGTCAGCACCAATTCGCGGAAGCCCTCCGCCGCCAGCTTTACCGCGATTTTTACTGTTTCCGCCACCGGCCTGCTGTAAAGCGGACCCCGCGCGTACGGGACTATACAGTAGGAGCAAAACTGCCGGCATCCCTCCTGCACTTTGAGGAAAGCACGCGTTTTTTCACCTGTCTGGGCGGCATCCAACCCTTCAAACTCTTTTTTTTCCGTGAGGGGAAAAACATGGACAATGCGTTCCGTCTTTGCTCGTTTAATCAGGTCGGGCAGTTGTTCCCGCGCATGCGTGCCCACAATGAGATCCACTTCCGGCAGTTTCATTACTTCCCGCGGCGATACTTGAGCGTAACAGCCGGTTACCACAATCACCGCATCCGGATTGGTGCGCCGTGCCCGGCGGACCATCTGCCGGGATTTACGGTCACCCAGGTGGGTTACCGTACAGGTATTAATAATATACACGTCTGCCGGCTCCGTGAAAGAAACAGTTTGATAGCCCCTCTTTTCCAGCAGGTGCTGCAGAGCAGCAGTTTCCGTCTGATTGACTTTGCAACCCAGAGTATAATAAGCGGCTGTGGCCATTATCGTCCCCCCATTTCACCCGCCTGATACAGTGTCAGGGCAACTGCCGTGATGGCGGCCGTTTCCGCACGCAAAATCCTGGGGCCCAGGGTAACGACCAGTGCCCCGGCCTCTTGCGCCAACGCCGCTTCTTTCGGACTAAAGCCGCCTTCCGGACCGGTAACAAGCAAAAGGCGTACTCCCGGTCCCACTCCTCCCAAGGCATATGCCAGGGAGCCATGACGCGCCTCCTCCCAGAAGAACAGGACACGGTCATAAGCAGCGAAGAGGCCCAAAAGTTCGGCAAACTCCTGCGGCGGGTACACCGCAGGGACTCTGTTCCTGTGCGCCTGGGCCGCGGCGGAACGGACAATCCGCTGCCAGCGTTCAGTTTTACGGTCCGCCTTTGTCGATAGTTTTACCACAGTCCGGCTGCTCCTTACCGGTAAAAAGGCGGTTGCACCGATTTCAGTCGCCTTTTGCAGCACAAAATCCGTTTTGTCTCCTTTGAGAAGGGCAAAAGCAAGGTCACAGGCAATTCCCGGTTCGTAATCAGGCAGTTTTTCTTGAAGTGTGCACTGCACGCTCCCTTTTCCCAACTCGGTAATAACCGCACTGTGGCACACACCTTCCGGGCCGCACAGTTCAATCCGCTCTCCGCTTTGCAGGCGCAGCACACGCGTCAGGTGGAAGGCATCCTCCCCCTGCAGTATAACAGTTTGCCCTGTTCGCTGTTTTTCTTCATAAAAAAAGCGGTTCATTTTTTCAGCTCCAGCCAGAGCGCCACCCATTCACCGGCACAGTATTTTCCCCTTATATAAAAACCGTAGCGTACAGCCGCCGACTCTATCTCTTCCCGCCGCTCCCTGACAATGCCGGAGAGCACGGCCTGTCCGCCCGGTGCCAGCACCCGCTTAAGGCGCCCAAGAATAGACAGTATCAAATCCGCCGTCAAGTTGGCAGTCACAAGATCGGCAGGAAAAAATTTGTTCCACGCGGCATCCGCCAACAAATCGGCATGGACAAATGCTATCTCCAGCCCGTTTAAGGCGGCATTTTCACGGCTTGCCTGCACTGCCGGCTCGTCTTTGTCCACCCCCAGGACACGGCCGGCCCCGAACAGTTTGGCAGCCAAGGCCAGAATGCCTGAACCGCAGCCCAAATCAAGCACGGCCTCCCCGCCCTGAACGTTTTCCTCCAGCCATTCCAGGCAGAGCCGCGTGCTTTCATGGGTGCCGGTGCCAAAAGCGGCACCGGGGTCCAGGCGCAGGCTGAGCCTGCCCCCACTTGCCGGGGGCTCTTGCCAGGCGGGAACGATCAATAGTTTTTTGCCCACCGGTGTGGGTTGCCAGTATTTTTTCCAGGCATGCTCCCAGCCAGCGGTATCAACAATTCGCACAGTCATGGTGCCGGGGGCAAGGCCAAAGTTTGGCAGACGGGCAAGAAAATCCTCCAATTCCCGCCTGCCGCTCACAGAAAAAGAAACGGGGAAATATCCCCGTATGATTGCTTCATCTCCGGCAAGCTCAAAAATCCGGGGGAAATAGTCGCCCAGCCCCATGGCTTTCAGCTTGGCAAGATTCCAGTTCTCCTCAATGGCAACCCCGCCGGCTCCTAACTCCTGTATTTTGGCCGCCACGGCCTCCACGCTTGCCTGTCTTGTTTTAACTGTTACTTCCAGCCATCGCACAGCCGACGCTCCTTATTTTCCGCCAAAAGCATCTTTCATTTTATGAATGAAGCCTTTCTCTTCGGTGTCAACCTGTTCGCCGGAGAGGCGGGCAAATTCACGCAAAAGCTCTTTCTGCTTCGGGGACAGTTTTTTCGGCACTTTTACCACAACGCGGACATGCTGGTTCCCTGTACCGAAACCACGCAAATGGGGAATACCTTTGCCACGCAAGCGGAAGTATGTGCCGCTTTGTGTGCCTTCCGGTATTTTCAGGCGCACTTTGCCGTTCAGCGTGGGGACTTCCAACTCCGCTCCCAGAGCGGCCTGGGTGAAGGAGATGGGCAGATCCATATAGATGTCGTCCCCGTCCCGGGTAAAAATTTCATGTCTTTTCACATGGATGACAACATACAAATCTCCGGGCGGACCGCCGCGCCTGCCGGCTCCGCCCTCACCGCTGACGCGCAGGCGTGAACCTGTGTCCACACCGGGAGGAACTTTAATTTCAATACGGCGCCGGCGTTGCACATGCCCTTCGCCATGGCACTCCGGGCATTCTTCCCGGATAATTTTTCCTTCGCCGTTGCAGGCCTCGCAGGTACGGACGCTGACAAAACGTCCAAAGGCCGTATTGCGCACTACCTGCTGCTGTCCGGTGCCATGGCAATAGGTGCATGTCTCCGGTTGTATGCCCGGCTTGGCTCCGCTGCCGCCGCAGGTGGGACAGTTTTCCGCCCTGGGAATGGTGATGGTGGTATTCAGCCCAAAAGCAGCTTCTTCCAGGCTTATTTCCAGGTCATAACGCAGATCGCTGCCGCGTTCGGGCCCGCCGGCGCGGCGGGGGCGTGTGGCGCCGCCGAAAAACTGGTCGAAAATATCATCAAAACCAAAGCCGGTAAAGCCGCCGCCAAAATCAGGGCCAAATCCGCCGCCGCCAAAACCAAAGCCTTCTTCAGCTGCATGGCCAAATTGGTCATACTGCCGTCGCCTCTCGGGGTCACTTAAAACGTCAAAGGCTTCTTTGATTTCCTTAAACTTTTGCTCCGCGTCTTTATCATCGGGATTGACATCCGGATGATACTTGCGTGCCAGCCTCCGATAAGCTTTTTTTATCTCCTCCGGAGACGCATCCTTTGACACACCCAGGACTTCGTAATAATCTCGCTTGGCCATGCTTTCTCCCGTTCCTTACCTACTTTTTGTTTTTCTCGTCATCCATAACCTCATATTCCGCATCAACCGTGTTGCTCTGGGTGCCGCCGGAAGCTTGCGCGCCGTCATGCGGCTGTTGTTGCTGTTGTTGACTGTACAGCTGAGCCGACAGCTCATGCAAATATTTGGTTACATTTTCAATGGCACTTTTAATTTCCCCAACCTGATCTTTCTTGGCGGCCTCGCGCAAACGGGCCAAGGCAGCTTCAATTTCGCTTTTTTTGGCCCCGTCCACTTTGTCACCCAGGTCTTTCAGCATTTTTTCCGTACTGTAAGCCAGGTTATCCGCCTCATTGCGCGCATCCGCCAGTTCCTTGCGTTTCTTGTCTTCTGCAGCAAATTGCTCCGCCTCTCTAACCATCCTCTGAATTTCTTCTTCGCTTAAACCGGTGGAAGCGGTAATGGTAATTTTCTGTTCTTTTTTGGTCGCCAGGTCCTTGGCGGAAACGCTGACAATGCCGTTGCGGTCAATTTCAAAAGTTACCTCAATCTGCGGCACTCCGCGCGGCGCAGGCGGGATGCCGTCCAGAATAAAGCGGCCCAATGTCTTGTTGTCGGCAGCCATGGAACGCTCGCCCTGAAGGACATGTATCTCCACCTGGGTCTGGTTGTCGGCTGCAGTAGAAAAGATTTGTTTCTTCTCGGTGGGTATGGTTGTATTTCTCTCAATAATCTTGGTAAAAACGCCGCCCAGGGTTTCAATGCCCAGGGAAAGAGGCGTCACATCCAGAAGTAGAACATCTTTCACTTCACCGGCCAGGACACCTGCCTGGATGGCCGCTCCCATGGCCACGACTTCATCCGGGTTAACTCCTTTATGCAGCTCTTTACCCGTCAGTTTTTTGATGGCTTCCTGCACCGCCAGAATCCTGGTGGACCCGCCTACTAAAATAATACGGTCCACTTCATGCGGCTCCAGTCCGGCGTCGGCAAGGGCTCTGCTGGTCGGCCCCATGGTTGCTTCCACCAGGTCGGCCGTCAATTCATTAAACTTGGCGCGTGTCAGCGTCATCTCCAGGTGCTTGGGCCCCTCGGACGTCGCCGTAATAAAGGGCAAATTGATGGTGGTGGAGGTGACATTGGAAAGTTCGATTTTTGCTTTTTCCGCCGCTTCCTTGAGACGCTGCAATGCCATCCTGTCGGCCAGCAGGTCTACTCCTTCCTGCTTTTTAAATTCTTCCGCCAGGTATTTAATGATTCTGTCGTCGAAATCGTCGCCGCCCAGTTTGTTATTGCCGCTGGTTGCTTTAACTTCGAAAACACCGTCGCCCAACTCCAGGATGGAAACGTCAAAAGTCCCGCCGCCCAGGTCAAAGACAAGAATAGTATGGTCTTCTTCCTTATCCAGGCCGTATGCCAGGGATGCGGCCGTCGGTTCATTAATAATGCGCAGTACCTCCAGGCCGGCAATTCTGCCGGCATCTTTTGTGGCCTGGCGCTGTGCATCGGTAAAGTAAGCGGGAACTGTAATTACCGCCTTTTCCACTTTTTCTCCCAGGTATGCCTCGGCATCCTGTTTTAATTTCTGCAGAATCATAGCCGAGATTTCCTGGGGTGTATAGCTTTTGCCGTCGATGGTTACCCGGTAATCTGTTCCCATGTGGCGTTTAATGGACATAATGGTACGGTCAGGATTGGTGATGGCCTGGCGTTTGGCTACCTGCCCTGTCAGGCGCTCTCCATCCTTTTTAAAAGCTACGACAGACGGAGTAACCCTGCCGCCTTCAGCATTGGGAATTATCACCGGCTGACCGCCTTCCATCACGGCAACACAGGAGTTGGTTGTTCCAAGATCTATACCGATTACTTTGCTCACAGTTCATCCTCCCTTGTACTACTTGGCTACTTTAACCAAACTTGGCCGGATTACCCGTTCATTAACTTTGTATCCTTTCTGCAGTTCTTCTACCACGGTATTTTCGGGCTCGTCACATTCAACCTGCATCACGGCATGATGATAAACAGGGTCAAATTCTTTACCGCAGGCTTCTATCACCTGCAGACCCTGTTTACCCAAAATCTCCATCAGCTGCTTATGAACAAGCTGCACTCCCTCGCGAACAGACTCCAGGCTTCCTTCCGCCACCAGAGCCCGTTCCAGGTTGTCAATCACCGGTAGCAGTTAACTGATCAGCTCGCATACTGCCTGTGTAAACCATTCCTTCTTTTCACTTGCTGTCCTTTTCCTGTAAGTCTCAAAATCTGCGTGCATACGATGCAGGCGGTTGAGCAGTTGTTCATTTTCAGCCTGTAATTCCGTTATAAGCTGTGCATTGGCATCACTTTCGGCGGCAGCAGTATCTTCCGCTTTTGTCTCCACATTCTCCGGCTGCTGCACAGCCTCCTGTGCTTCTTGCGCTTCTTTCTGTACCGAACTGTCTGCAGAACGTGCAGGCCCCTCTTTTTCGGTTTCAGACCCGGGTTGTTCCGTTGCCGCCTTTTTGTCAGGCATCTGTTCCCGGTCAGCCTCCAGCCTGCCCTCTTCGGTCATTGCCTTCACCTCTTTACTAACACATTTATATTATGCTCCGACACTTACAGCATACTAATCAGCATATTTAGGCGTTCGGTCATTTCTTTAATAATAGTAGTAACACGGGCATATTCCATGCGTGTCGGCCCCAGCACGCCTATGGTGCCAAGGGGACGACCATGCAAATGATAGCTGGCGGTAACCAGGCTGCAGTCATGCATTTCCGCCAACAAGTTTTCCGTGCCAATACGAATAGTTATTCCCTCCGGCGCAGTTTCCAGTATAAACGTCAGTCGCTCCCCTTCTTCAAAAAGGGTCAGGAGGTGCTTTACCTTTTCCATGTCTTTAAATTCAGGCTGGTCTAAAATATTGGAAGTGCCGCCCAAAAATATGCGGGTTTCCCCGTCGGAGCTGCACTCCTCAAGCATGGCAAGCAGTGAATGCAGAATATCTACACGGGAATAAAGGTCGGGGCGCAGTTTGCGCAAACGGGCGGCCGTCAGGCCGGCTATGGTCTGGCCGGCCAGCTCTTCATTGAGATAGGCAACAACGCGGTCCAGCTCATCAGCGCTTAAAGCACGCGGCATTTCAATAACTTTATTTCTAATGTAACCTGTATCGGTAAATAAAACGACCAGCGCCTGTTTTTCATCAATGGGAATCAGGCGCATTTGGGCAAAAGCGCAATGTTTGAGCTGCGGTGCCAGCACCAGCGACGTATAACGTGTAAGCACAGAGAGAGCTTTTGCTACCTGCTGGACAATCTGGTCAATTTCCCGTATTTTCTGCAGCTGGGTAAAAAATTTCTCCAGATAAAGTTTTTCCTGTGGAGTAAGTTCAACTTGGTCCATCAGGGAATCCACATAAAAACGGTAACCCTGCTGGGAAGGTATCCGCCCCGCCGAGGTATGCGGCTGTTTGAGAAAACCCAACTCTTCCAGATCGGCCATCTCATTGCGGATGGTTGCCGCAGACAAAGCCAGCTGGTAATGGCGGGACAGTGTACGGGAACCGACCGGTTCAGCCGTCTGGATATAATCTGTCACAACGGCACGGAGGATCTTTTGTTTTCTCTCATTCAAGGCGGTCATGTCTGTGCCTCCTTTTAGCACTCTCGGAAGGCGAGTGCTAAAGCTAATAAAAAAATACCATTACCACTTGTATTTGTCAAGCAGCTGACAGGGGAAATAAACCGTTCAGGGAGAGATAAATTCGGCAATAACAGTGTTGGCTACAGGCAGTCCTTTTGCCGTCAGGCAAACCTTTTGCCCGTCGCAGACAAGCAGGCCCAGCTCCTGCAGGCGTGCAAGCTGCGGGGCAAAGACAAGGGACAGGTCCACTCCGAAGCGCTGCCGGAAGCCCTGCAGGCTGACACCTTCCCGCAGGCGCAGCCCCAGCATCATTGTATCTTCCATTTCCTGCCTGAGGGAGACGGGCAAAATTTCCGCCACCGGCAACTTCCCGGCGGCTAGCTCCCTTTGATAATTTTCCAGGCAGCACGTGTTGACCAGGCGCTTTCCTTCCCAAAAGGTATGGGCACCCAGCCCCAAGCCAAAATATGGCAGGTTGCGCCAGTAGGTCAGATTATGACGGCAGCAGTGTCCGGGACGGGCGTAATTGGCAATTTCATAATGCACAAATCCCTGTTTGAGAAGATACTCCCGCGCGGCAATAAACATGGCAAGGGCCGCATCTTCATCGGGCAGGCTGATTTCGCCCGCTTCCGCCATGGCTTGCAGCGCAGTACCCTCCTCCAGTTGCAGTCCGTAGAGCGAAAGATGATGCGGCCCCAGGTCACAGACGGCAGCCAGTGTGGCAAGCAAAGCTGTCGTCGTCTGCCCGGGGAGGGCTGTCATAAGATCCACGGAAACGGAGGGGAAATAATCCTTACACGCAAGCAGCGCCTGCCTGGCCTGTGCGGCAGTGTGGCGCCGCCCCAAAAGTGCCAGCCTTTCCTCATTCAGGTCCTGGATTCCCAGGCTGATCCGGTTTACACCGCCGGCGGCCAGGGTACCGATTTTTTCCTGTGTCAGCGTACAGGGATTGGCCTCTACCGTCCATTCCACATCCTGTGCCAACGGCAGCAGGCGGCGGCAGGCGGCAAGCAGCCATTCAAGATCGGCGGCAGACAGCACGGTAGGCGTCCCCCCGCCAAGATAAAGTGTGGCCGCTTCACAGCCGGCCGCCCGCAGTTTTTGTCCCCAAAGTTCCAATTCCCGTACCAGCGCCTGCAGGTAGCTGCGATGCTTGGCAGGATCTGTTTCGGGGAAGGAAAGGAAGTCGCAGTAACTGCACTTGGCAACACAAAAAGGAATATGGAGATAAACCGCCGTTCCCATCAATCAATACTCAGGACGGCCATGAAAGCTTCCTGCGGGATCTCTACATTGCCGACCTGTTTCATTCTTTTTTTTCCCGCTTTTTGTTTTTCCAGCAGTTTGCGCTTCCGCGTAATATCCCCGCCATAACATTTTTCCAGGACATTCTTGCGCAGTGCTTTGACTGTTTCCCGGGCAATGACTTTGGAGCCGATAACAGCCTGGATCGGGACTTCAAACAACTGCCGCGGAATAATCTCCCGCAATTTCTGGCACAATTCCCGGCCGCGCCGGTACGCTTTGTCGACATGAGTAATAAAAGATAAGGCATCCACCGGTTCCTGGTTGATCAGGATGTCTACTTTCACCAGGTTGGATGGGCAAAAGCCCAGCATTTCATAGTCCAGGGAAGCATAACCCCTGGTCCGGGACTTTAACTGGTCAAAAAAATCAAAAACGATTTCACTCAAAGGAAGTTCATATGTCAGCGAAACCCGTGTTGTATCCAAGTACTCCATATTGATAAAGACGCCCCGTTTGTCCTGGCAGAGTTCCATCACAGGGCCTACATAGTCGGCCGGCAGGATAATGCGGGCAGAAACAAAGGGCTCTTCAACAGAGGCTATTTCACCTGCCGGCGGCATATGCGCAGGATTGTCAAGCGTAACAGTTCCCCCGCGCTTCAAGTGTACCCGGTACACAACATTGGGTGCCGTTGTTACCAGGACAAGGCCATATTCCCGTTCCAGCCGTTCCTGGACGATCTCCATGTGCAACAGCCCGAGAAAGCCAAGACGAAAACCAAACCCAAGGGCCGCCGAAGTTTCCGGCTCAAAGGTCAGGGCGGCATCATTCAGGTTCAATTTTTCCAGTGCACCACGCAGACTATCGTAGTCACCGCTGTCAGCCGGGTAAAAACCGCAATAAACCATGGGATTGATCCGCCGGTAACCGGGCAGGGGTTCCGCAGCCGGATTGTCCGCAGCCGTGACCGTATCGCCGACACGGCTGTCCTGCACATTTTTAATGCCGGCCACCGGATAACCCACTTCACCCGCACAAAGCATTTCCGCCGCACCATTTCCGGCCGGAAGGTACCGATCTCCGCCACTTCAAATTCCTTGTCGCTTGCCATCATTTTTATTTTCTGCCGCGGCAGAACGCGCCCTTCCATAACCCTGATGTAGGCAATCACACCACGGTAAGCATCGTAATGGGAATCAAAAATGAGCGCACGCAGCGGTGCATCCCGCCCGCCTTTGGGGGGCGGCACTTTTTGCACAATTGCTTCCAACACATCCGCAATGCCGCTGCCTGTTTTGGCTGAAACCAGGATGGCATCTTCCCCGCTGAGACCGATTTCCTCCAGTTCCCGCTTTGTTTTTTCCACGTTGGCGTTGGGCAAGTCTATTTTGTTAATCACCGGGATAATTTCCAGGTTATTTTCCAGTGCCAGATAAACATTGGCCAGTGTCTGCGCTTCAATTCCCTGGGACGCATCCACCACCAGCAACGCCCCTTCGCAAGCGGCAAGGCTGCGGGATACCTCATAGGTTAAGTCTACGTGCCCCGGCGTGTCAATCAGGTTCAGCAGATACTCGTTGCCGTCCCGGGCACGGTACTTGAGGCTCACAGCCTTCAGTTTAATTGTAATGCCGCGTTCTCTTTCCAAATCCATCCGGTCAAGATACTGGTCGGTCATCTCTCGTGCCGAAAGTGCGCCGGTAGCTTCCAACAGCCGGTCCGCCAGCGTTGATTTGCCGTGGTCAATATGGGCAATAATGCTGAAGTTGCGTATCTTTTTCTGCTCCATCCTCATCCTCCTGCCATCTATCCGATATTATCATAGCATTCGCTCCGATGGCAGGCAACTGAGAAGGTTTGCATCCTTTTAACCTAGCGGCCGGAAACAGATTTTATTCTTCGCCAGATGCTGCCGTTTAAGGAAACGGACCGGCCGGCAAAGGTCAGTACCCAGCCACCGCGGGCGTCACGGCTTAAAGCAAGAGCGGCCGCCTCTTCCTCCGTACCGGTAATCTCCTGCAAAACCCGCTCGCTTTGCGTCAGCCCCGCCCAGACAAGCGCCAGCGTAAACAAAAAAATAAGCAAAACGGAAAGAAGCGCCTGCTTACTCATTTTGAATTCTCCTCCGGAAAAAGCTTCTTGCTCTATTTTGCCCGGAGGGATTTGCTTTTTATGCATATTGCTGCTATTTACCGGTATAAAGGCGTGCCAGTGCCTCCGCCAAAAGCGGCAGAGTCCTCCGTGCCTCCGCCAGCGAATTATGGTGGCCACCAAGTTCAATCAGTACTGCACCGGGATGATAATTTTGATTGTAGACAAGCGGTGTGACACGAATGCCGCGGGAAATGCCGGGGGCAAGCTCTTCCATTACCCAATGGAGATATTCCGCCTTTTTGAGGTTTGCTTCATACCCTGCGTGGCGTGTGCCGACGACAAAAAGGATGCGGGCATAATCTTCACCATTCAGCGTGGCTGTTGTCGTTTCCCTCCTTATGCCGTCGCGGTGAAGATCCACCAAAAGTTCAGTATCAGGATGTTCCGAAAGCAACCTTTCCAGGGTCGGCCGGGCCGTTTCATATGCTTTGCTCCTGTCCCTGTCATGAATTGTCCGGTCATGAATCACAGGAAGCTTATATTTTTGCTCCAGGATGTCGGCCAATTCCTTTCCCAAGCGGACCACAGTTTCCGCCAAGTTAAAGGAAAAATCCTTCCCGGCGTCCGGCAGAAAAGCTTCAGTGCCATGCGTGTGGAAAATAATAATTTTACCTTTGCCCCTCATTACATCCTTGGCCGGGATAACAATTTTGGGCGTAGCCGCAACCGCCGTACTCTCATCCGGCACATTAACGGCAATACCCGGGTCCGTTAAAAAAGGGAGCTGTGTAAACATAATTACCCTGGGGTCGCGCATGCCGGACAGAGTAAAATTGCGCAGACCCTTTTCCCTCAGACTTTCTTCCATCTTGCTTCCGGCCGGCAGTCTGCAAGTATCGTTCAGACCGGGAATGACCCGGGAAAGGATGCGCAAGTAAAAGGTGCATTGACCGTTTCTTTCCGCCCCTGTTTCCGTCGGGGCGGCTGCGGGCACGGCTTCCTGCGGCAGCGCAAAGCGCAGCACGGTGAAAAGGATGGTCGCTGCCGCAAAGAGCAGCAGCAAGCCGCCGGCACTGTAGTTTTTCCGCCTACTATACCTCCTGCCGCGCAGTACGGTAAAAAACCTGCCCGCCACCGGCCGCCCTCCTTTCCCGCAAGCCAAATACCTTTTTAATCCATATGCGGCGGACCCGGGGAATATAATCCCGGGGGCGGACGGCAAAAAACAAGCCCGCCACAAGCGGCGGGCACAGACTGTAGACAAAGTCTTATGAAATGCAAACCTTGGACGATCCTTGGTTTGCATTTTCATTTATAATTCATAATTGCCGTGGGCAAAAAATCTTTGGCAAAAGTGTAAAAAAGCCAGCAACTGCA
>JAAYLG010000065.1 GCA_012522075.1 Bacillota bacterium
ATTTGTTATAGCGCCTGGAAGCTCTGGACACACCGTATTTCAGTGCGAAATTAAGAAGGGATTGCCGATACTTCATGTCTTGTGTTATGCTGTTCATGCAGGATGAGGCACTCCTTTCGGTACTGTTATGTTGTCGTAACTTAACAATAACCGAATTGTCCTCATCTTGCATTCTTTTTTTAAAGCCTAGTGTCCAAGATCTATTGTAGTCCTACAAGGCGCCGTCAGCTTTGTAAACGGCACTTTTGATTCAGGAACGGCACAGTACGGCCAGATACACCGCTTCCGCCCCGCCAGCAAGCAGTGCTTCCGCGGCATAATGGGCAGTAGCGCCTGTCGTCAGCAAGTCGTCTATTAACAGGACCCGGCCCGGGACAGGCTTGCCCGGCGCCGGGCAGAAAACACCACGCACATTCTCCCAACGTGCTTTGGCGGCCAGAGTAGTCTGACTGGCGGTATTTTCGCAGCGCAGCAAGCAGGAGCAGACAGGCAGCTGCAAATCTTTTGCCACAGCTTGAGCAAGCAAAAGGGCCTGGTCATAACCGCGCTCCCGCAGGCGCTCCGGGTGCAGCGGCACGGGAACCACCGCATCACAGTCAGACCAGGCGCGACATTTCACCTGTGCGGCCATCAGCTCCCCAAAGGGGCGGGCAAGTCCGGTCCGCCCGCCGTATTTAAAGCGGCGAATCGCTTTTCTTACTTCCCCCTGATACAGAAAAACAGCACAGGCTCCGCTGAAAGCATAATCATATCCCCGGCAGCGAGGGCAGGAAAATCCTCCCGACAGCGGGTAACCGCAGCGTATACAGCATTTTTCTGCCGGCAATATTTTCTCCCGGCAGCGGGCACATAAGAATTGTTCCTCATCCGGCAGCCGGCCGCGGCAGACGGCACAAGCCGGCGGGAACAGCAAGTCCAGCAGGACGGCAAAAAGCTTCAAAATGGAAACCTCCGTGATCAGCGACAGTTTGCCAGCCTGGCCGCCAATCTTGTGTAACGTGTTTCTACTTTATTGTTGTGCACGGCAATGGCAAGGGCTTTTTTGGTCCCGATCAGCACCACCAGTTCTTTCGCCCGTGTTATGGCCGTGTAAAGCAGGTTTCGCTGCAGCATGATAAAATGTTGTGTCACTACCGGCATAACCACCACAGGGTATTCACTGCCCTGACTTTTATGTACGGAGGTGGCATAAGCCAGCACCAATTCATCCAGTTCCGTCTGGTCATAAATAACTTCCCGCGGTCCACCCACGTCGGGGAAAGCGACAAACATCTCCCCGTCATCACTGTTAATATAAGTGATACGGCCCACATCGCCGTTAAACACTTCTTTCTGGTAATTGTTGCGGATCTGCATCACCTTGTCCCCCAGGCGGAAGGTTACGGCACCATGCCGCAGTTCCGTTTTCTGCGGCGCCCCGGGATTCAGAGTTTTCTGCAGGTGGTGATTCAAATTGTCAACTCCGAGAACGGTGCGCCGCATCGGCGTCAACACCTGGATGTCATCAATAGGATCCTTGTTTTTAAATTGCGGCAGCCGCCTGCAGCACAAGTCAAGAATCAGCTGCAGGACTTTCTCCGGCTCGTCTTCCTGCAGGAAGAAAAAGTCCTCACTGCCGCGCAGCCGCGGCATCCGGCCGCAGTTGACCGCATGGGCGTTGCTGACAATCATACTGTGGGCGGACTGGCGGAAAATATGCTGCAGTCGGACCGCGGGGACGGCACCGGAAGCAATAATATCCCGCAGGACGTTGCCGGGTCCTACGGAAGGCAGTTGATCCATATCCCCCACCAGAATCAGTTTGCAGCCGGCGGGAATGGCCCGCAGCAAATGATAAAAAAGCGGCAGATCAACCATGGACATTTCATCAATAATAACGGCATGAGCCTCCAGCGGCCGCTCCTCCGTCCGCTGGAACGCAAAACCGGAAGCTTCACCCTGCACAGGCGCATATTCCAACAGGCGGTGAATAGTTTTTGCCTCCATACCGGTGGCTTCGGTCATCCGCTTGGCGGCGCGCCCAGTGGGGGCGGCCAGCAATACTTCCAGTCCGTTTTGCTGAAAAAGGGCAAGCAGGGCACGGATAGTGGTTGTTTTTCCCGTTCCCGGGCCGCCCGTAATCACGAGCAAGCCGGCCTCCGCCGCCTGCCTGACAGCCTGCCGCTGCTCCTCCGCCAGGGAAATGCCGCCTGCTTCCAGGCCGGCAAAATTCACCGGACCTACGGCAAGGCGGCTTTCTGCCAGGGACAGCAGCCGCTTTGCCACATAACACTCAGCGTGATAGAGCGGTGCGGTAAAAACAGCCTCTTCCCCCTCCGCCTCCTCCAGAATAAGCTGCCTACCCTGTACCAGGCGGTTAAGCTGCTGCAGCACCTGCTCTTCCGTCACCTGTGCGTCCGCAGTGGACAAAGCCTCGCAGATCCTCTTGATCAGTTCGGGTTTTGGCAAGTAAACATGACCCTGTTCCTGGGCTTCATTCAGGTAAAAAACGATAGCGGCACGGATGCGGTGCGGCGAATTGGCGGCCAGCCCCATCGCCAGGGCAATTTTGTCGGCAGTTTTAAAGCCGACCCCAAAAACCTCCTCCGCCAGGCGGTAAGGATTCTCGCTGACTTTGGCGATTGTTTCCTCCCCGTAGCGGCGGTAAATGCGGGCGGCATAACCGATGCCGACGCCGTAGCTTTGCAGGAAAGCCATGACTTTCATCACTTCCTGCCTTTCTTTCAGGCTCTCGGCAATCATTTTGGCCTTCTTCTCGCCAATACCGTCCACTTCGCATAGCCGCTCGGGCGTTGCGGTAATAACTTGCAGCGCATCCAGGCCGAAATGTGCCACAATCTTTTCCGCCGTTGCAGGGCCCACACCGCGAATAAGCCCGGAAGCAAGGAAATTACGGATTCCTTTCTCAGTGTGGGGCGCATCCAGCTCATATCTGGCGGCTTTAAACTGCAAACCGAAATCCTTGTGCTGCACCCATTCACCCTGCAGCGACAGTCTTTCTCCCACATTGAAGCGGGGCATATTGCCGATCACAGTAACAAGCCGCTCGTCATCCGTCCTGACTCTTGCCACCATGAACAATGTTTCGTCGTTATAATAGGTGATGCGTTCAATTGTCCCTTCCAGGCTCTGCATAACGTTCCCTCCGCCTGAAACTATTCCACGTATGACTATTATTTCCTGCCGCCAAGCCCGCTGATACCTATGTACGGGAGGCAAGCCTCCCGCCGACCACTCTACTCATAGAGCGCCAGGTTAACGGTATCACGGGACGCAATTCGTGCCGCCACTTTTGCCTTCAGAGGCCCGCCGGTAGTAAGAAAAAGATCCTTGGCCAGAATTAAGTCCATGACTGCCGTCACTTCAGCTTCCGTCAGGTCCTCCTTTGGTTCCGGGACGTTCAGAGTATACAGCCTGCCTTCCGCATTGCGGAAAACGAGCTGCAGCACTTTCTCCATTCACTCACCTCCTTCCCAAAATAGATGCCCCACTACTCCTGATTAATCAGTTCACCGTCTTCCAGGCGGCGAATGGCATAAACAGCGTAATTCTGCAGCCCCATCAGTGCCGTAAAAACTTCATACACATCCTGGTGTGAAGTGGCGGGCCGGATCCGGCCATACGTGCGGCTGACCAGAATGGGATCACCGTCCTCATCCACGCCTGTTTGCAGCCGGATCTGGCAGCGGCTGTAATTGGGTTCCAAGACAACAGCCATCAGCTTTTCACCTCCCGGTCTTTGCTGACCTGATTATAAGCGGCCGGCAGGCTAGAAGCAAAACCTTACTTTGCAGGCAACTGCAGCAGAAAAAAGACGCTTCTGCCGGGAAGTTAAATTCTTCGCAAGCCATTTCACCCGAAAATCTAAAAAATATAGCAAGTGGCCGTCCGGCTGCAGGGCGGCGGGACCTGTTTAAAAGACAAAAAACTCCGGCGGCAGGCAGTTTTCAGGAGTAAAACTGCCTGCCGCCGGAGGAGCAAATCCGGCCAAGCCGTATCCGATTTTATAAACCTGCTTCTTTGAGCAGCATTTCCGCCTTATCCGTTTTTTCCCAGGGCAGGTCCAGGTCTTCCCGCCCGAAATGGCCGTAAGCCGCCGTCTGCCGGTAAATAGGACGCCGGAGATTAAGATCACGGATGATAGCTGCAGGCCGCAGGTCAAAATGCGCTTTGATTAAAGACTCAATTTTCTCTTCCGGCACTCTTCCGGTGCCAAATGTTTCCACCATCAGCGACAGAGGTCGCGCCACACCGATGGCATAGGCAAGCTGCACTTCACATTTTGTTGCCAGGCCGGCAGCCACGATATTTTTCGCCACATAGCGTGCTGCATAAGAAGCGGAACGGTCTACTTTAGTAGGATCCTTGCCGGAAAAAGCTCCGCCGCCATGACGGGCATAACCTCCGTAAGTATCCACAATAATTTTTCTTCCCGTCAAACCGGCGTCTCCTTGAGGTCCTCCCACAACAAAGCGGCCAGTAGGATTTACATAAAACCGCGTTGAGGCTTTTATATATCCGGCAGGGATGGTTTCATGTACAACCGCTTCCAGGACATCTTTTTTGATTGTCTCAAGCGAAACATCTTCCGCATGTTGGCAGGAAACCACCACTGTGGTTATGGTGGTCGGTTTTCCGTCCTCATACTTAACAGTCACCTGTGTTTTTCCGTCCGGCCGCAGGTAAGGCAGCAAGCCGCTCTTGCGCACTTCCGCCAGCCTGCGCGCCAATTTGTGCGCCATGGCAATAGGCAGCGGCATCAATTCCGGCGTTTCATCACAGGCAAAACCGAACATCATGCCTTGGTCGCCCGCACCGATGGCTTCCAGTTCGGCCTCGGTAAACTCACCGATTTTGGCCTCATAAGAGCAGTCCACGCCCATGGCAATATCGGGCGACTGTTCATCTATGGAAGTAATCACGGCACAAGTGTCCCCGTCAAAGCCGTATTTGGCCCTGGTGTAACCGATTTCCTTGACAGTTTCACGGACAATCCTGGGGATGTCCACATAACAGTTGGTGGTTATTTCTCCCGTCACCAATACCAGTCCGGTAGTCACCGATGTTTCAGCCGCTACTCGCGCAACCGGGTCTTTAGCCAGTATTTCGTCCAGAATTGCATCTGAAATCTGGTCGCAGATCTTATCCGGATGTCCTTCTGTTACGGATTCAGACGTAAACAAAAAATTTTTACCCATCTTTTTCCTCCTTCTTCCATCATTTCAGAGAGGGACCCACCGTGACAGAAAAAGAAAGAAACCTCTTTTTTCGATGCAAGAGGTCTCCAAATTAGCTACCTCTCTTATCTGCCAGGCTGTTACCCCTGCTGGAATTAGCACCGCTGACGCACCTGCGTCCGGTTGCCGGGTTTCATAGGGCCAGTCCCTCCACCGCTCTTGATAAGAGTATGAAATTGACAGTATAATACACCACTTAAATAATAATGCAACTGCCTTGGCTTGTCAAATTTATTTTTCCGCCGTGCCTGTCAAAATTTTGTTGGAGTATTTAATATTGTCCGTACTTTAAGACCGCTTCCGTCATAGCTTTTACATTTTGTATTTTTGCCGGGCCAATGGCGTTAAAAGGCAGCGTAAAGATAAAACCGCGTGCTGTTTTCATCTCATCTAAAATTATTTTTACCCTATCTTCCACATCCTGTGCAGTGCCGCCAATAAGCATCGCGGGGGCGATGCCGCCTGCTATGCATGTATGTTCCCCGAGAATCTTTTTCACCCTTGCCAAATCGGTACGCTCAAACCAGGCTATTGTTTTCCCTGCGGGCATTTCCAGCACCGTCTCCAAAAGATGGTCATGCTCTCCCTGGAAGGAAAACAAAGGTGTAAAGCCTTCCTTAATTAATTCTTCAGCTATATATTTGATGTACGGCCAGTGGAACTCTTTGTATTGCTTTAAAGAAAGGAAACTGTTATACCACACGGGCATAAAGACTCTGCGCGACCCGGTCAATTCATAAGACAATTGTCCCGTTGCTTTACCTACGGCCAGAAAAACCGGCGCCATTTCTTCACAGAATTTTTTAATTTTTTGGGGGTAGCGGTGAATATCAAATAAAATTTTATCAAAATCCCGCAGAAAAGCTCCTAAAAAGTCAAGCGGGTTAGGCGCCAGTGCCATATACCACGGGGGACAGTTGCCCTCCTTCATTTTTTGCGTAAACGCAACTACCTTTTGCAAGACTGTTCCCAGTTGAATGCCAAAACTGATTAATGCCGCATTTGCCCGATCACTGCCCGGTTGACTTAAGTTTTTATAGATACGGGGTACTATCTTTTCCGACAAGTATTGCAACGGCGCTTCCAGCAATGCATCATATTCGTCGGCAGACATTATTGTTTCTCTAATAATAAATTGAGATTCCCTGTCCGGCGGGGACTCCCTGCCGGGTTGAGCGGAATAATTATCCTTGAGGATGTCATGAGCAAAGCCGCCGCCCATTACAGAAGCTATTGCCACATTGATTGCCAATTCCGGATCTGCTGCCGCCAAGGACAAACCTAAAGGGACAGTTTCAAAAGAGCGAAGAAAGCATACTGCATCCCAGTCAAAATCCACAGCAAATTTGGCTGCTGCAGCCGCAAACTTTTCATTGTCGTAAAACATGTCTTCATATGAGATATCTTCATACTTAGCCGGGAAATATAAGGTGGCAACTGCCATAGGGACACGGTCGACGCTCTCAAGTTTTGCACACTTATCCAATCTGGCAAGCTTTTCATAATAAGTGTTTCCCGCCGGCTTATTCATGCCAATCAACCCTTTCTGCATTTGTTTTAATCTTCTGAAAGTACATACATTATATAATGCATAATAAACGAAGTCAATGTATAATATTATAATAAAAACATTAATATTGTATAGCATTGTATTATATAATATACAAAAAAATACTTTAAGCTTGCTCTGAACAGATCATTGTGATATCATTTTTACGAACATTTGAGAAGAAGGTCGATTAATATGCACGAC
>JAAYLG010000066.1 GCA_012522075.1 Bacillota bacterium
AGTAATGCCCATGGCGGCAAAAACAATGGCAAACTTGCTCTCTGTGCCCAGCAGTTTGGCCTGGCGGGCAATCTGGGCTGCCAGGCGGTTGTGGGGCAGGCCGGAACCGGAGAAAATAGGCAGCTTCTGGCCGCGCACCAGTGTATTTAAGCCGTCAATGGTGGAAATGCCCGTCTGGATAAATTCGGAAGGATAGTCCCGGGCATAAGGGTTGAGCGGCAGACCGTTGATATCCAGGCGCTTTTCCGGGATAATGCCGGGGCCGTTGTCACGCGGCCGGCCCAGGCCGTCAAAGACGCGGCCCAGGATGTCCATGGACACCGGCAGTTCAATTCCCCGGCCCAGGAAGCGGACTTTGGTTTCCGTTACATTCATGCCGCTGGAGCCTTCAAAGATCTGGACCAAAGCCTTGTCGCGGTCAACTTCCAGCACGCGGCCGCGGCGAAGTGAACCGTCCTGCAGTTCAATTTCAGCCAGTTCATAGTAGGTAACGCCTGACACGTTTTCCACGAGCATCAGCGGGCCTACAATTTCTGCAACACTGCGATATTCTTTTAGCATGGCGTTTCCTCCTTCCTACGCGTACTGCGCTTCAGTGTCTTCACCGACCAGGGCGGCGATTTGTTCACTGACAGCTTTTTCAATTTCGTCCATCCGGGCAATGTCGCTTTCCGCCAGATAGCGTGCACGGGCTATTTGTTCGCGTACCGGAAGGTTCAGGATGTCCTGCATCCTGGCGCCGCGTTCCACACCACGCTGTGCTTCATGATAGAAATGCATAATCAGTTTGATCATGCGGAACTGTTTTTCCAGGGAAGCGTAGGTATCCACTTCGTGGAAGGAGTTCTGGTGCAGGAAGTCCTCCCTGATGGACCTGGCCGTCTCCAGGGTGAGGCGTTCCCGCTCCGAGAGGGCATCCTGGCCTACCAGGCGGACAATTTCCTCCAGTTCGGCTTCTTCCTGCAAGATGCGCATGGCCTCCGTACGGTATTCTTCCCAGGAGGTACCAAAATGCTCCCGGTAATAGTCGGAAAAACTGTCTGTATAGAGAGAGTAAGATTGCAGCCAGTTAATGGCGGGGAAATGGCGTCGGTAAGCGAGGGCGGCATCCAGGCCCCAGAAAACTTTGACAATCCGCAGTGTGTTCTGGGAAACAGGTTCGGAGATGTCGCCGCCGGGCGGTGAAACGGCTCCGACAGCCGTCAGGGCGCCGACCCGCCCGTCCCGGCCAAGGCAGACTACTCTGCCGGAACGCTCATAAAATTCTGCCAGGCGGGAACCAAGGTAGGCGGGGTAACCTTCTTCACCCGGCATTTCCTCCAGGCGCCCGGAGATTTCCCGCAGCGCTTCCGCCCAGCGGGATGTGGAATCGGCCATGAGGGCCACGCTGTAACCCATGTCGCGGAAATACTCGGCAATGGTGATGCCCGTATAAATGGAGGCTTCCCGGGCGGCCACAGGCATGTCCGAAGTATTGGCAATCAGGACAGTCCGCTTCATGAGCGGCTCTCCCGATTTCGGGTCCAAAAGCCGCGGGAATTCATTTAAAACGTCTGTCATTTCATTGCCGCGCTCACCGCAGCCCACATAAACAACAATTTCCGCATCAGCCCACTTGGCCAGCTGATGCTGTGTTACCGTTTTCCCCGAACCGAAGGGCCCGGGAATGGCCGCTGTTCCGCCCTTGGCCACGGGGAAAAACATATCAATGACACGCTGCCCCGTAATAAGAGGCTCCGTGGGGGAAAGCTTCTCCTTGTAGGGGCGGCCTTGCCGTACCGGCCATTTTTGCATCATTTGTATCTCGACCGTTTGGCCGTCCTGCTCCACAGTGGCAACAGTGTCGGTGACCGTTGCCTCGCCTTTGTGGATAAAGGTTAATTTACCGCTTACACCGGGCGGCACCATAATTTTATGGACCACAAGACTTGTCTCCTGCACCGTCCCCAGGATGTCGCCCGGCTCAACTTCCGCCCCCACTTCCAAGAGGGGGACAAAATCCCACTTTTTATTGCGATCCAGGGCATGGGCCTCCACACCGCGGGTAATGCGCGGGCCAGTCCGCCTGTAGATGTCATCCAGGGGGCGCTGAATCCCGTCGAAAATTGATTCTATGAGGCCGGGACCCAGCTCCACGCTTAAAGGCATGCCCGTGGTGTAAACCGGCTCGCCGGGGCCCAAGCCGCCTGTTTCTTCATAGACCTGGATGGAGGCGCGGTCGCCTCTGACTTCAATGATCTCACCGATGAGGCGCTGGTCGCTCACGCGCACCACATCGTACATTTTAGCAGCGGGCATGTTCTCGGCCACAACCAGGGGGCCGGAAACTTTGACGACTCTGCCTGCATTTTCTGTATTGGTCAAAGCTAACTACCCTCTTTCCCAAATAAGATATCAGCGCCAATGGCTTTTTCTGCGTTCTTTTTGATCTGTCTCATCCCGAAACCCAGGGAACCTTTGTTGTTGGGGATGAGGACGACCGCAGGAAGCATTTTTTCATTGAGCGCGTCAATTTCCGGCTGGATGTGCTCGGCAATGGCTTCCGTGATACAGACCACCGCCACTTTGTCCCGCTCTGTTTCCCGCAGGGCACGCAGCGCTTCCGCCGGGCCGGTGACCGGGTAGGTGGTTACGCCGAGAGCTTTAAAACCGAGAATTGAGTCTTTGTCTCCGATCACTGCCACTTTATACATAGGCATCACGTAACCTTTCCCTGATTTCTGCCACAGGCAGCCGGTTGATTTTTCCGGTCAGCACAATGCGGATAATTTTTATTTCATTCTCTTTGGCCAGTAAATACCCGATGACCGGTTCAGGACCCAGGGTAACGTATTTTGCCTGCCGGACACGCTCCAGGAGGAAATTGTCCGCCAGTTTTTCGTAGCGGGTCAGGGTGTCTGTTTGCTGAAAAAGCTGTACCCCTTCGGCCACCACCTGGGCGTAGGGCGAGGAAGCCAGCCGGTCCACAATAACTTCCAACGGGTCGGTCAAATCCAGCATGGCAAGCAGGTCCAGGCTGCCGCCGGGCAGCAGGACAGCCGCCAGGAAACTCTTTGACCGCTGCATACGCCTGACACGCAGAAAAGTTTTAATATTTGTCAGGTCAACAAGACCGGTGAAATAATCCCGCAGGTATTTGTTTTTGCTCCTCTGCACATCCTCGGCCAGTTCTGCATACAGGGCCTGATCAAGCCACAGGTCAACCAGCTGCGGGTCAAAGCCGTCCTGCAATTTTTCCGCCAGCTTCTGCGCCGCTTCCTGCATCCGCGGAGGGAGATTCCGGAAATCCTCCTCACTGACGGCACGCACCAGTTCGTCAAGCGGAATATTGCCCAGCCCGGGAAGGAGCAGTTCGGGGCGCTCCTCCTTTAAGTGCGCCGCTTTAAAAAGCACTTTCAGGTTATGGTAATCGTATTTCCTGGCAAAAAAAGCGATAATTTTTTCTTCAGGAGAAAGTTGGCGCAATTCCCGGTAAATGCGGAGCAACTCGGCGGAGAGGATTTTTTCATACTCATGGACGTCTGCCAGATCAGCCAGGTAGTCGGAATACTCACTTTCTCCCAGCACTTTCAGGGCTTCATCCGCACTCTTTGCTTCGACCATGCGTTCTATTCTGTCCCGGTCTAAAAGCCGCGTTTCCATTACTTTAATACGCCCAATGGCATAGGCGTAGCGATCCGTCTTCAGCACATTCCATGCCTCCTTCCCGGCGGATGTCGCCTAAGCAAAAAGGATTGCCGCCACATCCGGCTCCAGCTGCTCCCGCTGCATCCGCAGCAGGGCGGGGAAAGAACTGTTGATTTCCGCATCACGGGTACGCAGGATGAAGCCTCCCTGGATATCACGGGTCTCCGCTGCGAATTTCAGCTTGCCTTGCTTACCCCGTTTTGCCAGTTCCCTGTTTCCCTCCCGCAGGAAGCTGTCCGTCAGCCGGTCACGATCGGCGGCCGCCACAATAATTTCTTCCGTACCTGTTTCCGCGGCGGCAAGAAGCATGGAGGCAATCACTTTTCTATATTCCGCAGGCTCCAGCTGCTGCAGGCGCTCGAGAGCCCGGGCAAAAGTCTCCTCAATCATTTCCTTTTTGGCTGCGAGCAGCGCTTTGCGGGCTTCCAGCTCGGCAATGGTGCGGGCCCGGCGCTTCCTTTCTTCAGCCTGTTTTTGGGCTTGTTCCAAAAGCTGCTTCCGCCTGTTATCAGCCTCCTGGCGTGCTTGAGTCAGGATAGCTTCAGCCTGCTGCCTGGCACCGGATATCACCTGTTCAGCAAAGCTTTCCGCTTCGCCCAGGATTTTCGCGGTGAGCTTCTCTGCTCCTGACATGAGACAGACCTCCTTAAACCGCGATACCGAACAGCATCATGATGGACATTAGCAGCGCCAGCACGGCGTAAGTTTCAACCATAACGGCAAAAATAATGGCTTTACCGGACTCTTCAGAGCGTTTTGCCACCAGGTAGACGCCGCTGACGGCTGTCTTGCCCTGATAAATGGCGGAAACCAGGCCGCCAAAGGCAATGGGGAGGGCGGCAAAGAGGAAGGACCAGCCCTGTTCCACCGTTAAACTGACGGGACTGCCGCCGATTAAACCGATGCGCTGCAAAATGAGAAAGCCCACCAGCAGGCCGTAAATGCCCTGTGTACCCGGCAACGCCTGCAGAATCAGGGTTGAACCGAATTTATCAGGGTCCTCGGAAACAACACCGGCCGCAGCCTGTCCTACTGTACCAACGCCGATGGCCGAGCCGATACCGGCCAAAAGCACGGCAGCAGCAGCACCAATTATCGCCAGAATTAAGCCTGATTCTAAACCTAACATTTACTTTTTCCTCCTTTTCAGACTGCCCTGTGACAGCCACTGCATATTCTTTATTTAAGATTAAAAGTGAATTGCAACCTTTTTTTATTTATGCTGAAGGCCATCAGGCCGGATTTCAATGTGACGTGTCTGAATGCGGAAAGGGTTAAAGTGCTTCCCGCCGCCTTCGTAAAATTGGTTGTAAAACTCAATATATTGCAGGCGGCTGGAATGAATAAATGCCCCCAGGGCATTGATGGCCAAGTTGAAAACATGGCCACCGGCCATGATAATGAGCATGGCCACATAACCAATGGGATGACCTTTTAGCAACCCGGCCATGGTGTTTACCGTCAGGCTGACAACGCCCGTGGCGAGGCCCAACGCCAGCAATCGGGAGTATGAGAGGATATCGCTCAAGTAGCCTGTAATATTATAAAGGGACAGGACACCGGAGAAAAACTTTTTCATGATGGAGCCTTGCGCACGCCCCTGGGTCAGGATCAGCCCCACGGCACTGATAATGGCCAGGTATTTACCAAACGTGGCTGCGGCCGGCACAATTAAGAGCAAAAGCCCGATGATGAGCCCGTACCAGAGGATGACATCGGCAAAAGCAGCAAAATATTGTCTTTGGCGCACGAGATGGATCAGCTTTAACTTCATACCCCAGAAAATATCGATGTTGCCCAGACCCAGCGAGTAAACCAAAAGGCGCATGGGATCACTGGGTGAATCAAAGTAGAGAGGAGCCCCCAGGACTTGGAAGCCAAGCCAGCCGCCGATCAGCCAGCCGAAAACAACGGTGGAGAGACCGCAGGCAAAAATGATTTTCAGCAGTCTGCGCATGTTCTCCCCTTTAATCTTCATCAGCCCCAGTACCGCCACCAGCGACAGAACCAACCCGTAGGCGGCGTCTGTAAGGGCAATGCCGAAAAAGATCACAAAAAAGGGCGTAAAGGCAGCTGTCGGGTCAACACCGTAAGGGCTTGGAGCCCCGTAAAGTTTTGTCACAAATTCAAAGGGGGCAAAAAGCGGTTTGTTTTCCAAAAGGACCGGAAAGGCTTCGCCCGGTTCCGGTTCACGCACCATCACTGCGACGGAGTCGCTGACGTCAGCCAGCAGGTGCTTCAGTTTTTTAACATCGGCCTCCCTGATCCAGCCTTCCAGGACGAAAGTGCTTGCCGTCCGCCCAAGATTTTCCATCGCCTGCCTTTTCTCCCGCAAAACAGTCAGGTAGTCCAGGTAGTAAAGCAGCTGCTCGCGATACTGTGCCAATTCTGCAATGTTTTGCCTGACTACTTCCTGCTTGGCGGCAAGCTTGTGCAAATCTTCTTCCACGCCGGCCAGCAGCTCCTCCGGCAGGCCGGTGAGTTCCGGAAAGGTATGCTTGACATAATCAAAACGCTTCAACACGTTGCGCACTGTTTCGGCGTCGCTGTGATGGGCGACAAGGACAAAGTAAATTTCGCCGCGCAGGTACTCCACCTGCTCCAGAGCATAGGCGGCACCCGTTTCCGCCAACTCAGACCGGAACTTGTCCGCCGAGTTTACAGGCAACGCGAAAAGCTCGATCGTGACGGCGGGTGTGGACTGCAACTGTTCAAGTGGTACAGGCAGGCGCCGCCAGGGAAGGAGTTGCTGCTGCAGGTTCTGCAGGTGTGTTTCTTCATTGCGTATTTGCAAAAGCTTCTCGTCTATGGTTTTAATGGCGGCAAAAACCTTGCTGCTGATGTCAGCCCAGCCGGCTGCAAGACGTTCCATTTCCCCGGCAGTGATACTTTTTTTCTCCGCCAGAAAATCATCAAGCAGGCCTTTTTTTACCGGATGGTAACGGTTGAGAAAATCAAGGTTAAACCTTACTTCCGCCAGCTTGCCCTCCAGTTCCTGCAGCGCTTCCTGCTCCTGATCCCTGGCCAGTGACTTAACCCAGCCTTCCGCCTCTTCAGTGCCTGTAATGTCACTGATTTCGAGCAAGCCGGATTGCTGCAGGGCTGACAATACATGTTCTTTGTCAGCCTGGTGGGCAAGCAGGTAAACTTTATTCATTCTAGCTATGCCCATATGGTTTCACAATCCTCTCCATAACCAGCGCAATAGCCGCTTCCTGTTTGCTGCGAGCCGCAGCAAGCAATTCTTCTCTTTCCTGTGCGGCACGCTCTTGGATGGGAATAACCAATTGTTCACATTCTTTTTCCGCCGCCAGAAGCAGCGCACGGCTGTCCGCTTCCGCCTCTGCCAGTTGCCGCTCTTTCAGTGCGGCTGCTTCCAGTTCCGCATTGCGCAGGAGTTGTCTCGCCTCCGCCTGTGCATTATTTTTTATTTCCTCCGCTTTTGCTTCCGCTGCACGTACTGCCTGGATGACTTCCTGCAACAAAACGTTTTCACCTCCCTCAAGCTGGCATGCAAACCGTTCCTGTGCCGGCCGGGCCTGCTACTTTTTTAGAAGCAGGCGCACTGCCTGCCGGAAACCGGAGACCAGGCCGAGCAGTGCTCCCCCGGCAACAAAAAGGGGTTCATGCCCGTAGCGCTCTCCCAGGCGGCGGCCCAGTAAAACTCCGGCCACAAGCGGCAGCGCAATGCCGGCCGCCACCCTGCAAACCGTCAACAAGCCGGAAAAATCCGTCTCTCTTCCCACACAGGCACCCACTTTAAAATCAATATTTACCATTCCCGGCACCGTATGCTCCTATGCGGCGTACAAAAAACCGGGCACCTTCAGTGCTATTCGCCGTAGAAGCAAAAATACCTGCCGGAAAATAAAGTATCCACCGGCCAATACTATCACCATGCCTGCAGAGAGAAAGCCTACCTGCCGCCACTTCCCCGCAGAGCAAAAAAGGCGCCGCAGAGCAAGGGTAAATAATAGGTAAAAAACCGCCAGGCTACAATGAAAACACCAAGCACCGCAGCAGGAACAAAGGCGGCAAAAAGCGTGGCCAAGCCCAATTCAACTGCACCGCTGCCGCCGGGGACAGGAATAAAAGGCTGCACCAGCATGATCAAAACCTGCCGCAAAATAGCGGCGGCGTAATCGGTCCGGACGCCGAAGCCTGCCAGAAGCAGCGGTGCAATGGCATAATACAGGCCCCAGTAAAGCACCGTCAGCCCCAGGGGTAAAAGAAGACGCAGGCTGCTTTGACGACTGATGTGTCCGACTGTAGCCCGGAAACGTTTTGTTTCCTGCAATGCCCGCTCCGGAATCCGGCCCAGGCGCGGGCGGCAGCTTGTTAGGCGCACCACACACGGCAGGCGAGTAAAAAAGTCCACCAGGCGCACGGCCAGCTCGGACTGCCACATGAGTAATATATAAAGCAGGGTAGTGGCGGTCATCACCCAGAAAGCATAACGGGAAAGCACCGACAACGGCTGGCTCCCTCGCCAGGCATTCCCCTGCAAAAGGAGAACGGCGGCGGCAAAAACAAATGTGCACTTGGTAAAAAAAGCACGCAGCAACGCCATGGCCGCCGCTTCGCCGGCCGCCAGGCCCAGGCGGGTCAGCAAATAAATCTGTGCCGGCCATTCGCCAATGGCCAGCGGGGTTACCCCGGCAAAAAAGAAAGTAGAAAGATAGACACGCACGGCCGCCCGCATCCCCGGCCGTCGCTGCGTGCCGAGCGCCCAGGCGATGGCCTTGATGCGCAGTCCTTCTACCAGCCACAAGGCAGGCGCCGTAAGAAAAGCGGCAGCCAGAAAGGCCGGTTTAAGTCGCAAGATGCTTGTTACAGTATCTTCATCTACCGTGAAAAAGAGCACCAGAGCCACGGCGGCCAGGCTGATGCCAAAAGAGATAAAAAGCCCGCGTTTGCTCTTTTTACCGGGTATACTCATCCTGGCACCCCGCAGTTGCCAACCCTTTATTTGCCTGAGGCATGGACCGGTCTTTCTGCACCGTATTGCAGGCGGCGGACAGTAACGCCCGCCTCCGCCAGCAGGGAAGCTGAAAGTTCGTCCGGATAAGACGCAGCAATGACAACCTCTTTCATGCCGGCATTAATAATCATTTTGGCACAGGCTACACAGGGGTGGGTGGTACAGTAGAGAGTGGCGCCGGCAATGGGAACCCCGTAGAGTGCCGCCTGCAGGATTGCGTTTTGCTCCGCATGCAGGCCACGGCACAATTCATGGCGCTCACCGGAAGGTATTTTGCGCTGCTCGCGGATGCAGCCCACCTCCTCGCAATGGGCAAGGCCGCTGGGAGCACCGTTGTAGCCGGTGGTCAAAATACGTTTGTCCTTAACAATTACTGCCCCCACGGAGCGACGCAGGCAGGTCGAACGGGTGGCAACAAGAACCGCAATCTCCAAAAAATAATCATCCCAGGAAGGGCGCACTTTTTCACTCCTTTACAGCGTGCCGTACAGCCTGTCGCCGGCATCGCCCAGGCCGGGCAGAATGTAACCTTTATCATTCAGCCGCTCATCCAGCGCCGCCACAAACAAACAGACATCGGGATGTTCCCGTTCCAGCCTTGCCACTCCTTCCGGAGCGGCAATGATGGAGAAAAGGGTAATCCTTTCGGCTCCGTGTTCTTTTAAAATGCCCAGCGCTTCGCTCACGGAACCGCCGGTGGCCAGCATGGGGTCCAGGACCCACACCGGCCTGTCCGCCATGGGCGGCAGTTTTACCAGGTAACGGACGGGTTCCAAGGTCTCATGGTCCCGGGCCAGCCCCACATGTCCAACGGGCGAGTCGGGAAAAAGTTTTATCAGCGGCTCCGCCATGGCAAGGCCCGCCCGCAGGATGGGCACCAACACGGGCGGCGGCCCGGCCAAAACACGGCACCGGCAGGTGGTAAGGGGCGTTTGGACTGTTTTTGTCACAGTGGGCAGAGATTTGGACGCCTCATACAGCATCAGGACCGTAATTTCTTCTACCAGCTGGCGAAAAGAGGCCACATCGGTGTCTACAGAACGCAACCGCGCCAGCTTGTCACTGATAAGCGGGTGGTCGTACACAAAAACCTGTAATTTCATATTATTCTTCATACAGCGGAAATGCAGCACAGAGAGCGGCAACCCGGTGCCGGACCTCCTCCTGCATTTTTTCATCTCCTGTCTTATGTAAAATCCGGGCAATTAAAGCGGCGATCTCTTCCATCTCCCGTTCTTTCATGCCCCGGGTGGTGACGGCCGCCGTCCCAATGCGGATGCCGCTGGTTACCAAGGGGCTTTCCGTGTCAAAAGGCACGGAGTTTTTATTGACTGTGATGCCGGCACGCCCCAGGGCTTCTTCGGCCTGCTTGCCCGTCAAGCCTTTGTTGCGTAAATCCACAAGCAGCAAGTGATTGTCCGTCCCGCCGGAGACCAGGTTAAAACCGTGCTGCAGCAGGCAGGAAGCCAGGATCTTGGCATTGGCCACCACCTGCCGGGCATAGGCGGCAAAATCAGGCTGCAACGCTTCTTTCAGGCTGACCGCCTTGGCGGCAATGACGTGCATGAGCGGTCCGCCCTGGAGACCGGGGAAAACAGCTTTATCTACCGCCGCCGCGTATTCCCGGCGGCAGAGAATCATCCCGCCCCGGGGACCGCGTAGCGTTTTATGGGTGGTGGTGGTGACAAATTCGGCATGGGGCAGCGGTGACGGGTGGATGCCTGCCGCCACCAGACCTGCAATATGTGCCATGTCAACCATGAGATAAGCCCCCGCCCGGTCGGCAATCTGCCGGAAGGCGGCAAAGTCAATAATGCGCGGGTAGGCGCTGGCTCCGGCCACAATAAGGCGCGGCTTGTATTTTTTCGCCAGCGTTTCCACTTGGTCATAATCCAGGTAACCGCTCTCCCGGCTGACGCCGTAGGAGACGGCCCGGAAATACTTACCCGAGATGCTGACTGGGGCGCCATGTGTCAAGTGGCCGCCATGAGCCAGGTTCATTCCCAGGATGGTATCTCCCGGTTTCAAGGCAGCCAGATAAACTGCCAGGTTGGCGCTGGCACCCGAATGGGGCTGGACGTTGGCATGGTCGGCGCCAAATAGCTTCTTTGCCCGCGCCCGGGCCAGCTCTTCCACCACATCCACATGCTCGCAGCCGCCATAGTAGCGTTTTCCCGGATAGCCTTCCGCATATTTATTGGTCAGGACCGACCCCTGGGCTTCCAGCACCGCCCGGCTGACGTAATTCTCCGAGGCTATGAGCTCCAGGTGGTCCTGCTGGCGCCTTTTTTCGTCCGCTATGGCACGGGCAACTTCCGGGTCAAATGCTTGTAATGTTGTCAAAAGCGTTCCTCCTTACTGACCGGGCATCCCCTGGCCGCAATATTTCTTTTCTATTGCCGTGATTTTATCCACGCGGCACGCATGGCGGCCGCCGGTATATTTTGCCTGCAAAAAGGCTTCCACCACGTCCAGCGCCAGGCCACAGCCCACCACGCGCTGGCCCAGGGTGAGAATATTGGCGTTGTTGTGTTCGCGGCTCATGCGGGCGGAAAAAGTGTCATGGCAGTTGGCGGCACGGATGCCGGGGACCTTGTTGGCCACGATGGCCACACCGATGCCGGTGCCGCAGCAGAGGATGCCCAGCGTGCATTCCCCGCGCGCTACCGCTTCCGCCGCCGCCAGGGCAAAATCGGGATAATCCACCGACTCCTCGCTGTCTGTGCCAAAGTCCCGGTAGTCTATGCCCTGCTCCTGCAAATAAGCCGCTATCTGCTCCTTCAGCTGAAAACCTCCGTGATCACTGGCCAGTGCTATTTTCATCTTTGACCTCCCTGCGCCCTTCTTCTTCCTTGTCCAAGGCGCTCCCCCGCCGCGGCAGCCCGTTTGTTTTCAGCTGCCTGGCAATGGTTTTCAGGTGTTTCTGCAACTCGCGGGCCACCTCCAGGTAAAGCGCCACGCTGCCGCCGAACGGATCGGCTATGTCACCTGCTGCGCCGGCCAGCTCGGCCACTGTATAAACCTTGCCTGCCGCCTGCGGTACAAGGCTTAGCACCACTTTTTTATGAGCGGCGGTCATCACCAGGATCAAGTCCGCCCTTGACACCGCTTCCTGCGTCAGCGGCTTAGACTGGTGAGCCGACAGGTCCAGTTCCAGGGCGGAAGCGGCGGACATGGCCTGCCTGCTGGCCGACATGCCGTGCAGGGCGGCCGTACCGGCTGAATCAATCTCCCAGCCTTCCAGGCCTTCCTCTTGAAAAATTCGTTCTGCCAGCACTTTGGCCAGCGGGCTGCGGCAGGTATTGCCGCTGCAGACAAAAAGCAGCTTTTTCATTTCTTCCACTTGCTACCTCACTCCACTCTGATCACACGGGGCCCGGCCGCCTTCTGCAGCCTGTTCATCAGGGCCATGCCCACGCCCCGGGGCGGAAAGCCCTCCGCCAGGATCACATCCACTCCTTCCGCGTCAAAGGCACGCAAAGCGGCATAAAGGCGCGCCGCCGCTTTTTGCGGCTCCTGTCTGCCGCCCAGGACAATCACCCGGCCGTAAGGGAAAAAGGCGGCGCTCTCCGTGGAAACAAGCAACCCAACCCGCCTGCCCCGGGCAATTTCCCGGGCTGCCGCCTCCTGCATCCTTTGTACCACGGCTTCCGGTCTGCCTACGAATAAATACAGGGGTGCCCGCGGGGCATAATGCAGGTATTTCATGCCGGGGGAAAGAGGGGGACTATTGTTATTATCTTCCCACGACGCCAGGGGGCAGTCGCGCTGCAGGGCGGCAGCCAACTCCTCCTGCGTTACCCCGCCGGGCCGCAGGATGCGGGGCCGCCCCTGCCGAATATCAAGGACAGTTGATTCCACTCCCACATCACAGGGCCCGCCGTCCAGGACGGCGTCAATCCTGCCGTCCAGGTCCGCCAGCACATGCTCGGCCGTGGTGGGGCTGGGCCTGCCGGAAAGGTTGGCGCTGGGAGCAGCCACAGGCAAGGCGGCGACAGAAAGCAGCGCCAGCGCCAACGGGTGGCGGGGGATGCGGACAGCAACACTGTCCAGCCCGCCTGTTGTTTCCAGCGGTACGCGGGGCTGTTTTTCCAAAACCAGCGTCAGGGGCCCCGGCCAGAAACGCTCGGCCAAAAGCCAGGCCTCCGGCGGAATGTTTTTTGCCAAGCGACGCAGTTCCGCCGCAGCACTGATATGTACAATAAGCGGGTTGTCCTGCGGCCTGCCTTTGGCGGCAAAAATTTTGCGCACCGCCTGTGGGTCCAGGGCGTTGGCCCCCAAGCCGTAAACCGTTTCGGTGGGAAAAGCCACAACACCGCCCTGCTGCAGGATCCTGGCTGCCGCCGACACAGCTTTTGCAGCCGGCGGCCGGCGGCCGTCAAAGACAATCGTGCCCGCTTTTGTTTTCTTCACCGTGCCACCACTTTCTTGCCGACTTTGCTTGCTGTAGGATTTATATCATAAAGAAAAGGAAATGCCAAGTGGCACTCTGCACCCATAACCTCCCGGTTTATGTTCGACAATATTTTCCGGATCTCCTGCCGTTATAGTCTGCCCGGGTGGGAACGATTTTCTGCCTGCCAGTTTATTTTTGAAGAAAAATTATGGTACATTTAAGGATAAGATCAGGAAGGAGGCAAAGGCAGCGGATGGACAAAAAATTTCTGCGCAACCTGCTTACGCATGTGCAGAGAGGCGAGCTGACCGTTGACGAGGCACTGGAAAGATTGCGTACTTTAGACTATGAAGACTTGGGCTTTGCCAAGGTGGACCATCATCGCGCCCTGCGCCAGGGTTTTCCGGAAGTGGTTTACTGTCCCGGCAAAACTACGGAACAGATAGTAAACATCATCGTGCGGATGGCGGAGTCTACACGCAGTATTCTGGCCACCCGGGCCGAAGAACAGGTCTACAAAGCAGTAAAAGCGGTCCTGCCGGGTGCCGAGTATTACGCCCTGCCCAAATGTATTGTGGTGAACCGTGATCCGGAACAGGAAAAAGAAGGCCTGGTCCTGGTAGTGGCGGCGGGAACAGCCGACCTGCCGGTGGCGGAAGAAGCGGCTCTGACGGCGGAACTGATGGGTGCTTATGTGGAGCGGCTTTATGATGTGGGCGTTTCCGGGATTCACCGCCTGCTGGCCAGTCAAAAACGCCTGCAGGCCGCCAATGCACTGGTGGTGGTAGCCGGAATGGAAGGGGCACTGGCCAGCGTGGTGGGCGGCCTGGTGGACAGCCCCGTCATTGCCGTCCCCACCTCTGTAGGCTACGGCGCCAACTTCGGCGGGCTCTCCGCCCTGCTGACTATGCTGAACACTTGTGCTACCGGTGTGGCTGTCGTCAATATTGACAACGGTTTTGGCGGCGGCTATACTGCCGCGCTCATTAACCGTGTCCGGTGCGGCAAAAAGGAGAGTCGGGCATGAAAGTCCTTTATTTCGACTGTTTTGCCGGTGCTGCCGGTGACATGATCCTGGGTGCACTGCTGGACGCCGGCGCCCGGGAGGAAGCGGTGCGAGACGAACTGGCCAAGCTGCCGCTTGCCGGTTATCAACTGGAGACCGAGCGGGTAAACAAAAAGGGCCTCAGCGCCCTCAAGGTGCATGTCAGGGTGCGGGAAGCTGACCGGCCGCACCGTCACTTTGGCGATATTAAGCACATGCTTTTGACAAGCGGGCTTTCTCCCCGGGTTAAGGAAGTGAGCCTGGCTGTTTTTACCCGCCTGGCCGAGGCGGAAGGCAAAGTCCACGGCATACCGGCGGAGAAAGTCCATTTTCATGAAGTGGGAGCGGTGGATGCCATTGTGGATATTGTGGGAACGGCGGCGGCCCTGGCGGACCTGGGGGCGGAAAAAATCTATGCTTCCCCCCTGCAGACAGGCTGCGGCACCGTGGAATGTGCCCACGGGATTCTGCCGGTACCGGCGCCGGCCACGCTGGAGCTGTTGCGCGGCATTCCCGTCGCTGACGCCTGGGCGGAGGGAGAGCTGCTCACACCCACCGGTGCCGCCATATTGACCAGTATTGCCACCTTCGGTCCCCTGCCTGCCATGACGGTGCAAAAAACCGGCTACGGCGCAGGCAGCAGGGAGCTGTCCCGGCCAAATGTACTGCGGGTGATCGTGGGCACAACACAGGAGCGGAGTCTTACCGCCGCGACTGTCACCGTTTATGAAGCGGCCATTGATGACATGAACCCGGAATTTTACAGTTACCTGTCCGGGAAGCTGGCGGCCGCCGGGGCGGTTGATGTTGTTTTAACGCCCGTCTTGATGAAAAAAGGACGGCCGGGCACCCTGGTAACAGTGCTGGTCCATCCCCCCAATGAAGAAGCCGTCCTGCAGGTACTCTTTGCGGAAACCACCACCCTGGGCGTGCGCAGAACATGCGCGGACAAGCTGATGCTTCACCGGCGCAGTGTAGAGGTCAAAACGCCGTACGGTCCGGTGCGTATCAAGCTGGGTGAGCTCGACGGCCGCCTGCTAAATGCCTCCCCGGAATATGAGGATTGCGCTGCCCTGGCTGCCGGGACAGGTACTCCCCTGAAGGAAATTTATACCGCCGCCCTGGCCGCCTGGCGGGAAAAGCGAGAGTATGAGCTTTTTGCCACGGAGGAAGAAAAGAAGAAAAAGGAAGGGCAAGGGCGTTTTCCCGCAGAGAAAGAAAATAAAGATAAAAGAAAAAAAGGGTAGGCGAGGTTGCCGCTTACCCTTCTTTTTGTACTTCCTGTAGCATTTCCTGAGGTGTTTTTGCTCCGGCCGGGCGCAGCAGACCGGAGGTGACGGCGGTGAGCGGAACGGCGGTTATTATACCGATACTGCCCGCCAGGGCGCGGATCACTTCCGTTGCTATCAGGTCCCGGTTAATAATGGAAAAGAGCGGTGTATCCGCACCTAAAAAAAGCAGCATTAAAGGGAGGGACGCGCCGGCGTAAGCCAGAATCAGCGTATTGGCCATGGTTCCCATCATATCCGTGCCCACATTCAGGGCTGATTGGATCAGCTGCCGCATAGTGATGGCGGGAGCGTTGAGGTAGATTTCATAGGAAGCGGCGGCAATGGACATGGCCACATCCATGACGGCGCCCAGGGCACCGATAATAATGCCGGCAAAAAGCAGTCCCCGCACATCAATGTTGCCAAGCTCCATAAACTGTAACATTTGGGCTTCTTCGCTGGAAAACCCCGTCAGGTGGGCGGCGGAGCCTGCAAAATAAGCGAGGAGCCCGGCCACCAGTACTCCTCCCACCGTGCCGATGAGGGCGGCAAACGTTTTCCGCTGCAATCCGTTTAATGCTACCAGCGTAATAAAAGTTACAACCGCCGAGACCAGGACTGCCAGGGGAATGGGTGCATACCCGCGCAGCAGGAGGGGCAGGAGGATGCCAAAAACGCAGGCCACGGTTATACCCAGTGTCACCACTGTGATGAAGCCTTTGCGGCGACCAACCAACACCAAGAGCAGAATAAAAAGGCCGGCAAGCCGGTAAAGATAGGTGTCGCGGATACGGTCCTCCAGTTCCACTGTCCGCAGCTTGCCCTCCGCGTCCGTCTCCCCGCGCAAAAGCACCTTGTCGCCCGGTTCAAGGACAATATCAAAATAAGGGTGGTCTGTCAGGTAATTAAGCAGTGTATAAACTTCTCCTTTATATTTGCCGGCGATGATCTCCACCGTTGCCAGTTGCTCCGTGGTCACAAAACCGGCCAGTTCTTCATCCGGCTCCAGGTTTTCCACAGCAAGCACCCGGCCGCGCAGCTGCAGCGTTGCGTCAGCGTCCGCAGGCGCCGCACAGCTTTCTGCAGGAAAAACAAAAAGGATTGCTGCAAGCAAAAAAAGGCCGACAAAAAGCCGGGCCCCGTTTAAATACCTATTCATTGGCATCCTCCCCGGTTGTTCCCCCCTTTTGGCAATCGCTGCAGTAGCCATAAAAAGAAACACGGTGATCAAAGATCTGGAAGCCGTGTTCTCTTTCAATAAGTGTTTCCAACTGCTGCAGCAAGTCCTCCTTCACTTCCAGAATGCGGTTGCACCGCAGGCAGACAAGATGATGATGCTGGTGCTCCGCATGGGGCTGGCACAGTTCATAGCGGCTGCGGCCGTCACCAAAATTTAGTTTATGCACAATGCTTAAATCTTCCATGAGCTCCAGCGTCCGATAAACTGTGGCAAGGCCGATCTCGCTGTCTTTTTCTTTCAGCAAAGCATGGAGTTCTTCCGCGCTTAAATGCTGCTCCTTGTTTTCCAGCAATGTCTGCAGAATCAGGCGGCGCTGGGGTGTCATTTTATACTCGCGCTCGCGGAACTGTTCACGATATGACTCCAGTTGTTTTTTCACCTTGTTCACCCCGTTTAAAAATCCCCCAGCACCGTTTGGGCAAAGTTGGTGGCATGGTCGGCAATACGTTCCAGGTTGCTGATAATATCAAGATAGACTACACCACTGGGGGGAAAACAAATTTTTTCATTGATGCGAGCTATATGTGATTTGCGCAGTACACGCTCCAGGTTGTCCACCACATCGTCCTGGTCCACTACCTGGCTGGCAAGCAAAAGATCTTTACGTTCAAAAGCGGAAATGGCCTTGGCGATCATGTCATCCACCGTGCGGTACATATCCTCCAGCTCGGCAATGGCCTGTTCGGAAAACGGCAGGCGGTCTTCCATTTTCTGTTCGGCCAACTGGATCAAGTTCTGCGCATGGTCGCCAATACGCTCCAAGTCGTTTACGGCATGCATGAGGACGGATACTTCCTTGGACTGTGCCTTGGTTAGGGAATGCTGCGACAGTTCGGCCAGATAAACGGTTATTTCTTTCTCCAGGCTGTCCACCAGCTCCTCTTTTTGCAGGACATGCTGCATTAGTTTCGTGTCGTCCTGGAAAAAAACCTGCATGGCTTCCGTTACCATTTCCCTGCCAAGATTGGCCATGCGCAGGCATTCCTGGCGGACGCTGCCAATGGCCACATCCGGTGTCAGCAGGATGCGCTTGTCCAGGTATTTGGGGCCCATCTCCACCGCAACGTCTTCGCCGGGCACCAAAAAGGTAACCAGGGAAACAAACTGCTTAAGCAGCGGCAGGAAGATAATGGTATTGGCAAGGTTGAAAATGGTATGGGCATTTGCCGCCTGCCGCGCCACCGTCTCCCCTGTGAGTGTAATCAGGGAAACATAAGGCCGGAAAACAATAAGGGCGATAACAACGCCGGTCACATTAAACAGGAGGTGCGCCACGGCGGCGCGCCGCGCAGAAAGCGCAGTCCCGATACTGGCCAGCAGTGCAGTCACACAGGTGCCGATATTGGAGCCCAAAACAATGGCCACGGCGGCAGGCAGATCCAGTACTCCCTGGTTGGTCATGGCAATGACGATACCGGTTGTGGCGCTGCTGGACTGAACAATGCTTGTAAACACGGCGCCGGCCAGTACGCCCAAAAGGGGCGTCCGCCCGAAATTTTGCAATAAACTTAAAAGGTAGGCATTTTCCCGCAGCGGCGCCAAACCTGTTGACATAACGCTCATACCAAGAAAAAGGACACCGAAACCAAGGACTGCCTGCCCGATGTATCTGGAAGTCCGCCGTTTGCCGAAAAAAGTTAAAATTGCGCCTACGGCTACTGCAGGGTAAGCCAGTTGCATTATATTTAGGGATACTATCTGTGCAGTAACCGTGGTGCCGATGTTGGCGCCTAAAATAGTTCCCACGGCCTGATGCAGTGTCATCAGGCCTGCACTGACGAAACCTACCAGCATGACGGTGGTGGTACTGCTGCTCTGTATCAGCACGGTGGCAATAATGCCTGTCAGTACGGCAATCAGCGGCTTTGTCGTTAAAACCTCCAGGATGCGACGCAGCCGATCCCCTGCCGCTTTTTGCATCCCCGAAGCCATCAACTGCATGCCAAACAGGAAAAGGCCGAGGCCGCCTGCAAGTTCAATAATTATTTGCCAAATCATGTTTCCTCCCGGTTTGATGACGCCCTCTGAAACGTCGGATTTTTCTCTCTTTAGGTGCAGTTATCACCGTGTTCATTATAGCGGAAGGATCTTACTTTTTCAATAAGCGGAAATTGTGTCGCCAGGTGTCAGTTTTTGTAAAAAAGTTGCTAAGCCACGGCAAAAGGCGCGATTTAAAGCGCAGGAGCGGCTGTGTTTTTTGCGGCGATGCAGCCACTGTTTGAGCCTGGTGCAAACTTTCGCCTTCCGCCTCCAGGAAACAAAGTGGCGGAAAAAGGACACACCACCAGTTGCGTCCCCGCCCCGCACCCAGATAAATCTGCAAAGCCTGGTAAGTGCCGGCGCGGTAAACTATCTCGCCGTACATCCTGGTAGGAAAAGAAGCGGGCCCGAGCGCCGCCCGCACAGGATAGGAGCAACCCGCCGCCGCTACCGTGTCACGAGCGGCGTCAAGTACCAGGGGCAGTGCGGCTGCAGCCTGGCGCAGGGCGTCCTCGGCGCTTTGCGGCTGCGGCAAGCCGGCCAGGACCAAGAGGACGGCATCACGGACTGCGTACTTCAACTCCTGGTCTGCCGGTGCGTCGCTGTGAGCCCGGATATGAAGCCTAAGCAGCGCCTCCTCGCCGGCCGGGGCAGCCGGTGTGCCGGTCAAGATCAACGGCAAAAGCATTATGAGTAAAAGAGCTGCTCTACGCCCCCGCACTGCCCACACCTCCGTCCTCCTCCCCCGCCAGGTGCATTCTGATGCGCCGCAGGGCAGCCTTTTCAATCCGCGATACCTGTGCCTGGGAAATGCCAATGGCCGAGGCTATTTCCGTCTGGGTCCGGCCCTCAAAGAAACGTGATTCCAGGATGCGCCGTTCTCTTTCCGGCAGAATCTGCAACGCTTCCCGCAGGGTAATGTCTTCCACCCACAGGTCTGCATTGTTTTTCTGGTCGCTGACAAGGTCCATAATATATACAGGGTCGGTGGAATCGGCAAAAACAGGATCGTGCAGCGACACGGGGTCATTGACGGACTGATAGGCAAAAACCAGTTCCTCCGGCGTTACTTCCAGTTCCCGGGCAATTTCCTGAACAGTGGGTTCCCGCAGCAGCTTGCGTGTCAACTCTTCCCTGACCTGTTGGGCTTTTTGTGCCAGTGCCTTAAGGGAACGGCTGACACGGACGGCGCTGTTGTCACGCAGGTGGCGTTTAATCTCACCGATAATCATGGGCACGGCATAGGTGGAAAAATGCACGTTATGTTCCAGGGAAAAATTATCCACTGCTTTTAACAGTCCGATGCAGCCTACCTGGAAAAGATCATCCAGATTTTCACCCCGGTTTTTAAAGCGCTGCAGCACACTTAGCACCAGGCGCAGATTGCCGTTCACCAGTTCCTGGCGGGCATTTTTATCCCCTGCACGCATCCTGCGAAAAAGTTCCTGCATGCGGGCACTGCTTAATACCGGCAGCTTGTAAGTATTGACCCCGCTAAGCTGGACTTTTTTCTCTTGCATCATTTTCCCCCCTATTCTTCCTGCACTATAGTATTGCCATAATTTTCATGCCGTAAACGGGGGCGGGCTGGAAGTTTTCTACTTATTCCCCTGCGGGCAAAAAAAACATGCCCCGCTTTGGGGGCATGCCAGACTGTAGACAAAGTCTTATGAAATGCAAACCTTGGACGATCCTTGGTTTGCATTTTCATTTATAATTCATAATTGCCGTGGGCAAAAAATCTTTGGCAAAAGTGTAAAAAAGCCAGCAACTG
>JAAYLG010000067.1 GCA_012522075.1 Bacillota bacterium
CCAGGCCCAGCTTAAAGCTTACAACCGCCGTTCAAACAATATCCCGATGCGTCCTCTCGGCTACCTATCTCCCCTAGAGTTCTTAAAACTGTACTGTGTCCAAAATGTTTGACAAACCTACATGTCATGCCAATCGCCGTCGTTCAGCCAACAATATTTCACCGCCCAACTTGGGCCGGGTAATTTATTCCTGTGTAAAATGTTCCCGCACGCTTTTTTCAAATTTTGTCCGCGGAATTAAAACACTGCGGCCGCAGTTGTTACATTTTATCCGAAAATCCATACCCACGCGGATGATTGTCCAGATATCATTGCCGCAGGGGTGTTTTTTTTTCATCCGGACTTTGTCCCCGATGGCATAATCAGCCATGACTGTCTTCTCCCTTCTTGTCAGGTGTGATACAGACGCGGCGTGGATAGGGAATTTCAATACCGGCTGCGGCAAAACTTTTCCTGATGGCACGGCGCAAATTTCGCTCCACTTTTCCCTGCGTCAAGGGAACCGCACGGGCTGTAAGACGTACAATCGCCCCAGTATCGGACAAGTCCACCACTCCCAGCACCGTGGGGCCCTCCAGGACATCCTGATCTGTAGCGGCATAAGCGGCAGACACTTCCTCCAAAAGAGCAAGCGCTTTTTCCAAGTCTTCCTCATAAGCAATACATACATCCAACTGCGCCCGCATACTGCCCCGGCTCCTGTTGGTCACTACATCTATCATGCCGTTTGGTATAATATGCAGTTCTCCGCTGAAATCGCGGATTTTGGTGGTACGGAGGCCTATATCTTCCACTATCCCGGTGTATCCGCCCAGTACCACGTTATCACCCACAGCAAACTGGTCCTCCAGCAGGAGGAAAAACCCGGCGATTACATCCTTGACAAGATTTTGGGCACCAAACCCAACCGCCAGTCCCACAATGCCTGCACCGGCCAAAATGGGCCCAATGGCAATACCCAGGTTGTTAAAGACCAGCAGGGCGGTAAAAAAATACACCACATAACGCCAGATAGAAAGGGACAAAGCCTGCAGTGTTTTTTTCTTTCCCACAGGCAAGAGGACCGTCCCGTCTGCGGGAGAAAAAACACGCCTGATCAGGGCACTCCCCAAGCCAAAAACAATCCATGCGGCAAGGAGAATCAGCACGGATTTCAGGAGCCTGCTTCCCCAGACCAGCACCAGTTCCGTCAATACTTCAGCCGCTTTTCCCGACCAGTCCAACCGGACAAAAAGAAACATCTTATCACCCGCGCGCCTTTACGCCAGTTGATCCAGATAAGAAGTGATCTCCGCAAAAACTTGGTCAATATCACGGGAGCCGTCCACAGTATAAAGAATGCCCTGCTTCTGATAATAGGCAATTAAAGGCTCCGTCTGTTTGCGGTAAACTTCCAGGCGCTGGTGCACAGTCTCCACGGAATCATCGGACCGCTGATACAGCTCTCCGCCGCATTTGTCGCAAACACTACGGACGGTGGGCGGGTAAAATTTAATGTGATACGTGGAACCGCAGCCGCGGCAGACACGTCTGCCGGTCAAGCGCTCCACCAGGACATCCTGATCTACATCTACATTAATTACCGCTGTGAGCGGTGCTCCCATTTCTGCCAGTGCGGCATCAAGCGCTTCTGCCTGTGCCAGTGTCCGGGGAAAACCGTCCAGCAAAAAACCTTGCGCCGTATCCTCTTCGGCGAGCCTTTCACGGATAAGTTCCACTACCAGTTCATCGGGCACAAGCAGCCCCCGCTCCATATAATCCTTAGCCAAAAGGCCCAGTTCAGTGCCTTCCTTGATGGCGGCACGGAAAATATCCCCTGTGGCAATATGAGGTATTTTATATTTTTTTACCAGTCTTTCTCCCTGTGTACCCTTCCCGGCACCGGGCGGGCCCAGTAGAATAATACGCATGTAGAAACCACCTTTAACTAAATTTATACTGTCAGCATTCCGACGGTGCGCTAACCTATATTCTTTCCCATGCCGGTAAAATCCTGCATATACTAAAAGTTCCCTTTATCGAAAAAAGCGCACTATCAGCAAAAAGGCATGCGACATATAGGAAGACCGGATATCCTCCCCCAGTGCACCGAAGCGAAACAGCGCCACGGCAACATCACAAAACAGCCAAATCACAAGCGACAGCGCAAAGCCGTGGCAAAGCCCCAGCAGCATGCCGCCCAGCCGCTGCCATTCATTTACTTTTACCGGAACCTCCCGGTTCGCGCACAACATAGAATAGCGTGCCAGGACGGCAAAGAAAAGAAAAAAAACGGCAAAAGCTGCCATCCTTGCCAGCAACGTCCCGAAAAGAAAAAGCAGAGATTCCCGTGTAGACACAGGCAGGGCAGTCAGCTCCGGCACAAAAAGTTTCGCCAGGTACGCCGACTGCGCAGAAAGCCCCGGTTGCCACCTCCCCGCCTGCCCCAGGGCAGGCACGGTTTGCCCAAGACGTGTATACCAGGCGACAAAAGCCGACTCAAAGTTCCACTCGTTATTCAAGAATGTTAGCAGGGGCTTGTGAAAATAAAAAGCGGCCAGCAAAGCAAGTAGGGTCAGGGTTAAATGGAGCAATGTCCCCCACAGTCCGCCAAGATAGCCCCGGGCGGCGCACCAGAGCATTACTGTCAGACAAGCCAGATCGATCCAGGACATTTTACCTCCCCCGTAGAGTCTTCAGATTTCCCGGGAAATAGACAATTTGCCACCCGGTGAAGCTGTACGGTAGCCATACATAATCCTTGCCGATTTTCCATATACTATCATATACGTATGAAAAACGGGGGACAGCTATGTCAGGCTTTCCGCTTTTCCCATACAGGCAGGAAAAATTACCTGCCTACCGTATTGATACCGGAGACTTGCAGGCTATACGCAAAATCAAAAGTGCCCTGCTTAACCTGCTGACACTTACCCTTCAGCCGGAAGCAGAACAGCTGATTGTCCTATGTATTGGCACGGATCGTTCCACAGGAGATGCTCTCGGTCCCATTACCGGCAGTAAGCTGAAAAAGCTGCGACCACGCCGCACAATTGTTTTCGGCACGCTGGAAGAACCGGTGCATGCAGTTAACCTGGCAGAGATAATCGGCATGATACGCACCTGCCACCCGTCACCATATATCATTGCCGTTGATGCCTGCCTGGGGAAAACGGGAAGTGTAGGCTGCGTTGACATCGGGGCAGGCCCCGTCCTGCCGGGGGCCGGTGTCAGCAAAACTTTGCCGGCCGTCTGGGACATTCATATTAACGGCATTGTCAATGTAGGCGGTTTTCTCGAATATTTCGTCCTGCAAAACACCCGCCTCAGCCTGGTGGTGCACATGGCGGATACAATTTCCCGCGGCCTTTATTTCGCCCTGCAAAGCCTGCCGCAACCTGAAAGCCGCCAGGAATAAAAACCGCCCCTTAAGACTCCTTAAGGGGCGGTTCAGACTGTAGACAAAGTCTTATGAAATGCAAACCTTGGACGATCCTTGGTTTGCATTTTCATTTATAATTCATCATTGCCGTGGGCAAAAAATCTTTGGCAAAAGTGTAAAAAAGCCAGCAACTGCAGGCATTTTCAGCCCTTTTAACGAAATTATATTATGGGAAAAGCCAATAGCCGGGGTGATAATATGCTTGCGAA
>JAAYLG010000068.1 GCA_012522075.1 Bacillota bacterium
AGTTGCTGGCTTTTTTACACTTTTGCCAAAGATTTTTTGCCCACGGCAATTATGAATTATAAATGAAAATGCAAACCAAGGATCGTCCAAGGTTTGCATTTCATAAGACTTTGTCTACAGTCTGACCGGGACAGTAGTCCCGGCTTAGTAGCGGAAAAAGACATGGTTGCCAATAACCACAGTTACAGGTTGCGAACGCACCCACTGGTTGGTAGTTTTTCGGGGATTGTAAAAACCGGTGGCTCCCAGGGACGGGTCCGCCCCGCTTAGAGCCTCTGCCACAGCTTTGCGTGCCGTTTCCGTTGCCGGCAGATTTATGCGCCCGTCCAGTACCGGGCTGTACTGATAATGACCGTCTATTACCTGATAGATTACAGCAGTAATAGAATTGGGATAACGGGGGCTGTCCACCCTGTTAAGGACGGTTGCAGCAACCGCCACCTGCCCCAGGTAAGGCTCCCCGCCCGCCTCCGCTGTGACTAGGCGTGCCAACAAATCCATTTCTGCAGCCGATATTGTCCGTCCGCCGCGTGAGACAGGCCCGCCTCCGGCTGCCGACGCACCGGGAATGACCAGTTTTGTTCCCGCATAAATCAGATTCACATTACTGATGTTGTTGGCGGCGGCAATTTTGGCTACCGTGGTCCCGTACTGCAGTGCTATTTTGTAAAGCGTATCTCCCGGGCGGACAGTATGTATCACCTGTGCAGTTTTCCTTTCGGGAATGACAAGTGTCTGCCCGGCCTCAATGTAATTAACATTGGCGATCTTATTCAGGGCGGCCAGTTCGGCTACTGTCGTGCCGTATCTCCGGGAAATAAGCCAGAGTGTCTCTCCCGGCTGCACAAGATGGGTGGCTGCCGCAGCCTGTCCGGACAGCAGCAAAAGCAAAACAGTGATTATTATCCCCTGTAAGCACTTCCTCAAGTTCTCTACCTCACTTTCTTTTCCCCGTTTGTTTATGTCAACTATTATAGCGGTGAGGAGTGGTTGCGGCAAACCTCCTAATGACGGCAGAGCACGCTATATGTTAAACAACCTTAACATATTCTTAATACATCTTCACATAACTGCAACTTTAGCCCTGCTGGGAAAATAAACACAGGTAGGTTAAGTTTTCCGCCCCTGCAGCAGTTCTTTACCTGCCGGCAAATTCATGCTACACTATAGGCAAACGAATGTTCGCCTTTGGAGGCACCTTAAATGAAAAATAACCGCTTTCCCGCAACGCACATGGTTACGCCCGCTTTTCGCGCCGTCTGCAGCAAGCACGACAAGCGGCAGGATCCCGTCAAAGGCGTGCCAAACAGGCAGGAATTCCAGCGTTTAATCGAGCTCTCCCTCAGGCACGGCATCGCCCTGGACATTGTAACGCGTGTTTGCAACAAAAAGTCCACCGGTCTACAGACAGGCATTGTCAGGGAGGTGAATCCCCATAACGGGACACTGACCATCGAGACGCCTGAAGGCTGTAAAATACTTGCCGCCTCTTCCATTTGCAATATTTATGCTGCGGAGTAGGCCAACCACTGTTACATAGTGACGGCGGCTTTCAATAACAAGGCTGAATAACACAAAGTATGTCGAGGTCAGGCTGCTGCAGATAGCGGGCCGAGGGAAGAAACACAGCCCGGCATAAAAAAAACTGGACCCCATTATTGGGAGTCCAGTTATCCAGTATTTCATTTTTCAACCGTCTGCTTGACAGTGGCAGTTTACTTTTGGTCCACGTGCGGCAACTGTCTTTTTACACCGGGTAATTTTCCCTGGCCGTATAATGGGTGTGCAGCAGTTCGTGGGCTTTGTGGCTGCCCGGGCTGCCAAAGAAATCTTCATACAGTTTCTTCACGGTCGGGTTTTCATGGGACTTTCTGATGGGCAGGTTTTTGTCTTCTGTATATAGTGCTTTTGCCCGCTCTGCCATCAGGTTGATCCAGCTGCGTATCCGGGAAGGCTGGATCGGCTGACCGCCGCCGGTCACACAGCCACCGGGACAAGCCATGATTTCAATGAAATGATAATCCGCTTCACCCGCTTTGACACGGTCCAAAAGCTTTCTGGCATTGCCCAAGCCGTGGGCTACTGCCGCCTTAATGGTAATATTATTGAGCTGGACTGTCGCTTCCTTGATCCCTTCCGTTCCCCTGACTTCAGTGTAGTCAAGCTTATCCAGGGAAGCGCCCTCCAAAACTTCCGCCACCGTCCGCAGAGCAGCTTCCATTACACCGCCGGTGGCGCCAAAAATCACACCGGCACCGGAAGCATCACCCATGGGATCGTCAAAGTGCTCCTCAGTAACTTCGGCAAAATCAAACCCGGCCTCTTTGATCATCCTGGCCAGCTCCCGTGTCGTGAGGACCACATCAATATCGGGATAGCCGCTGGAATTCATCTCCGGCCGTTTTATTTCAAATTTTTTCGCCGTGCAAGGCATGATGGAAACAATAAAGATTTTTGCCGGATCAATGCCCGCTTTCTCCGCGTAATAAGTTTTCAACACTGCTCCAAACATTTGCTGCGGAGATTTGCAGGTTGAGAGGTTATCCAGAAATTCCGGATAATTATGCTCACAGAATTTAATCCAGCCGGGACTGCAGGAAGTGATGAGCGGCAGTTTGCCGCCGTTTTTGATCCTGTTCAGCAGCTCCGTGCCTTCCTCCATAATGGTAAGGTCCGCCGCCGTGTCAACATCAAAAACTTTGCTGAAACCAAGGCGTTTCAGAGCGCTAATCATATTGGCGGTGACAGGGGTGCCAATTTTAAAGCCGAATTCTTCTCCCAAAGCCGCCCTGACTGCCGGTGCCGTAATGGCTACCACATGCAGATCTTTGTTTGCCAAGGCGTCCCAAACTTTTTCCGTGTCGTCTTTTTCCCGGAGTGCACCAACAGGACAAACAGTTATACATTGCCCGCAATTGACACAAGGCACTTCATTCAGGGATTTGCCGTTTATCGGTGATACGATGGTATCGATGCCTCTTTCCACCGTGTCAATGACGGCCACAGTTTGTATCTCTTTGCACATGCTGACACAGCGCCGGCAGAGGATGCATTTGTTGGGGTCACGGACAACGGAGGGAGAGAAATCATCCAACGGCAGTTTGTGGCTTTCACCCTCAAATTCCAATTCACTGATGTTTAGCTGTTCAGCCAGTTTTTGCAGCTCACAGTTCCCGTTGCGGACACAGGTCAGGCAGTTTTTGTCATGATTGGATAATATTAGTTCCAGAGTAACTTTTCTCGCTTCCCTGACCTTGGGTGTGTTGGTATAGACTTCCATACCGTCGGCCACCGGGTACACACAGGCAGCCTGCAGGCTTTTGGCTCCTTTTATTTCCACCACACATATACGGCAGGCGCCAATTTCATTTATATCCTTTAAGAAGCACAGTGTCGGGATTTCAATGTTGGCTGCTTTCGCCGCCTGCAATACGGTATAATCCTTTGGCACCTGAACCTTTTTATTGTCTATGGTAAGAGTAACCATTTCCATGTCGGATTCGCCCCTCCCTATACGTTTTTATAGATTGCATTGAATGGACATTTTTCTACGCAGGCGCCGCACTTGATGCATTTATCCTGGTTAATGACAAACGGGCCTTTTTTCCTTTCGCCTTCAATTGCGCCCACCGGGCAGTTCCGCGCGCAGACACCGCAGCTCTTGCAGGCATCCGCTTGGATAACGTAGCTAATCATAGCCTTGCACACGCCGGCGGGACAACGCTTATCCCTGACATGCGCTTCATATTCATCCCGGAAATAACGCAGTGTACTTAAAACGGGATTGGGAGCAGTCTGTCCAAGACCGCACAGAGCGGCAGCCTTAATATTCTTGGCCAGTTTTTCGAGTTTTTCAATGTCTCCTTCTTCGCCTTTGCCCTCTGTTATGCGGTTAAGAATTTCCAACATCCTCTTGGTCCCGATACGACAGGGTGGGCATTTGCCGCAGGATTCATCAACGGTAAACTCCAGGAAGAAACGGGCAATATCAACCATGCATGTATCTTCATCCATGACAATGAGACCGCCCGAGCCCATCATGGAGCCAAGCTCCGTCAAAGTGTCATAATCAATAGGCGTGTCAATATGGGCAGCAGGGATGCAGCCGCCGGAAGGGCCGCCTGTTTGCGCCGCTTTAAATTTTTTACCGCCGGGAATGCCTCCCCCGATTTCGTACACAACTTCTCTTAAGGTTGTGCCCATGGGAATTTCAACCAGACCTGTATTGTGGATCTTGCCGCCCACGGCAAAAACTTTTGTACCTTTGCTTTTTTCCGTACCGATACTGCTGAACCACTCTGCACCTTTGAGAATAATTACCGGGATATTGGCATATGTTTCGACGTTGTTCAGCAGGGTGGGCTGTCCCAACAGTCCCTTTACTGCCGGGAAAGGCGGCCTGGGTCTTGGTTCGCCCCGGCGACCTTCAATGGAAGCAAGCAGGGCTGTTTCCTCACCGCAAACAAAAGCGCCGGCACCCAATCTGAGTTCCAGGTCAAAGTTAAATCCTGTTCCCAGAATGTTTTTACCTAAAAGGCCGTATTCTTTTGCCTGGTCAATAGCCATGCGCAGGCGTTTAACGGCGATGGGGTATTCCGCTCTGACATAGATATACCCTTGATCGGCGCCGACGGCATAACCGGCAATTGCCATGGCTTCAATTACGGAATGGGGATCCCCTTCCAAAATACTTCTGTCCATGAAAGCGCCCGGGTCGCCTTCGTCCGCGTTGCAGCAGACATATTTCTTCTCTCCTCTCGCGCGGGCGGCAAATTCCCATTTCATACCTGTTGGAAAGCCGCCGCCGCCTCTGCCGCGCAGCCCTGATTTTTTAATCTCATTGATAACATCGGCCGGCTTCATTTCCGTCAGTACTTTTGCCAGTGCCTTATACCCGTCAAAAGCAATATACTCGTCTATATTCTCCGGGTTAATAATGCCGCAGTTGCGCAGGGCGATCCGTTTTTGCCGCTTGAAAAATCCTACATTCTCCACCGACTTGGCCACATCTTCCGCCGTTTTATCACCTGCTAAAAGTCTCTTGACAATTCTACCTTTCAACAGATGTTCTTCAACAATCTCCGGCAAATCTTCCGGCTTGACCGTAGCATACATGGCTCCCTCCGGATAGACCACCATAATGGGTCCTTGGTGGCAAAGGCCGAAGCAGCCGGTTTTTACCACTTTAACTTCATTTGTCAACTGCTTTTCCTGCAGTTGTTTTTCCAGTTCTCTGATAACCCGCTCCGAATCCGAAGCAGTACATCCCGTGCCAGTGCAGACAAGGACATGTGCCCTGTATATTTGCATTGTAAACACCTCCGGTTTCATAAAACTGCTTTGTTTTTATGCTGGTTTCTTTTATTTCTCTTTTTCCGCAGCACCGACAGTCAAATCGTGGCAGATCCTGCCGTTGACGATGTGTTCTGCTACAACACGCCTTGCTTTTTCCGGAGTCATTTTGACATAAGTGACTTTGTTTCCCTCCGTGTCAATGACATCCACAATCGGCTCCAGTCTGCATACACCGATACAGCCGGTCATTGTCACTTGCACGTCATGCAAGTTGCGTTTTTTCAACTCTTCCAAAAAAGCTGTCATTACCGGCCGCGCACCTGCAGCAATTCCGCAGGTAGCCATGCCGACAACAACACGCATTCCGTTTTTATCTTTACGCATACTGATTTGTTCCAGTGTCTTTTTCCTTATTTCTTCCAGTTCAGCAATAGATTTCATCCAGCACACCTCCAAAAATTTCTTTCTGACACTGCTGCAAGTAATTGCCAAGCCAGTTTAACACTTCTCCGTTATTTAACGGGATGCTGCCCAACTGTTCGCGGATCTCCGACAGCTGCAGCCGCCTGACTGCCGCCCGGTTGGCAAAAAGAATATCCAACTCCAGTGAGGGGTAGGATGCCACAACGGGCACGATAGAGTCGGCAATATTGCCCAGTGGCGGCCTGTCAA
>JAAYLG010000016.1 GCA_012522075.1 Bacillota bacterium
CCTGTTATAAAGGCAGTCTTGCCTTCTGTCTTTTCCATTAGTTTTCTCTCCCTTCCAGGTAATTTACTTATTTATGAGGGAAGGCCGCACGTTCCGTCTTTACATGCAATCTCTGTCACAGGCATCCTAAAAGGCCTCTCGTCGCGGTAAATCCCGTTCTGCGGGATCCACTTTTCTATTGAGACGGTTGCGGTATGGGCAAAATCAGTGAGAACCCACAAAGGGTTAGTTTCTCCGCCGACAACTATAAAGTTAATTAACTCCGGAGCGGTTCCTGTTTTTTTGGCCAGGAACTGTCTTACATCTTCTTTGTCCTTAAACCCTTCCTCCCGAAGGCCCTTGGCAACCAGGGGGTCCATAATAAATGTGCCTGCCTTCCTCTTATGAAAATCGGGCATCCTTTCCAGGACATCAGCCATGTACCGGGCCGGCCCTATATTCATTCCCAGCATACTCCACCCGCGGAAAAAGCTTACCGCGCTTTCATCGGCCTGGAAACCTTTTTCCACATGGAAAGGCGTAAAGAGGCTCATTTCTTCGTTTTCAGCACAACACATATTATTGTAATTCAAGTTGTTGCCTATGCTGGCCATAAAAGTTTCTCCCGGCCTGGCATTCCCAAGGTTAATGCTCATCAGGGTCCAAGCCCGTCCGATTACCGAATTAGCAAAGTTAAACGGGCTCAAGGCGGCAAGGCCGCAGTTCATACCGATCTCCTTCCGAATCGGGCCGTTTACCAAAAGCATGGAGGCAAAAGAAGTAGTGGAACTGGTACAAGAAGGTACCCCCGTAGAAGCAATTGCCAGCAGTAGGGGCAGATGCTCCGGGCGGGCTCCTGCCATAACAGCATTTACCGCTACTTTTTCAACAGTATATTCCAGCTTTTCCTGGTGGGTAGTAACCGACATAAGCCCGACTACCTCTTGTGGATCACGGTCGGTTCCCTTAAGCATTTCTTCAACCAGTTCTTCCGTGGGCAGTATGATGGGCAGCCCATCGGTCCAGCCCTCTTCAATAAACAGGCGGCGAAGATTAATTTCCGTATCAGGTTCCAGCAACCGGGGCCCTTTAGGTTTCTTTGCAATTTTAGGCTGTTTCTCTTCTTCCGTAAGCGGGCGGGTAAGTCCGTCAATTATATCCTGCATAATAGGCCTGCCGGTTACCGGATTGTTGCCCTCAACGTACCTGCGCAGGTAAGAGCGAGGAATAAAACCCACCGGGTGAGGAGGATAAGAGTAGCGCAACGGCATGCCGTGTGTCTCGGAGTCCTTTTCCATATAATCACTAAAGCGGGCCGTAACTAATGGAACAGTAGGTATTTTGTAATAGCTTTCCAGTTTTCTTGCAAAATCGGCGATACTCGCCGAACAACCGTCTCACCCTCCTACCCCGATAATAACAGCATCCCCTTTTTCTTTTATCTCTGCCCATAGTTCCGGGTTGTCAGTCCACATAGCGCCTCCCTTGGAGCGCATCATCGTTTTTACAGAGGGTATGTTTCTGGAAAACCATCCGGCTATTTCTTCCATAAACTCGGCAGAACCGGGAAAACCGGTCTCTACCAGGTACACTGCTTTACCTTCTATTGTATCGAGACGGGGTGCCATTTGCAGCTTTTCCATATCCTCCAAGCTGCTTGTCGGCTGCGTAAAGGGGTCATGTATGGCACCGGGATCGCTCCCGGGGGGCAGAATGCCGCCAAATACCCCGCTTGGATTTCCCCTCGGATTAAAGACTGTAATCTTTTCCTTCCGGCTCATAAGCGCTGCACCCTCCTTCTTTAATTGTTTAAATGGTTCTTTTTATCCAATGAACAGTTTCCCTTGCATTTACTGTTTAACTTTCCTGTTTTCTGCTACCCATTCTTTTCTTCTTTTTACATAGCTCTCCCAGTCGCCCACAGAGACATACGCTCCCCCGTCAACATCCAAACTTATCCCCGTTATCGTCCGGGAACGTTCGGAGGCCAGAAAAACTACGGCATTGCCAATATCTTCGGACATGGTGACCTTCCGGATGGGATAGAGATGTATCGTCTTTTCCAGTTCTTCCGGAGGCAGGGGTCCGAATTTCCTGTTAAAAGAATGCCCTCCCTCCTCAAAGTGCCGGTACATCTCTTCCGGAGGCGTAAGCTTAAAATTGGAAGCGACTCCTGCCGGACAAACGGCATTCACATTAATGTTATACGGTCCCAATTCGGCGGCCAACTGACGAGTCAGCCCCAAAAGCCCTGCTTTTGCGGCGGCATACGAAGCGCCGGTTAAAGGGCAAATCCGTTTTCCGGCCATGGAACCTATATTAATGATTTTTCCTCCCCCGCGCTTCTTCATAATGGGAATAACGGCCCGGGAGCAGAAAAAGGGAGCATACAGGTTTCGCAGCATAACCTCGTGCCACTCCGCAGTTGTCATATCTTCCACCAGTATAGGCAGCCCATGCCCGACATTGTTGACCAGGATGTCAATACCGCCAAGCTCACGGACAGCCGTTTCCACCATTTTGTCAACTTCTGTGTCCTTGGTTACATCGGCGGGTACGGCAACCGCTCTCCGGCCCATTGCTCTTATCTCCGCAGCAGTGGCTTCCGCCAACTCCACACTGATATCGTTAACAGCCACGTCAACTCCTTCCCTGGCAAGAGAAAGGGCGATTCCTTTTCCCATACCACCGGGACCTCCACCGCCGGCACCTGTTACCAAAGCAATTTTCCCTTCCAGTTCCATTCTCATCTCTCCCTTCTTTAAATGTAATTTAATTTTTTAATATTATTGGTCCAAAATGTTCTCAAGAAAAGAATCCCCTCCTTCCTCCATGTGCCAATACATCTCTTCCGGGACGCAAGCTTAAAGTTGGAAGAGACTCTTGCCGAACAAACGGCATTTGATTTTAATTTTAAAATCCAATTCGGCGGCAGCTAATGAGAATAAAAATCAAAATATTTTGTATATTTAGAGCCGACTTCTTTAACGAAAATCACATGCTTGAAAGTCCCTGCGCCTCGTACTGTCGGAAAATGCCATTCTTAGACCAATCCGGGAAATCCCTGCTGGCGCAATGCTTCATAAAGCACGATGGCAACGGTATTGGAAAGATTCAGGGAACGTATCTTGGGGCCCATGGGGATCCGCAGGCAATGATCGGGATACCTGGCAAGCAGCCAGCCGGGCAGTCCGGCTGTTTCCTTGCCAAAAAGCAGATAATCATCAGGCTCGTAAGAAACTTCGGTGTAAAACCGCGTCCCTTTCGTTGTCAAAAGCCACAGTCGCTTCCCCGCCGTCTGCGTGAGGAATTCCTCAAGGCTCGGATGCAGCACAAGCTGCAAATGTTCCCAGTAATCAAGGCCTGCACGCTTGAGATGCCGCTCCGACAGTGAAAAACCGAGCGGTTCTACCAAATGGAGGACGGTGCCGGTCACGGCGCAGGTGCGTGAAATATTTCCCGTATTCGACGGTATTTCAGGTTCTATCAGGACTACATGCATGTTTTGTTCTCACCTTCGCCAGCCTTCTTTCCGGCCAGGAAAGCCGTAATAATTGCTGCAACTTTTTCCGCCCCCCGTTCCAGATCGTTTACATCCATAATGGCCAGATAATCTTCACTTGACCGTCGTGAGTCACGGTAGTAAAGATCATAATAGTCACGGCACAACTCCAGGGCTGCATCATCATACATCCGGTTGCGGATTTTTTCCGCCAGTGCATCGCATTTTGCTTTCCCCAGTTTTTTTTGCAGGCCGTAAACTGCCGCAGCCAGTTCTTCCGACGTATCGCCGCAACCGCGGTATTCCGATACAATTCGTTCCATCCGTACATTGAGGTCGGCCACAAGCAGGATATGGGGCCCCTCTTCCATAGCCTTATAGAAATAATCCGGCAAATGCACCGGGCCAATTCTCCTGCCTTCGCCTTCCACAATTAGGCAGGGGGCATCTATTTTTTCCATAAGCGCCAAGGCCAAAAGCGCGTCGAAGTCCTTCTGGCTGCGCGGTGCTCCCAGTCCCACGGAACCAAAAGCGGATCCGCGGTGATTGGCCATACTCTCCAGGTCAAGCGCGGGGTAGCCTCGCTCCGCCAGCAGTGCCAGCATCCGTGTTTTCCCCACTCCCGTCAAACCGTTTAGCACAAAAACCGGGACTTCAATTTTATATGTTGCATGAAACCGGTTGATATGGCGGCGGAAAGCTTTATAACCGCCTGTCAGCTGGTACACCGGATAATCCAGCGCCGCCATAAGGTGACTCACACTGCGGCTGCGCATGCCGCCCCGCCAGCAATAAACAGCTATTTTTTTCTCCCCTGCTGCAGCCAGAATCTGCTCCACCATCTGCGGCAAGCGTGCGGCAACAAACCGGAGACCGACCTGTTTCGCCCGGTCGGTCCCTTCTTGCTTGTAGACAATACCCACCTTTGCCCTTTCTTCATCAGTAAAAAGGGGGACATTAACCGCTCCAGGGATATGAGCCTCGGTATACTCTCCCGGTGAGCGGACATCAATCAGACAGAAGTCCTTGCTGTTTTGCAGGTAATCCTCAACAGATAATGCTTTCACGTTTTTGCAACCTTCCCTCGGACGCCTTTTGCCTTTTTTTCGACTTTATTGTAACCTTATTGTAACCAATTGTACCTGCAAACTCAAGTAAGTGTATAAGGCCCGGTGCTATTCGCCCTGCTCTTCGTCGTCACCTTTAGCTTGTTGCAGCAACTTATTGTAAGCCGCAAGTTTGGCGGCGACACAGCCAAATACCGTATCCGGCGGATAATTGCCTTCAGCGTCAGCCTCCCCGGCGCTTACTCCCGTCAGAATCTCGATGCCCTCTTCCACCATGGCAACCGGGTAAATGTGAAACCGGCCTGCTTTTACAGCTTCCACCACTTCGTCATTTAAATTCAAGTGCTTGATGTTTTGTACCGGAATCATAACGCCCTGCCTGCCGGTCAGCCCATGCAGTTTACAGGCTTTGAAAAAGCCCTCTACCTTGCATGTAACGCCGCCAATGGGCTGGATTTCGCCAAACTGATTGACCGAGCCGGTGACGGCAATGTCCTGCCGCAGCGGCAGATCGGAAAGGCTGGAAAGAATGGCGTACAATTCCGCGCTGGAAGCGCTGTCGCCGTCTACACCGGAATAGAGCTGCTCAAAAGTAATGCTGGCGGAAAGGGACAGGGGGAATTTCTGGGCAAATTTGGCCGCCAGGTAGCCGGACAGCGTCAGCACGCCTTTGTCATGGATGCGGCCGCTCATTTTTATTTCCCGTTCAATATTGATAATTCCTTCCCTGCCCAGGTAAGTAACGGCGGTTATGCGTGACGGTCTGCCGAAAACATAATCGCCGCTGTTTAAAACGGAGAGACCGTTTACCTGGCCCACCTTGACTCCGTCAAGATCAAGCAGCTGCGTGCCTTCCGCCAACTGTTCCAGCATTTTTTCTTCATACTTGTCGGAACGGTAAATTTTTTCCGCGATAGCTTTCTGCACATGACTGCCGCTGATCAATTTACAGCCTTCCAGCGCCGCCCACGCATCCGCCTCATAAATAATTTCCACAATTTCATTAAAACGTGTCGTTAATTTCAACTGGTGGTCGGCCAAGCGGGCGCTGTATTCCACCAGCCTGGCAACACCGCTGCGATCAAAATGACGTACTCCTTCTTTTTCCGCGTGGGAAGCGATAAAACTGGCCATTTGGGTCATTCTTTCCCTGCTGGCGTTCATTTCGGTATCAAAATCGGCTTTTATTTTAAAGAGTTTGCGGACGTCCTCATCCAGGTCGTATAAGAGTTGATACAGTTCGGGGCTGCCCACCAGGATTACTTTCACATTGATGGGAATGGGCTGCGGCCGCAAGGTTGACATGGCCAGCAGTCCGGACTGTTCACCCAAGTTTTCCAGCACTACTTCCCTGGTTTTTAGCACACGCTTCAGGCCATCCCAGGCACCCGGGTTGGTCAGCACATCACGGGCCTGCAGGATCAGATAGCCACCGTTGGCTTTCAGCAGGGAACCGGATTTAATCATGGTATAGTCGGTAGTGACCATGCCCAGTTTGTTTTCATATTCCACCCGTCCGATCAAATTGTAATAAGTTGGGTTGTTCTCAACGATAACAGGTGCCCCGCGGGTGTCCTTGTTGTCCACCACAAGGTTGACGCGATATTTAAAACCGGGATCTTCCTTGCGCCTCAGCCAAGGGAAAGGTACTTCCTCTGTTTGCTCTGTCCGGAAATCATCCAGATTCTCCAGCACATCTTTGCTGACCGCTTCCAGGTAGGCAATCACGTCAGGATTATCGGCATAACGTTCCATGAGCTCGTCAATCAGATAACCTACAGCAAAAAGGCCGATTCTGTTCTCCAGTTCCTTTATTCGTTCTTTCATTTCTTTTTCTGCCGCCTGGACCTGACGAATAATCTTCAGGGCGGAAAGCTGCAGTTCGCTGGATTTGCGTTCCAAATTTTCCTTAACATCTTCCGGTAATTGCTCGTATTCTTCATTGGTGATTTCTCTGCCGTCCACTAGCGGGACAGTAACGAAGCCGGTACTGGCCCGTTTCAGGATAAAACCCTGTTCTTCCGCCATCTGTGCCACTTGTTCCAGCAGTTGAGAGCGTTTTTCCTGGAAACGGCGAAAGAGTTCTGCTTTTTGCCTTTCATAGTCATCTGCATCAAAAGCTTTGGGAATTTCCTGTTTTAAAGCTTCAACCAGTTCCTCCATTTCCCGGACGAAAACGGACCCCCGCCCGTTGGGAAGGCATAAAGCTTTGGGATGCCCCGGATCGGCAAAATTATAGACATAACACCAGTCGGGAGGCACTTCTTCTCCGGCGGCAATTTCACTGACAAGAGTCTGGACATAGGAATTTTTACCTGTTCCGGTCTGCCCGGTCATAAATATATTATAGCCGTGCCTTTTAATTGTCAGGCCGAATTCCATGGCACGCACTGCTCTTTCCTGGCCGATAATTCCCTCCAGCGGTGCTACGTTTTCCGTTGTTTCAAATTCAAATTGTGCCGGGTCACAGTGAAAACGCAGTTCTTCCGGCTTTAATGTCCTCTGCTTCATACACATACCCCCTTCTAAAAAAGCATACTGAAAAAATTTATTTGTTCCTCGGGCAGGATATTCCTGCCTCCCGACAGATTTAATCTGCCCTGCGCAGGGCTACCTGCAGCGGGAAATGAAGCGAGCCGGTCAGATGCCGGCTCCAAGCATTATTTTTTTAATTATAACCGTCAGGAAAGCACCAGGCAAGGCCGGAGAGGTACTTTTACGAATTTGTTAAAATTATGCCACTAAACTGCATCGGCCCATTCAATGGCTTTAATGCGGTAGCGAAAGACGCCGCCCGGCGCTTTGACGACAACTTCGTCGCCCACTTTTTTCAACAGGAGCGATTTACCCACAGGTGACAGATAAGAGATATCCCCCGCTCCAGGATTAACATTTTCAGGATTAACAATCCTGTATCTATAAATTTCGTTCGCTTCCGTCTCAACAACTTCAACCGCACTGCCAATGGTAACAAAAGGCACCTCGCTGTTGACAGCGTGCTTTTGTTCTTTGCTGCCCTGCAAAAGTCCCGCCAGTTGACGGATATATTTATCCAGCAGTGCTTCAAAAGCATCACGTTCCTGAGATGGTTCAGGGAAATACTGTTCCAGCAGTTTTCTCTTCCCGGCCTCAATCTCGGCCAATTGCCTGCCAAGGCTGGTGAAGATTGTATCAGACTGCCGTACTTCTGAAGTCATGAAACTCCCTCCAGATAATTAATCCATTTAATGGTATAGCCCCAAATAAAACTGAAGGGCGTCACGCTTCCGAAAAAGCGTACACCCGTACAATTATAGCTTACCTTAATATACAGCGATTGTCAACTATGTATTCGTTTTCCATTAAATGCAAGCGGAATTATAAAATGTTATTTCCCCCATCCCGTGCTATAATCTGCAATAAAAAACACCCTTTCCTCAAGGGTGCTACTCTTTATTGGTAGCGGGGGCAGGATTTGAACCTGCGACCTCCGGGTTATGAGCCCGACGAGCTACCAGCTGCTCCACCCCGCGTCGCTATTAATATTTTAGCACAGCCTGCAACTTGTGTCAAACTACTTGGCAAGCTGCCTCTCTGCCCAATGCTACCGCTTTTTCGTTTCCCGGAAAATTTTAGCATTGATCATCCTGTCCAGAAAACGACTCTGCCGCAAGACTAGAGGATGTGAGAGGCCAAGATTATTGGC
>JAAYLG010000069.1 GCA_012522075.1 Bacillota bacterium
AGGCGAATTGAGAACTGGATGAATAATTACCCAAGAAAAATTCATGGATATAGATCTGCTAATGAGATGGCAATATTATCAGAGGTGCCAAAATATGGGTGGCAATAAAACTTGCAATTAACCAATTGGCAGACAGCAGCAAAATACTTTGAAGTGCGGACCCGAATGGAGTAAAATAAAATAGTCTCAGTTGCTACATAGCGAAAGGACAGCACGGTTCAAATGAAAAGATGCTTGCCTGACCAACAGAAGGAGGTAAATTTATGAACAGGCTGGAAAAAGCGTTAATGCATGCCCTCTTTGTCCATCTTCACCACAACACCGACAAGGCGGTAAATTTCCGCTTATTCAAGCAGCTAAACGACTGTGTCGACAGCATTTGGCCGGGAAGCCTGCTGGTGGGGCCGGACGCCAATGATGATGCAGCGGTATTTCGCATGCCAAACGGCAAGTTGATAGTAGCCAAAATGGAAAGCCACTGCTCGCCCGCCGTGCCGCGTCCGTATGACGCTGCTGCTACCGGAGCCGGCGGTGCCATGCGTGATGTGGTTGCCATGGGTGGAAGACCAATGTTTCTGCTGGATTTCATTGGGACAAGACCGCTGGAGGAGAAAGTAATTGTGGGGCCCTGTGGTTTTAAAGGGGAATGCACCTGCGGCAACTGCCAGATCATGACAAGCGGCGAGAGGGTAAGTCTCATGGTGAAAGGCATCAGCGACATGTGCAAAGCCATGGGAGTATTTGTTGTCGGCGGCGGGTTTTCCGCATCCTTTAGCGATATTGTGCCGGCAGTTGTTGTGTCAGTGATCGGACCGCTTGTAGCTGACAAACCTCTTACCAAACCGGCAAAAAATGCGGGTGACCGGCTGATTATTATTGGGGAAACGGGCAATGATGGCAATGACACCCTTTATCGTGCCGGCTTGGTGGATGAACTCCGTCCTGCCATTGCTCTTTTTGCTGAAGAAAGAGTAACAATGGAAGCATCCCTGGCTGCCATCAGGACAGGCAAAATTAAAGCTTGTTCCGATTTGGGCGCAGCAGGCATCGGTGCCGCAGTCAGTGAATCCACTCGTTTCGGCGGGCTGGGCGCCAAAGTAAACCTTTCAGCTGTCCCGACAAAAGCCAGGCTTACTCCGGAAGAAATTGTTATCTGCGAGACACAGGCCAGAATGCTCTTCCAGGTTGCTCCGCAGGATGTTGACGAAGTCCTGGCTGCCGCCAGGTCGCAGGGAGCACAGGCTGCCGTCATTGGCGAAATTACCGACGGGACAGAAGCCGTTTTTGAATACGAAGGAGAAGTGGTGGCACGCATCCCCCATACTCCACCCCCGGATCTTTTTTAGTCCCTTCTCCTTGCTTTATTCCGGAGTCAGGCAGTTCTCATAAACGGCAATAGTTTTTCTTATCATCTCCCGTACATCAAAATGGCGAAGCGCAAGCAGACGCGCCTCAATACGGGCTTGTTCCAGCAGTTTTTCATTATGATAAAAGCGGGCAATGTCTGCTGCAATAATCTCTGCTTCCGGTTTGGGCAGATTGTATTCGGGAATTGCACTGACAGGCCGGGGAACTTCGCCGGCAAACCAAGAAGCTTCCACCTGACCGCCGTAGCCGTGGCCAAGCAAAAACCCCACATTGCCGCAGGACATGGCCTCCCGCAGCGACCTGCCATGCCCGAATGCCAAGTGTCCGCTTTGCAAATAAGGCAGTGGATCAGACACCCAGTCCAAAGCCGCAAATTCATGCACATAAACATCTGCGGCTCTCCCGATCAAAGTGGCTTTAATCTTAAGCCCCCGGCTGCGCAGCAGATAAATTGCCCGGTCAAGGACGGTCACCCCCCTGGTAGAGGCCCCGTTTGTGCGGCCGAACCAGATTACGTGCAGCTCTTCCCCCTGGCGCCAGGGCGCTGACGGCTGCGGGCAAAAATACTGCGTATCTATCCCGTTGGGGATAATTACGACTTTTTCCCGCACCAGCTCCGTATCGGCGGCCTGGGCGGGACCGATGGCAATAACTGCCCGCGCCTGCAACAGAGAAGAAGGGTAAAACTTTTGCCAGGGGAAAACACCATGCAGTGTAAGCACGAGGGGAATGCCCAGCCTTTTGGCTACAACCTGGCTGGTAGGATAAGCAAGCCTGGAATGGGCATGAAGCAGCTCAATTTTGTGCTCCTGGCAAATGGCTGCCAGGTCGTCGGTGGTACGGTAGAAGTAGTATCTCCCGCGACTGATGGGGCCTAGAAGATTGCTGAATTTCTCCCGGCCGGAACCGGGTTCAGAGCCGCCCCCTTCGTCAGCCTGCTGCAAAATGGCTACGGTAACTTCAATCCCATATGCCGGCAGTTGCTGCACCAAATCCCAGGCGTGTGTCAATACACCGCTGCGTACCAGACAAGTTGTCAGCAGAACATGCAAGCTTTCACCTACAATCTTTGCAAGATAATATGTTGTATTAAATATATTCCCTGTTATATGGATGCGTGTATAGCAAAATTGATAAAGCAAACATAGGGGAATAAACCTTGCAGAAATATAGCAAAAATCCCGTCCGGCTACCGGACGGGATAATTTGTTAACCGAATTTGTCATAGAAAATTTTGTCTTCCTTAAAGCCTTTTTTCAGCAAGGCTTCCACCGTTGATTGGACCATGGCGGGACTGCCGCAGATATAAGCTTCTTTATTTTCACCGTCCGCCAGGTATTTCTCTATGGAGTCGGTTACACGCCCCCTGTCTCCCTGCCAGGCGGAATCTTCTCCGACCCGGGAGAGAACCGGCTTAAAGGTAAAATCATGAATTGTTTTTTCAAATTCATACAAATCCTCGGCGCAGATCATGTCCGCCTCCGTGCGGGCGCCGAAAAACAAAGTCGTCTTGCGTTTAATTTGCTCGTCTCTGATTTGGTAGAGTATACTGCGTATGGGAGCAATGCCGGTACCTGCGGCAACAAGAATAATTTCCGCGTCTGAATCACGTAGATAGTCCCCGAAGGGACCGTTAAAAGTAACCTTGTCACCAACTGCCAAAAATTTGTGTACATAAACAGTGACAATACCTGTTTCTTTATAACCAATAATTAGTTCAACGGCTTCTTGTTCCGAGGGTGAGGAAGCCAGGGAATAAGCCCTGAAGACGGGCTCCGGATTGCCGGGGAAAGGCGGTGCTACCAGTTGGATATACTGGCCGGCCTTAAATTTTATTTTCTGCCCGTCAACCAGGCGAAGGCGCAAATGCTTTGTTGTCGGAGAGGCCCCTGATGAATTCAACAACTGCTTCGTAACTGCGGGCGGCAAGCAGTTCCTCGGGTATAATCACTTTCAGATTGTTTTTTACCCGGACCTGGCAGGCAAGCCGCATCCGGGCCAATTGTTCTTCTTTACTAAAAAAAGGCATTTCTGTCGGCAGCAGCGGGCCGCCGCCGGCAACAACCCTACACCTGCAGAGGCCGCAGGTCCCTTTTCCGCCACAAGCGGAAGGAAGAAAAATCCCTTGCTGACCGAGTGTGGCTAAGAGCGTCTCGCCGCCGTCCACCACAAGCTCCCGCTCATCGTTAATAGTAATTGTAAGCTTGTCGTAATTGGCAAGGTAATATTTGGCCAGGGTCAGTATGAACGCAAGGAGTCCGGCTATGCCGGTAACAATCAGGACTGTTTGCATAATGGCTGTCAAGGGAACACCCCCTACTGCACATGGATGATACCGGAGAAGCCGATAAAGGCAAGGGCCATAATTCCGGTAATAATTAACGTGATACCCGCGCCCTCCAATCCTTTGGGAAGGGGAGCGTTCTTAATTTTTTGCCGGATTCCGGCCAGAGCCACAATAGCCAGAGTCCAGCCGATACCTGAACCGAATCCAAAAGCTGTTGCTTGGAACAAGTTATACTGACGGATTACTGTAAACAGTGAGACCCCGAAAACAGCACAATTTACCGTTATGAGGGGCAAAAAGATCCCCAAATGCAAGTGAAGAACAGGAAAATATCTTTCAATAACCATCTCAACAAGCTGCACAAAAGCCGCTATCAGGAGGATAAATACAATGTAGCGCAAATACACCAGCCCGTAAGGCACCAGGACATAATGATAAACCAGGTAATTTATAACTGATGTCCCTGTCAGAACGAAAGTGACGGCCTGGCCCAGTCCCCAGGCGGTACTTTTTTCTTTGGAGACCGCAATAAATGAGCACATGCCTAAAAAATTGGACAAAATCATATTGCTGGTAAAGATCGATGCCACAAAAACGATAAACGGACTAACTTCCATTGTTACCGGCCTCCTCCTGCAGATGACGCTTTGCCAGCACCATTGGCGGGCAAATAAAGGTTGGTTGCCCAAATGAGCAGGCCCAGCACGAAAAAGGCGCCCGGCGGCATGATCATGATGACCCACCTGACCCAGTTTGGGCCAAGGACATTGATGCCAAAGACGGAACCAAAGCCCAGCAGTTCACGGGCAAAAGCTATGGTCAGCAGCACCAGGCTGTAGCCCAAGCCGTTCGCAATTCCGTCAAGAAAGGACGCCAACGGTGGATTTTTTTGCGCATACACTTCACAGCGCCCCATGATAATGCAATTTGTGATAATAAGTCCCACATAAGGCTCCAGGGCGCTGCTTAGGGCGGGGAAATAAGCTTTTAAGACTATATCCACAATGATCACATAAGCGGAAATAATCAGAACCTGGACCATCATACGGATGTGGCCGGGTGTGTACTTGCGCAAAGCGGAAACAGTCAGACTGGAGAGGGATGTGACAAAAATCAGCCCGAGTCCCATGGCAAGCGAATTCAGCATCATGTTGGTAACCGCCAGAGAGGAACAAATGCCCAAAATTTGACGGAAAACTGGATTGTCCTTAATGACGCCCAGAGAAATAATGTCTTTTACTTTGCTACTCATGCAGGAGCGCCTCCCCGCTGTCAAATAACAAGGCGGCCAGCGTATCGTTAAGTATACGCAGCACCGCATTGGATGTACCGGTAGCACCGGCAATGGCGTCCACCTGACCGCCCGGTCTGGGACGGTAAACCAGGAAATCCCCTTCTGCTTCCGGGTTAATCTTAACACCCCTGAATTGCTCTTTAAAAGACAACTCGTCAATCCGTCCGCCCAGACCCGGTGTTTCCATGTGTTTGATAAAATCAATGCCGAGTATGGTGGAAAAATCCGGGGTAAATGCCGCAACGCCAGTCAGCTCGCCCCACAAAGCCTTCCCGTGAAAAGGGACGATATAGGCTATCCGTTCGCCTGCGCTGTTTAACCCTTCATAAAGCACGCGATCGTTCAGATTAAGCTCCCGGATATGCCGCCTGTACAACACGTTGATCTGATCCGGATCACGGTTTTCCGGCAGCATATTGAGGACAGAGAGAATAGCTGTCTGTTCCACAAGGTTTTCATTAAGCTGAATCCGTTCGGCCGTGACGGCATTAATGCTTGCCAGAACGGCGGTGTAAACAAAAGTGAGAGCGATCATGAACAATACCGGTTTCAGGGAAAACTTTCTCATGCGGCCGCCTCCTTTTTGCGCAACGCTTGCAGGCTTTTCACCGCATCATCCAGCAGGGGGACAAAAATGTTCATGATCAGCAGGGCAAAGGATGCGCCTTCCGCAAAGATGCCAAAGTAGCGGATGATGACTGTAATTACACCGATTAAGATCCCATAGAGCCATTTGGCGTGAATAGTTTTTGGCGCCGTTACCGGTTCCGTCACGAAATAGATGCAGAGAAAGAAAAATCCGCCGGTAAAAAGGCCGTAGAGAGGATGGGGAATACCACCGACCCCCGCGAGTTTCAAAACAGATGTCAATCCCAGAAAACCCAGCATGGGCGACAGCATAAGCCGCCAGTCCGCAGCTTTGTTTACAAGCAGAAAAATCCCGCCAAGCAGCAAAAGAAGCACACTGGTTTCCCCCATGGTGCCAAAGACATTTCCCACTATAACTTGTGACAAGGGCAGCGTTTCACCGGCCTGAAAGAGGGCCAGCGGCGTTGCCTGAGTGAGTGTATCCAGCGGCGGTGCAATATAGCGGGCAAAACCGCCGGGGAAAGTGGTAAAGATTTGCGTCCAGGCAGCGGTGAGGTAACCCGGAAAAGAAACCAGAATAAACGTCCGGCCAACAATAGCCGGGTTAAAGACATTGTGGCCAAAACCGCCAAAGACTTCTTTGCCGAAAAAAATACCGAAGAAGATGCCCAGCGCCGCCGCCCAAAAGGGCGTGGAAACAGGCAGCGACAGCGTAAACAATACTGAACTTACCAGTACGGCTTCCGTGACTTTTGCTTTACGCTTGCCGGCAAAGAAGTACTCTGTTGCGACCGCGGCAAACATTACGACTACCAACAAGCAAAGCAGGCGCAGGCCAAAAAAATACATTCCTCCCAAAGTGACAGGTATAAGACTGATAAGCACTTTCCGCATGATCTTCTGGCGCTGAAAAATATTGCGCAACGTTATTTGTGCAAGCATACACAAACCTCCCAGATAAAGCCATCTCAGGTAATAACAGTTTCTTTCCCGGCTATGAAAAACTGCAAGTCCCTTCCCGGCGAAGGAACTTGCAGGAAAGCTCCCATCCAGCTGTCTTGCCCCAATTTTTAAATATCTTCGCTTTGACATGAAACGATTCCTTTAGCCAAGGTGAAGTTTTTCTTTAACAAAATGTTACATCTTGAACAACCGCTAACTCTAAAAAAAATACAGCACGCTGAGTGCTGTATTTCAGACTGTAGACAAAGTCTTATGAAATGCAAACCTTGGACGATCCTTGGTTTGCATTTTCATTTATAATTCATAATTGCCGTGGGCAAAAAATCTTTGGCAAAAGTGTAAAAAAGCCAGCAACT
>JAAYLG010000070.1 GCA_012522075.1 Bacillota bacterium
GTTGCTGGCTTTTTTACACTTTTGCCAAAGATTTTTTGCCCACGGCAATTATGAATTATAAATGAAAATGCAAACCAAGGATCGTCCAAGGTTTGCATTTCATAAGACTTTGTCTACAGTCTGAAAGCCTGTTTTGTAACAGGCTTTTTTTACCGCTTTTGTCTCCGCTTGTAATCAGGCTCCGTTTTGCGCAGGCGGCTCAATTTTTTCCAGGACAAAGAGCAGCTGTCCTTCTTTGACCACTTGGTTTACTTTAATTGCTATCTCCATTACCTGCGCATCATAGGGGGCAAGGATGGCAGTCTCCATTTTCATGGCCTCAATATTGGCAATTTCTTCGCCTTTATGCACAATATCCCCTACTTTGATCACACCGCGCTTCGGGTTGCCCAGTCGCCAGACATTACCGTTAATGGGGGAGCCCACTTCCGCCGGCGTTTTGGCCATCCGCACCTCAACTTTTTTCACCCGCGGCGTCTGGATATTATAGACGCGTGTTTTGTTGTTTACGCGCATAACTACGTGAATGATACCTTCATGCTCCGCTCCGATGGATACCAACTCAATGGAAAATGGCTTGCCGTTAATATCAAATTCTACCGTATCCCCGGGATTTTTCAGGCCTTCACGCCAGACTTGCGTGGGCAGCACGTAAGAAGCTTCACCGTAGCGTTCCCGGAAGGTAAAATACTCCAGGGCATCCTTGGGATGCATTAAATAAAGGATAAACTCTTCCTGCTCCGGTTCCCTCCCCAGCTGTTCGGCCAGTTCCTGCCGGCAGGCAGCCAGGTCTTCGTCAGGCAACAGGTCCAGCGGGGATTCTTCTTCCCTGCCGGCCAGCGCTTCCTGCCAGTCCTTGCCGAATGCACTGCGGTAAACCCATTCGGCCGGCCAACCCATGGGCAGCCTGCCGTAATGGCCTAGCAGTAGGTTCTTAAAATCTCCGGGCGCATTGCGGAACAGCCTAAGCAGTTCTTTCTGCTCCTCCGGCTCCATTGCATCAAAATCCTGCCCTTTTTCTTCAACAAAACGTCGCAGCAGGCTGATCAGGTGCGCCACTCCCGCATCTCCTTTTTCTTTGGCATATTTGTTGACAATGCCGCTGCACGTAGTCCAGGTAATCTGGGAGCCGGGGGTTACATCAAAATATTTCACTATTTTGTTATAAAGGGACATTACCGTAAGAATGGCGGGCATGAGGTGCAAAAAACCGCCTTTTTCCGCCTGCTCAAAGGAACTGGGGAAAGCCCCGCCCGGCATTCTATGCTGCAGGACGCCGTGGTCAAGGCCCTTAAAAGGAGATTCAGCCCAGTAATACTGGCCGATCCATTCCCGCGCCTTCTGGACGGCAGCTTCGGCTTCAGCCCGGTTCAGATGCACCGGTATGCCCGATTCTTCCAGATAAGCCTGCACACTTAAAATGGGAGGCTGGCCGTAAAAACGTGTCAGGGAATCTTCTTCCACATCCAGGATTTTTGCACCGGCCTTGGCTGCAGCCAGGAGTGCCGGCAGGGCAAGGCCATCAGTGGCGTGGCGGTGATACTGGATTACCAGATCAGGATAAGCCTGCTTGATGGTATCTACCAGCGAGGTAATACGTGCCGGGCTGCCAACACCGGCCATGTCCTTAATCGTAAGTATAATTTCATCCGTGCCGCCGCAGAGGTCCACAATCTCCCGGACCACTTTCAGGTAGTAGACATCATCCGCCCAGTCGGCCTGGGTGAAAGAGACGGCCGGCGAAAAAAGCTTGCCGCGTTTCATGATTAATTCAGCCACAAGGCGCATATTGCGAATATCATTAAGAAAAGAAAAGCAGCGCCAGACATCAATATCCACATTGCCAATCACATATTCAATGATGTTACGGGGATAAGGCCGGTACCCCCAAAGACTTGTTTCCCGGATCAGCGTCTGTAAAAGAACATTGGGCATTTTCTCCCGCAAGCAGCTGATTTCCTTAAACGGGCTTTCCCGGCGGTTCATAATCCCCACGTGCCAGCGTGCACCACCGTGGCATTCGGCACTAAAAAGTCCCATTTTATTGTAATGTGGTGCCAGCGTAGTCAAATCAAAAAGGCGCAGTCTGTTTTTATAATCAGATTGACCGGCATCCCTCATCCCTGTAGAGGTAAAACAAACTCCCGGCAGGGCACGAACGCGGGCCACTATTTCCCGGGGTGATATTCCCGGGGTAACAAAGACAGCATCGCTCATAACATCGTCTCCTTTACATCCAATTCTGGGGGCCAAGTGCGGAAACTTTAGCCACATACCTGGCTACTTTCAGTGCTTCGTCTTCATCGTCCGTTTCGATAAAAGTGGAAATCAAATCATCCAGATTTTCTTCAATGAAACGAGTGGAAAAATCACCTCTAATAAAGGCAGGATGACGGACTATGCTTAAAAGCAGCGGGGCTAACGTTTTCACGCCTTCAACCCGCAGGCTGCGGCTTAAACACCGATCCATCACACGGATGGCATCTTCCCTGTCAGCCCCGGCGGACATAATCAGCATCAGCAGGGAATCATAATACGGGGGAATATCAGCACCTTCATACACGCCGGAGGAGATCCTCACCGCCGGCCCGTGCGGTTCCGTCAAACGTGTCAATTGACCAAATGAAGGGTTAAAGGTCCTGGGATCTTCCGCATTCAGGCGGGCCTCCATTGCCCAGCGGTTGGGATGAATATCCTCCTGCCTAAAAGGCAGTTTTTTGCCCATGGCCACATCAATCATGATGCCGACAATGTCCAAGCCGGTGATCAGTTCGGTAATACCGTGTTCAACCTGCAAGCGTGTATTTACTTCCAGGAAGTAGTATTTCCGTGTGGCGGAATCAAAGAGAAACTCTACCGTACCTGCCGAAGTATAGCCAATGGCTCTCATCAGGTCAACTGCCTTCCGGCAGATTTCCTCCCGCAGGTCCGGACTCAGAGACGGTGAAGGCGCTTCTTCAATAATTTTCTGGTTGCGGCGCTGAATAGTGCATTCCCTTTCATACAGGTGAACCACATTGCCATAGTAATCCGCCACCACCTGCACTTCAATGTGGCGTCCGCGTTCAATATATTTTTCTACCAGGACTTTATCATCGCCGAATGACTTTTTTGCTTCGGAACGGACACGGGCAAGCGCCTGGGAGAGATCTTCGTCCCGCTCCACTTTCACCATACCCTTGCCCCCGCCGCCGGCGGAAGCCTTAATCATAATGGGATATTGCACATCTTCTTCTTTCATCCAGCGAATAATTTCCTTGGCTTTTGTCACGTTACTGATCCCGGGAATAGTAGGCAGACCTGCTTGCCGCACAATCTCTTTTGCTTCGATTTTGTCACCCATCATTCGGATTACTTCCGGCTGCGGGCCGACCCAAATCAGGCCTGCATTAATAACCTTCCGAGCAAACTCATGATTTTCCGCGAGAAAGCCCCACCCGGGATGGATGGCATCCGCCTTGCTCTTTATTGCCGCCGCAATAATTTTGTCCATATTAAGATAGGAATCGCCCGGAGGCGCCTCCCCGATATGGACGGCGGAATCGGCCATGGTGACATGGTGAGCCAGGCGGTCCGGCGTACTGTAAACTGCGGTCGTTAAAATTTTCCGGTCAATGCAGGTATGCATGACGCGAACTGCAGGAACACCCCTGTTGGCGATAAGAAGTCTCTTAATCTTTTTTTCCATGCTCTTGTCTAACCTCCTCGACATCCCGTCTCCAGCAAAATCTTCATCTTTAACGAATCCTGTATTTGCCGGTATATACAGGATTATTGCCGTAAAAAGACGGCCAAATCCGCCTTTCGCCTGCGGCAAATCTAAAGTACTTTATTTTTATAATGATAAGCCAAACACCCTGGAAATTCAAGTACTCTTTCTTAATCGTTAATTAAGGTTAATTGCAAGTTTTATTGCCACCCATATTTTGGCACCTCTGATAATATTGCCATCTCATTAGCGGATCTATATCCATGAATTTTTCTTGGGTAATTATTCATCCAGTTCTCAATTCGCCTGATA
>JAAYLG010000071.1 GCA_012522075.1 Bacillota bacterium
CGGCATTGGAGATCACCATGGGAATCCCGGAATTAACAGCAATTTCCGCCGCCAGCAACTTAGTGATCATACCACCGGTGGCCAGCGCTTCCGTAGTCTGCCCCGCATAACTGCGAATCTCCGGCGTTAATTGTTTTACAGTGTGGATAAGTCTGGCTCCCGGATCTTTTTTGGGGTTGGCCGAATAGAGCCCGTCGATATCAGTCAAGATGACCAGCAGGTCGGCGTCCACAATGCTGGCTACCAGGGCGGATAAAGTGTCATTGTCCCCAAACTCAATTTCTTCCACGGACACCGTGTCGTTTTCATTAATGACAGGCACCACGCCCAAATGCAGCAACGCCTGCAGCGTATTGCGCGAATTCAAGTAACGCTTGCGGTGACTGAAATCATCCCTTGTCAGCAGTACCTGTGCAGCAACCAGCCCATACTCGGCAAACAGCTTTTCATACATTTGAATTAATAGGCCCTGCCCGACAGCGGCTACGGCCTGTTTTTCCGGCATCGTCTCCGGCTTGCCGGCAAGACCCAGCCGTCCCATGCCCGCCGCTCCGGCCCCGGAACTGACCAGGATGACGCGCCTGCCCTGGTTCGCCAGGTCGGCCAGTTCACGTACAATCTTCTCCATCATGCGGATTTTGATTTTTCCTGTCCGGTGCGTCAGTGTCCTGGAACCTACTTTGACCACAATGGTTTGCGCATTTTGCAAAGCTGCACGTGCCGTCTCCATTATTCGGTCAGCTCCTTTGCGCGTGCACAAGCCGCCTTAATTGCCTTCTGCACCACACTGCGCAGCGCACCTTTTTCCAGTTCAAACAGGCCGCTGGCAGTTGTACCCCCCGGCGAGGTAACCATTTCCCGCAGTACGGCAGGATGGCTGCCGGTCTCCCGGGCAAGCTTTGCCGCACCCAGAACAGTCTGGACAGCCAATTCCTGCGCCAGAGGTCGTGGCAACCCTGCCAGGACACCGCCGTCCGCCAAGGCTTCAATAAAGAGGAAGACATAGGCAGGCCCGCTCCCGCTCAAACCTGTTATCGCATCCAGTACCGTTTCCGGCACAACACGTACCATGCCCAGTTTTTCCAGCCAGGAAACAACTTTTTGCAATTCATTTTCAGCTACATTATCCCCTGCGCTGACTGCAAGCACCCCCTCACCAATCAGACAGGGAGTATTGGGCATAACACGGATTACACCTACCTGCGCAGGCAGATGCCGGGCAATTTCCGCCAGCGTAATTCCGGCGGCAACGGATACTAGAAGCCGGCAGCCGTGCAAGAAGGGAGCCATTTCTCGCAGAAGCGGCCTCATATCCTGCGGTTTGACCGCCAGAAAAATCACATCACAGTCTGCGGCAATTTTTGTGGTCTCCGCCGCCTGCACCTTGTATATATCCTGCGCTTTCTGCAGTTTTTCCGGCACCGCATCGGCAATCATCAGCCTCTCCGGCGGTAATACAGCAAGCAGCCCTTTCAGCAAAGCATTCCCCATTGCTCCAACGCCGACAATGCCCACAGAATTAGACATTGACAAACCCCCATCTTTGCAAACAGTTATTTTCTCTATCTTAACGCAGCATTTTCCTGTTTTCAAGCCGTAATCCCGTACAGATAGTGTCAAGCCACTATAGGTTTTGGGAGAGCCTCACATCACTCACACTACGTTAGTTCATTTAATAGGGTATTCATTCGTGGTGAATGTGAGGTTCCTCATTCTCTTTTTTCAAGGATTTTTCCTCCAAAAACCTACAATAACTTTACACTAACTCTTATGCCTGCCAAAGATGGATTCCCGCTTCTTCCTCTTCCGGCAGAACAAAATCTTCCCGCAGAAGCATAATCAGATCGTCCCTGGTATAAATGCGGCGGTCTACAAGGCGCAATGCCTGGCGGCGAATAGCTCTTTCTATCAGGTTCCGTACCAGGCGGGCATTGCTGAAATTGGGGCGGCCTGCCTCCACTTGCTGCTGCAGGTATTGCCGCAGGTATTCCGCCGCTCCCACAGACAGCCTGTATTGTCTTTCCCGCACCATTAAATGCGCAATTTCCATCAGTTCATCGCAGCTGTAATCAGGAAAATGCAAGTGGATGGGAAAGCGCGAGCGCAAACCGGGGTTGGTGGAGAGGAAATTTTCCATTTCCCTTTTATATCCGGCCAGAATCAAAATTATTTCATTTTTATGGTCTTCCATGGCTTTGACCAGGGTATCTATTGCTTCTTTGCCAAAATCTTTGGCACCCCCTCGGGCAAGGGAATAAGCTTCGTCTATAAACAGAATACCGCCCATGGCTTTTTTCAGCTGTTCCCGGCATTTCTGCGCCGTGTGCCCGATATATTCTCCCACCAGATCAGCCCGTTCCACTTCCACCAGATGTCCCTTGGGCAGAACTTTCAGTTCCGCCAGCA
>JAAYLG010000072.1 GCA_012522075.1 Bacillota bacterium
CAAGTGGCCTTTGGGGAGGACTTTCAGTTCCGCCAGCATTTTCCCCAGGATCCGGGCCACCGTAGTTTTTCCGGTCCCGGGATTTCCTTTAAAAATCATATGTAAAACAAGACTTTCATTTTTTAGCTGGAAGCGTTCCCGCCGGCGACAGATTTCAACAAAAGCCCTAATTTCCCTGACCAGTTCTTTGACCTGCGACAAGCCGACTAAACTGTCCAGTTCCTGCAGTACCTGCTGCATGCTTTCCTGTAATTCACCGGCAAAGCCGGGTTCCGTCGCTGTTTGCTGCGCTTTGGCAACCGCCACCTCCGCCGCTTTGGCCCGCCCTAAATTTTCCCGGCTTCGTTTAAGCTCCCTATTGTCAAAAGTATACTTTAAACCAAACCGGGTTGTCTGTTTCATGCCCTCCACCCTCTCATCATCACCATTATATGCAGCAAATTGTCGTTTACGTGCTCTGGCCGGCGGTGGAATGAAAAAAGGGCAAAGCGGCAAAAACAAAACAGGTTTCCATCTCCAGAAAACCTGTTGTTCGCTGTGATAATACATCGACAAAATATATTTTCAGCAAGCGTTATTCTACGGGCTGGCTTAGGTTAATATTGCGGTGGGGAATAATGGTAGATACGGCATGCTTATAGACCAGCTGCTGCTTGTTGTCTACATTCAGCAGGATGGTAAAGTTATCAAAACTGCGCACTGTTCCCTTAATCTGATAACCGTTAATCAAGAAAACAGTGAGCATCATGTCCTCTTTCCGGGCGAGGTTTAAAAAATTATCCTGCAAGTTTCCTGAAGCTTTATTCATGCCAATCTCCTCCAAGATTAAATCATAATAGATTTTATTCTTCGCCTGCCGTAATTATCCTGCCAAATATGCAGTAATTTTTTCTGCTGCAGCTAAAATTTTACCATTAGTTTCAAGATCTATCCAATGCAGATCCTTTTCCCGGCGAAACCATGTCAACTGTCGTTTTGCAAAACGCCGCGTTTCCCGCTTGATCAATTCCGTTGCTTCTGCCAGCGTCACCTTGCCCTGCAAGTAAGACACGATCTGTTTGTAGCCCAGGCTCTGCATTGACTTGGCCTCCGGGGGCACCCCTGCAGCCAAGAGCCTCTCCACTTCCGCCACAAACCCCTCCGCCAGCATCCTGTCCACCCTTTCGTTAATCCGCTGATACAAAATGTGCCTGGGCCGTGTCAGGCAAAATTGTGCCGCCCGGTAAACAGGTTCCTTGGGGGTACGCCTGACTTGCTCGGAAATAGGCTGTCCGCTTTGCAGATATACTTCCAGCGCGCGAACTATGCGACGGGTATCATTGGGATGAAGCTTTGCCGCTGTTTCCGGGTCCACGGCGGCAAGCCTGGCATGCAAAGCGGCGGAGCCGTAAGCGGCGGCTTCTGCATACAGCTTCTGCCTTAACTTAGGGTCAAAACCGTTTTCCGTGAAAGCAAATCCCCGGATTACCGCCCGCAGGTAAAGGCCCGTTCCGCCAACAATCAGCGGCAAACGGCCGCGGCCGGTAATTTTGGCAATAACTCTTGTGGCATCACGCTGGTAATCGGCTACTGTATAATTATCACGGGGATCGGCAATATCCAGCAGATGGTGAGGGACAAGCCAGCGCTCCTCGGAAGACGGTTTGGCGGAGCCTATGTCAAGGCCGCGATAAACCTGGACTGAGTCGGCATTGATAATTTCCGCCTTGAGCATTTGCGCCACTGCCAGCGCCACTGCCGATTTACCGACAGCCGTAGGTCCCGTAATAACTACCAGTTCATACATCTCAGCCCCTCCGGAAATTCCTGTCCACCGTTTGCGCAGGTATGATCATCACAGTGGGGCGTCCGTGAGGACAGGTATAAGGTTCAGCGGTAACTGCCAGGTTTTGCAGCAGGGCTGACATTTCGGACCGCTCAAGCTGCCGGTTGGCTTTAATTGCCCCTTTACAGGCCATCATCTGCAGCGAGCGTTCAAATAGCTGCAGCTTATGACCACCCGCATGGGTCTCTGTCAGTAGATCAATCAATTCCTCTTGCCGGAGCAGATCTTTCCAGAAGACGGGAACGCTACGCAGGACGAAACTATTATTTCCAAATCTTGCAATATTTAAACCCAGGGATGCAAAGGTCGCCAGCGACTCTTCCAGCGCAGCGGCCGACGCCGGATCAAGTTCAAAGGTCTGTGGGATAATTTCCTGCACAGAAAGGGTGCCGGAAGAAACATCTTTTTTCAGCATGTCATAGAGAATGCGTTCGTGGGCCGCGTGCTGGTCGACAAGATACAAATCTCCGCCTGTAGATTGGGCAAGAATATAAGTCCGGCGATACTGCCCCAGGGGGTGCAGTTCCGGGAAAGTTGTCCGGGCCAAAGCGACACTTGCTCCCGTTTCTTCACTTGCCGTGGTCTCCTCAACGGGCGGCGACAGTTCTTGCGCACGTGATCCCTGCAAGCCCGGCGGGCCGGCTGTGGCCTGCCGCGCCGCTGCCTGCAGCCCTGCCGGGCGGGTAATGACCGGCTGTTGTGCAGTCTGCGCGGCGGTAATCCCGTAATCTTTCAGCGTCAGGTTGAAAGCACTGCGGTGCCTGTTCTGCGACCAATCAGGCCGGAACTCGCCGAGTAAAGAATTTTCCTGCAATGCAGTTTTTACACCGATCAGGAACTGGCGATAGACATCTCTTTCCCGGGAAAACCGGACTTCCTTTTTGGTCGGGTGCACGTTGACATCCACTTCACCCAGGTCTGTATCCAGGTAAATGACGGCCGCCGGAAAACGGCTGCGCGGCAGAAGCGTCTGGTATGCCGTCTGCAGGGCGTCTGCAAGGAGCGGTGAAAAGACAGGCCTCCTGTTGACAAAAAAATACTGCAAAGTGCGGTTGGCACGGCTCAATGTTGGTTTGGCAAGAAAACCCGATAGTCTCAGCAAAGTTCCCGTATAGGAAAAAGGCAGAAGCTGCCGCATGTTTTGCCTGCCCAGAACCTGCAGTACGGCATCCCCGGGATTGCCGCTGCCCGGAGTGGTAAAGACGGTTCTGCCGTTGACCGCCAGGGTAAAGGAAATACCGGGCCAGGCAAGGGCAAGTCTTTCCACGGCGACTCTGATTCTGGCGGTTTCTGCCGCAGCACTTTTCATAAATTTCAGGCGGGCGGGTGTATTATAAAAAAGGTCTTCCACTTTTACCGTAGTGCCGGCGGGGCAGCCTGCCGCCTCCAGGGATACTGTTTTACCGCCATGCACAATAATTTCCGTCCCCAAGGTGTCTTCAGCCCGTCTCGTAGCCAGACTGAAACGGCTGACGGCGGCGATGCTGGGCAAAGCCTCACCGCGAAATCCCAGTGTCTGGATGCGCGCCAAATCTTCCGCCAGTGTTATTTTACTGGTAGCATGGCGCTGCAGGGCCAGGGGGACGTCTTCCGCCGCCATGCCGCAGCCGTTATCCGCCACGCGTATTAACTCAAGACCGCCGCCGGCGATTTGGATGTCAATACGTGTAGCCCCGGCATCTACCGCATTTTCAATCAGTTCCTTAACTACCGCCGCCGGGCGTTCTATTACTTCTCCCGCCGCAATTTTATTGGCGGTATTTTCATCAAGCAAACGAATGCTGGCCATAGCTTATTTCCCCTTTTTTAAAGCCTGCTGCAGCCTGTACAGCAGCTGCATTGCCTCCAGCGGTGTGATGGTAAGAAAATCATTTTGTTCCACTTCCGCAAGGGCTTTTTCCAGTTCCGGGTCCGGCGCAAAGAGTTGCAGCTGTGTTTCCGCCACTGCCGCCGTTTCCCGCTCAGTCCGGTCGTCCCTCTCCAGGGAAAGCAGTATTTCCTGCGCTCTTTTCAGCACGGCTTGCGGCAGCCCCGCCAGGCGTGCTACTTGCAAGCCGTAACTGTGATCCACACTTCCATCAACAACTTTATGCAGGAAAATAATTTCATCGCCGCGTTCCTTGACGGCCGTGGCCAGGTTTTTGATGCCGGGAAACTCCCGGGCCATTTCCGCCAGTTCGTGATAATGGGTGGCAAACATGGTCCGGGCTTTTACTTTTATATAAATATATTCCACCACAGCCCGGGCAATACTGATGCCGTCAAAAGTGCTGGTGCCGCGCCCCACCTCATCCAGGATCACAAGACTCCTTTTGGTGGCGCGGTTTAAAATATTGGCAACTTCACTCATTTCCACCATAAAAGTGCTCTGCCCGCCCACCAGGTCATCGGCGGCGCCGATCCTGGTAAAAATACGGTCCACAATGCCGATGGCGGCGCTGCGTGCCGGGACAAAACTGCCAATTTGCGCCATCAGCACAATGAGGGCCGTCTGCCGCAAATATGTTGATTTGCCTGCCATATTGGGTCCGGTGATGAGCAGAATCTGCCTGTCCCTCGTATCAAGGAGAGTATCATTGGGCACAAACAATTCATCTTTAGTAACACGCTCCACCACCGGGTGACGCCCTTCCTCAATCCTGATCTCATCTCCCGTATTGATTTCCGGGCGGACATAACGGTTTTCCAAGGCAACCCGGGCCAGGGACTGGTAAACATCAACTTCCGCCAGTACAGCCGCCGCCTTCTGTATTTCCACAGTGCGAGCCGCCACCTGCCTGCGAATGGAGAGAAACAGTTCATATTCCAGGGCACAAAGCCTGTCCTCCGCGCCGGTGACGGTATTCTCATATTCCTTCAGTTCCTCGGTGATATAACGCTCCGCATTGGCCAAAGTCTGTTTCCGGATATAGCGGTCCGGTACCAGGTGCAGGTTTACCTTGGACACTTCCAGGTAATAGCCGAAGACCTTGTTGTAGCCTACTTTTAAAGATTTAATGCCGGTACGTTCCCTTTCCTGCTGTTCCACCTGCAGGATTTCGCTGCGGCCGTCCCTCAGGATACGGCGCAGCCTGTCCACTTCCGCGTTGAAGCCTTCCCGGATCAATCCCCCCTCCCGCAAAGTAAAGGGCGGGTCATCGGCCAAGGCGGTCTGCAGGTGGGAAGCAAGATCGGACAGGTCGGGCAGTTGACCGGCCAGTTCCTGCAGGCGGGGGCCTCCCTGCCGCAATAGTTGGGCCAGTACAGGCAGCACGGCAAGGGTGGCGGCCAAAGAAAGCAATTCCCTGGCATTGGCCTGCTCGCAGTGTACACGCCCCACAAGTCTTTCCAGGTCATATACCTGCTCCAGCAGTTCACAGATTTCCGTGGCAAGTGCCAGGTTGTGGAACAGTTCTTCCACCGCATCCAGGCGGGCAGTAATGGCATCCACGTCCAAAAGCGGCTGCTCCACCCAGCGTTTAAGCAGCCGTCCTCCCGCAGCCGTCCAGGTTTTGTCCAGCACCCACAGCAAAGAGCCGTATTTGCGTTCTTCACGGATGGTGCGCACCAGTTCCAGGTTGCGGCGGGTAGCGGCATCGAGCACCATAAAGCCGCAAGGATCATAGACAGCCGGTTTTTGCAAATGCTCCAATTTGTTTTGCTGGGTCTCACGCAGGTAGTGGACAACGGCTCCCGCGGCGGAAACGGCCAGGGGCAGCTCTTCGCAGCCGAGACTCTGCAAAGTTCCCGTTTTAAACTGGTCCAGCAGCACTTTTTCCGCCCTGGAGAAGGCAAAATCTTTGTCCGGCAGTGTATTGACCATTGTACGGCTGTCAAGCCGCTGCAGTGCTTCCTGTATAGCAGCCGACTCGGCAGCCCCCGCATTCACCAGCAGCTCCGCCGGCCGCAGCCTAAAAAGCTCATCAGCGAGAAAACGGCCGGCACTGCTTCCTTTCACCTGCGTCAAAGAAAATTCGCCGGTGGAAATATCGGCGGCAGCCAGTCCCATGCCGCCCCTGCCGGCATAGACTGCCGCCAGGTAATTATTGCTTTTTTCGTCCAAAAGGGCACTCTCCGTAACCGTCCCCGGGGTAATGACGCGTACAATCTCCCGTTTTACAATCCCTTTGGCTGTCTTTGGATCTTCCACCTGCTCACAAATAGCCACTTTATAACCGCGCTCTATTAAACGTCCCAGGTAGGAATTCAGGGCATGGTAAGGAAAGCCGGCCAGGGGAACATTTTTATCCCGTGAAGTTAAAGTAATTTCCAGTTCCCGGGCACCGATTTTGGCATCATCAAAAAACATTTCATAAAAATCACCCACGCGGAAAAGCAGGATTTTATCCTTGTTTTGGGCTTTGATTGCTTTATACTGCCGAATCATTGGCGTTTCCGCTGTCAAGGCAAATCCTCCCCATTAAGCTCCAGGTTCTTGCTTACGTAATGACGACAGGCACAAATTGTCCTTTACTGATCCCCTCGCCGCTGAAATTTACTGTTTTGTTGGTTCCTGTTTTGCCGCTCCAGACAGTGGGGTCTGTTTTGCTGGGGCCGTCCACCAACACTTCCACCGTACTGCCCAGCAGGGCTTCGTTGTGCCGCAGGCTGTGTTTGTTCTGGAGTGCAATCAGGCGCTGCAAACGTTCCTTCTTTACTTCCATCGGCACCTGGTTCGGCATGTCGGCGGCCGGTGTACCGGAACGCTTGGAATACATGAAAGTGAAGGCTGCATCAAAACTGACCTGCTCCACCAGATCCAGCGTCTCGGCAAAATCGTCTTCCGTTTCACCGGGAAACCCCACAATCAGGTCCGTGGTAATGGCGCAGCCGGGTAAATACTCCCTTAACATTTTCACCCGTTCCAGGTAATGTTCCCGGGTATAGCCGCGGTTCATTAAAGCCAGGATTTTATTGCTGCCCGCCTGTACAGGCAGGTGCAGGTGAGGACAGATATTCTTGCCGCGGGCCATGGTCTCTGCCAGCTTGGCGGTAAAATCCCGCGGGTGGGAAGTCGTAAAACGAATCCTTTTAACCCCCGTTTCCCTGTCCACACGCGCCAATAAATCGGCAAAACCAATGCCGTCCGGCAGGTCTCTGCCGTAGGAGTTAACATTCTGCCCCAAAAGAGTTACTTCCAGGTAACCCTGCTCCACGAGCAATGTAATTTCCTTCAGAATTTCTTCAGGCTTCCTGCTTCTTTCACGCCCCCGAACATACGGTACAATGCAGTAAGAGCAAAAATTGTTGCAGCCAAAAGTGATATTGACCCAGGCTTTAATATTGTCCTGCCGGGCGACAGGCAGCCCTTCCACCACACCCTCCGCTTCTTCCCACAAATCCAGCACCGTTTCCTCACTCTCCAGGGCACGCTGCAAAAGCTGCGGGAAAGCGGCGATATTGTGGGTGCCAAAAATCAGGTCCACAAACGGGTACTTTCTTTTTATTTTTTGCGCCACTTCCGGCTGCTGCACAATGCAGCCGCAAACGGCTATTTTTAGCTCCGGCTTTTTGGCTTTCAGGCGGCCCAGGCGCCCGATCAGCCCGAGCACCTTTTCTTCGGCCTTCTGTCGAACGGCGCATGTATTTAAAATTATTAAATCGGCCCCTTCCGCCGCCTCCGACTCCTCGTAACCCAGTTCAGCCAAAAAACCGCGCAGTGTTTCCGCATCCCTTTCATTCATCTGGCAGCCGAAAACAGTCATACTGTATGTTTTCTTTTGCACGTCGGTCATCACTCACTCCGGTGAAATCTTGTATCCTTTCAATTGTATAATAATTTTGCCAAAATGCAAAGCGGCCGGCAATCGGCTGAGCAGCCTTTTGCCGGCGGTATCAGGTTCCTTCTTTTGCCAACTCCTGCAGGGCAGCAAGAATAGTATTGATATCTTCCTCGCTGTTGGTCAGCCCGAAAGAAAAGCGCAGCGTCCCTGAGGGGAAAGTGCCGATGGTTTTATGGGCCAGCGGTGCACAGTGCAGGCCTGGGCGCGTCATAATGCCGTAAGACTGTTCCAGAATTAAACTTAAAGTGCCGTTATCCAGGCCCTCCATGTTCAGGGAAACTACGCCGGCCGAAGTGTCGGCGTTCTTCGTGCCATAGACGGTAATGCCGTGTATTTTCTCCAGTCCCGCCAGGAAAGCGGCCGTCAGGGCCGTTTTTTTCTCTTTTACCCTCTTAACCCCTGTTGCCAACAACAGGCGGACGCCGGCCGCCAGGCCGGCAACGCCTGGAACGTTCTGTGTGCCGCTTTCAAATTTATCCGGCAAAAACGGCGGCTGGTATTCCGCTTCGGACCTGCTGCCGGTCCCCCCTTCCACCAGCGGTTTAGTAACTTCGGCCGCCCGTGCACTCAGACACAAGCCGCCGATCCCGGGAGGTCCAAGCAGGCCTTTCTGACCGGTGAAAGCGAGATAATCACAGTTAAGCGCGGCAAAATCCAGTTTTTCTACACCCGCCGTCTGGGCGGCGTCGATACAGTAAAAAACATCTTTCCCTCTGAGGATTTCTCCCACCTCGTACACGGGGAGCAGCGTCCCTGTCACATTGGAGGCATGTGTCAGTACCAACAGTTTAGTGTTTGCCCGCAGCGCCCTCTTTACCTCTGCCGGCTCCAGGGATCCATCCGGGCGGCAGGACAGCCGCATCACCTGAATTCCTCGTTCCGCCGCCAGGCGTGTCAGCGGCCGTACCACCGCATTATGCTCCATGGAAGAAATCAGCACCTGGTCCCCTTCTGCAAGCAATCCTTTCAGCACCAGATTCAGTGCATAGGTAACACTGGGAGTAAAGACTACCTGCTCCGGCTGAGGGACATTAAAAAATTCCGAGAGGAGAATCCGCGTTTCATAGATAAGACGCGCTGCGTCCAGGGAGCGGCGGTGACCGCCCCTGCCTGGGCTGCAGCCTATTTCTTTCATGTAATAAACCATGGCGTCAATGACTTCCTGTGCACGCGGGTATGTTGTAGCGGCATGATCGACATAAATCGTTTTCATTCTTCTTTTTCCTCCTGAAAATGGCGACGCAGAAAAGTGATGAGGGCGCGCGTACCCGGTGTCTGGACACGTTTTTCATAAGTCACAAGCCAAAACTGCCTGCTTAAAGCCAGATCGGCCAGGGGGCGTGCCGCCAGCAGGCCGCAGGCCAAATAGTCTTCCACTACATAACGGGAAAGGACGGAAAGCCCCAGGCCGCAGCGGACGGCTTGTTTAATGGCTTCCTGGCTGCCAAATAACTGCACGCGGAAACGTCCGAGGTTTTCACCGGCCTGCTGCAGTGCCTGCTCGAAGAGTGAGCGTGTGCCCGAACCGCGCTCCCTGATAAGCAATGTCTGCCCGGCCAAGTCATCCAGGGTAAGGGCGTCTTTTGCCAGCAAGCAGTCAAAAGCGGGCAGTGCCGGTATGGCCACAATCAACTCATCCCGGACAAGTGGCTCAAATTGCAGCCGCGGCAGCTCCACCCTTTCTCCAACCATTCCCAGCGGATAATGATAGTTATAGACGCCTTCACAGACTTTATGTGAATTATCCTGCCGTAGGCTGACATTAATATGCCTGTTTTCTTTGGCAAATGCCGCCAAGGCCGGAGGCAGAAGATACTGGCAGGGGACTGAGCTGGCACCTACAGTCACTGTTTCTTCCTGCAAGCTGCCGCCTGCGGCAAATTCCCTGTAAAGGTGCTCCCGCATCTCCAGCATATCTTTGGCATAACGATAAAGCGTATCACCGGCCGGTGTCAACAACAGTTCGCCTTTGCCGCGGTCAAAAAGTTGTACTCCCAGCTCCGTTTCCAGGCTTTTTATGTGGGCACTGACGGTAGGCTGGCTTAAAAACAGTTTTTCCGCAGCCCGCGAAAAAGAACGGCAGGCAACCACGGCCGCAAAAGCTTCCAGATGATAAAATTCCACAAAACCACACACCCTTCCGGCTATTTGTTTCGCAGCTCAGAGGCAAAATCCTGCCCGGGGCCTTTTAAACAGGCCATTTGGAGTGCAGTTTTTCACCCGGCGGCGTTGATAATAAATGTCACTGCAGCGGCGGTCATTTTAGAGCAACAGGTGCTTTTTTACCTTCTCCTCTTCTGGTATAATAAGGTATCATACTGATAACGGGGTGGAGAGATGAACCAGCCTGACAGTAAAAAAATTGCCGGGGCGGCCATCCGGCTTGCCTTGACCGAAAGCCGGGAAGCGGAGAAAGAACTAAAAGCAGCCCTGGCGGCGGAAGGCATCAGGGCAACTGCCGTTGATTACGGCGGCGAGTTTCTGATTTCCGTGCAGAAAGTGGTTGAACGGGCTGTTGTGGCGGCCAAACGCGAAGGCGTCATTACCGGCAGCCACCAGGAAGAAGGCGGCGTAGCCGGGGCCACCAGGGAGGCGCTTTCGCAAATCATGCCCAAGGCTCTCGGCCTGAATGTGGGTGGAAAAGTGGGAGTGGCCCGTAAAGGAGAACATGTGGCCGTAGCCATTTTTTTTGCCATAGGTCTTTTGCATTTGAATGAAGTGGCCATCGGCCTGGGTCACAGGGCTATTTAGTTAATGCTTTCAGCACCGCAAAGCGAAGCGCGGCGCAGGATATAATCGCCAAAACGATCTTTTAAAGTGTCGACCGCCTCCGTCAGGCGGGCCCGTTTTTCCTCATTGCCGTACCACAGTGCCAGCTGGCGTCCCTCCTCCTTTTCCTGCAGGTTGGAAACGGACACGCCCAGCAGCCGTACTTTCCGCCAAGGTTCATAATGGGTGCGGTAAATGGAGAGCGCCGTCTCATAAATTGTTTCCGTCAAAACGGTGGGCCCGGGCAGGGTGCGGGAGCGGGTTGTACTGACAAAGTTCTGGTCTTTTACGGTAAGGGTGACGGTACGGGCACTGTAGCCGCCGCGGCGCAGCCGGCGCCCCACACGTTCGCTTAAATCCAGCAGTACCCGGGCAATATCTTCCGGGTCGCAAAGGTCGCGGGGCAGTGTCACAGAATGGCCGATAGATTTAACTTTATCCAGGGCATGGGGGTCGACGGGAGAGTCGTCTTCCCCGTTGGCCAGCTTGAGTAGGACTTCACCGATGACACCGAAGCGCGCCGTCAAAAGGTGCTTTGGCATGGCGGCAAGCCGGCCGATTGTTTCCACCCCCATTTCTTTCAGTGCCGGTGCCAGCTTATGCCCTACGCCGACCATCTCTTCCACCGGCAGCGGCCACAAAATCTTTTCCACATCCGCCGGCATGTTGACGGTAAAACCGTTTGGTTTCTGCCGCTCCGAGGCCATTTTGGCCAGAAATTTATTGGGAGCAAGCCCGACGGAACAGGAAATTTTCACTTCTTCCCTGATCCGCTGCTGCAGCGTGCGCCCGATTTCGGCCGCCGGGCCGAAAAGGCGCACTGAACCGGTAACATCCAGCCAGGCCTCGTCAATAGAAAACGGCTCCACCAGCGGCGTATAAAAGCGCATTATTTCTAGGATTTTTTCCGCATACGACAGGTACAGGCCATGGTCGGGCGGGACAAAAATTCCCTGCGGGCATAATTTTTTTGCCTGCCAGACAGGAATGCCCGTTTTGACCCCGTATTTTCTTGCCTCATAAGATGCGGTGAGAATAATGCCGTGGCGTTTTTTCGGGTCGCCGGCAACAAGCAGCGGTTTTCCCCGCCAGGCCGGGTTTTCCGCCTGGTGGCAAGAGGCAAAAAAAGCATTCATATCCACATGAAGAATATAACGCATGCCTGTCACCCTCCGAACATATGTTCGTTTCTAGTATAACAAAAAATCCGGCTTTCGCCAAGCCGGATTTTTTAAAGCCGGGCGCCTTAAATTACTCCGCCCCGGCCGCCTCCGCTTTCTCCTTATCCCCCGGCCCGTCTGCCGCCGGGATTTCTCCTGTGCCGACCAGGTATTCAGCCGGGACCGCTTTGTAACTGTCCTCTGAAATTTTCTCTCTTTTTTCTTCCCCGTTGACGGTGGTAACACGCCACACGGTTGCCTTGTAGCCGTTTTTTCCTTTTTTCACCAGTTTGCGCGTACCCTTGGGCAATTCATGAGTTTCCAAAATTTTTTCTCCGGCAGGAATAGTTACCACATCGGTGGCATATACTTCCGTCTTCTGTCCCGCAAGCAGAGTACTGTAGAATGTGACTGTCAGCCTGTTCCCGTCAAGAAAAGTCCGCAGCCAAAGCGGGTAAGGGTTGGTATTGGCAAAACGCAGATCAATACTGCCGTAAGCCACGGTGGCATCAAACCCGGGCGGTACATAGTCCACATAGAGGCTGTGATTGCGGCGTTCCAGGACCTGCAGGTTGGCACGGAGGACGGCATTGTATAAAGTGGTGGATACTTGGCAAACGCCGCCTCCCAAGCCGTCAACCAGCTCGCCGTCCACAATGACGGGGGCCGTTTTATATCCTTTGGCTGCGGTTGTGTTGCCGACGGCGTCGTTAAAAGAAAATTCCTCCCCGGGATAGATGATAATTTTATCCAGTGCGGCGGCGGCCAGGCGGATATTGTGTACCCTGTTGGGAATACCGTCCGAAACAAGCGTTGAATAAGTGGCCACCGGCTCTTTGATGGCCAGCGCTTCCAATTCGGCAGCCGTTACCTCCGCCTGCACCGGGGTGAGAATCAACCCGGCAGCCAGGGGGCGGAAAAGAGACTTTAGCGTCTGCTGCAGCACCCGGGCCGTTGCGGCGTGATCCACTTTGCGGCCGGGCGAATCGGGGACAATTATGACGCTCTTCCTGTCCGCAGTAAGTTCCAGTTCCGCATTGACGGGCTCCTCTTCCAGCGAACGGCATAACTCCTCCAGGGTGGCGGCAAACTGCTTTTGGTCGATGCGAATGGCCGGCGACAGCTTCCACCCTTCCCTTGCCAGCCGCAGGCGGCCGAGAAAGCGCAAAAGGTAAGGCTTGTTTCTGCCGACGGCAAAAGCAGCGGACACTATTTTTTCCAGGTCGGCGGTTATTCCCAGTTCCCGGCAGGTAGCAATAAATTTTGCATCGCCATGGGTCAGGGTCACGGCCAGCGCAGGAAAGTTGACTGCAACCAGGGCGCCGTGCAGCAAAAGCTTTGCTTCTTCCGCCGTTTTCCCGCCCAGGTCCAGATGCTCCAGGCGAACGCCTGCGTAAATACGGTTGTGCGTCAGAAAATAATCACAGAGAACACCGGCCGCCAAAAGCAGCACCAGTATGGCAAGCAGGCATCTGACCTGCTCCTGTTTTTTTCTCCGCATTTTCCACCCCTGCCCGGTACAGCACTTTTTATCATTTTATTTTGTATGGACAAGATTTATGTTCCCAGTATTTTCATATGCATGTTGGTTAAAAGGACAACATGTTGTACACAGCATAAAATAACAAGTCTTACATTTCCATTTTTTACATGAATACAGGGGGAAAATACGGACATAATACAAATGAACCTTACAGGTGCTGAAAGTCTGCTGTAAACGGCTCAGTTTACAGTCAGACCAAACATACGCATCCTGTAAGGTTCGTTTTTTCCTTACTTTAGTTGCCCAGCATGGAAAGCAGGATTCCTGCGGCAACGGCCGAACCGATTACTCCGGCTACATTGGGTCCCATGGCATGCATTAATAGATAGTTGTTGGGGTTTGCTTTTTGCCCTTCCATCTGGGAAACGCGCGCCGCCATGGGAACGGCGGAAACACCGGCCGAACCTATCAGCGGGTTGATTTTTCCTCCGCTCAAATAACACATCAATTTGCCCATCAGTACACCGCCCGCAGTACCAAAGGCAAAAGCAACGAGGCCGAGGACAATTATGAAAAGAGTACGGGGGGTAAGAAAGTTTTCGGCAGTAGCCGAGGCACCGACGGCTGTCCCCAGAAGGATGACAATAATATTGTTTAAATCGTTGGCGGCAGTTTTGCTCAAGCGATCCGTCAGGCCGCATTCACGCAGCAGGTTGCCGAACATCAGCATCCCCAGCAGGGGAACGGCGGCAGGGACAACCAGGCCGGTAATAATGACAACCACAATGGGAAAGAGGATCTTTTCCAGCTTGGAGACGGGTCGCAGCTGCTCCATGACGACTTCCCTTTCCGCCTTTGTTGTCAGGGCACGCATAATGGGCGGCTGGATCAGGGGTACAAGTGCCATGTAAGAGTAGGCGGCAATGGCAATTGAGGAAAGCAGCTCCGGTGCCAGTATGGAAGCTGCGTAAATGGCCGTCGGGCCGTCCGCTCCGCCGATAATGCCAATGGCGGCCGCCTGCTCCGGCGTAAAGCCAAGCAATATTGCCCCGATCAGCGTCAGAAAAATGCCAAGCTGGGCAGCCGCTCCCAAAAGGAGCGTTACCGGGTTGGCAATGAGCGGGCCGAAATCAGTCATGGCCCCGATGCCCAAAAAGATCAGGGGCGGGAAAACTCCCAGCTTTATACCCTGGTAAAAATAATAAATGAGGCCGCCCGGTGCAGTCATTTCACCGGCTGCATTATAAACCGGGTCGTTCATGACACCGCCCAGCGGTAGATTGGCCAGCAGCATGCCGAAGCTGATGGGGATTAGAAGCAAGGGCTCATATTTTTTAAAAATGCCAAGATAGAGCAGCACGCAGGCAACCGCTATCATCAGCGCATGCTGCCAGTCCAGGGCGTAAAAGCCGGTTGATTCCAGAAAAAGTGCCAGTTTTTCCAGCATCGGCCGCCCTCCTACTCGATGACAAGCATAATGTCACCTGTATTCACCGTTGTCCCCGGGCTGACCAGAATGTCACTGACGGTACCGGAAACAGGCGCGCCGATTTCATTTTCCATTTTCATGGCCTCCAGGATGATAACGGTCTCTCCGGCTTTCACTTTCTGCCCCACACTTTTATCCACCCTCAGAACAACTCCCGGCATGGGAGCAGTGAGCGGCGTCCCCCGGGCCGGGACCTTTTGCTCACTTGCAACCGCAGGTGCGTATTCCTGTTTGGGGGTGGGCTGTCCGGCATCAGCCATCTTTGACGTCCGGCCGGCTGTCTGCCTCTCGCTTGTGGCAGGCGATTTGCTTGTTGCTGCAGTGTTTATTTCTTCCACTACAACATCATATGTTTTACCGTTTACAGTAACACGAAATTGTTTCACTTTCTTCTCCCCTTTCGCTGCAGAGCAAGTTCGCGGCTTTTGTTCAGCAAATTCCTTCTTCCTGCTTCTAACCATACAGAACCGGCCATCCCTGCCTGAGGTTTAACAGAGAACAGTGAAAATGCTTGTGGCGAGCGGCCAAGAAAGGTCGAGACTGCCGCAACAATGACGGCAATGATTTCCTCCGGGTCCTCATCCTCCCCTATACTGGGCCCGGCCTTCGGTCCTTTCCCATCCTTGGCGGAGTGACAGGAGGTTGCCCGTGCCACGGCTTTGCCAAACCCGAGCAGCATCAGGTATAAAAGACAGAGGGTTAGCATAACTACAACCAAACCAATTACCATAATTTCCAGTGATAGTACAAGATTGTCCATAAATACCTCCTGACAACAGAAATTTAACCTTAATTCCTTATTTTCACCACCTTTATTATTTTTCCATTCTATCACAGAAATGGCGATTCTGAAAAGTCTAAAATTAAGTTTTGGTACTTTTGGTTTTGTAGGACTACAATAGATCTTGGACACTAGGCTTTAAAAAAAAGAATGCAAGATGAGGACAATTCGGTTATTGTTAAGTTACGACAACAAAACAGTACCGAAAG
>JAAYLG010000073.1 GCA_012522075.1 Bacillota bacterium
ACGGCGACTTTGAGTTTAAGGTCGGGCGTGATCTGGATTTCCGCATCCTTGATGCCTTCCACCCCGCGGACAGCTTCATAGTTGACTTCATCAATATCCTGTCCGGTCAGGATATCCGCCACCGTCCTGATGGCCGCCTCCATAACGCCGCCGGTGGCGCCAAAAATGACTCCCGCACCGGTGGAATCACCGTAAAATTCGTCAAACGGTTTATCTGCCAACTCGTTAAATTCAATCCGGGCTTCTTTAATCATACGCGCCAATTCCCGTGTAGTAATACTGATATCCACATCGCGGATGCCATTAACTGCCAGTTCATCCCGCTGGACTTCAAACTTCTTGGCAGTACAGGGCATAACACTGACCACCACTATATCTTTCGGATTCAGCCCGTTCATTTTGGCATAATGGCTTTTCAGCAAGGCGCCCATCATGTTCTGCGGGCTTTTACAGGTGGAAAGGTGCGGTATCAGCTCAGGATACTTGTGTTCACAATACTTAATCCAACCGGGGGAGCAGCTTGTAATCAGGGGTAGCGGACCGCCGTTTTTCAGCCTGTTTAATAGTTCTGTCCCCTCTTCCATAATCGTCACGTCGGCGGCAAAGTCCGTATCAAAGACCTTGTCAAAGCCAAGCCGCCGCAGGGCGGCCACCATTTTCCCCGTCACACTGGTGCCCATGGGCAGGCCAAACTCTTCTCCCAGGGCGGCCCTGACGGCAGGCGCAGTCTGTACGATCACATGTTTTGTCTCATCGGCAAGAACCTCCCAGACAAGGTCGGTATTGTCTTTTTCCCGCAGTGCACCTACCGGGCAGTTGACAATGCACTGCCCGCAGTTGATGCAGGACAGATCAGCCAGGGATTTGTCATAAACCGGGGCAACCTTGGTCCGGTCGCTGCGATGGACAAAACCCAAAACCCCCACGGTCTGCACCTCATTGCAAACATTGACACAGCGGCCGCAGTTTATGCATTTGCTGTCATCCCGGACAACAGACGGGGAAAAATCGTCAATATGGTGGGAATATTCCTTCTCAAAAATTTCCTCTTTTAAATTGAGCTCCTTGGCAAGTGTCTGCAGTTCACAGTTATTGTTCCGGACACAGGTGGGGCAGTTGCTGTTATGGTTGGCCAGAATCAAAGCCAGGATGTTTTTGCGCATCTGCCTTATCCGGGGAGTATTGGTTTTGACCACCATTCCCTCTGAGACAGGCAGCACACAGGACGCCTGCAGGGAGCCGTTGGCTTCCACCAGGCAGATACGGCAAGCCCCCGCCTTATTAATATCTTTCAGATAGCAGAGTGTGGGAATATGAATGCCTGCTTTCTTGGCAGCCTCCAGGACAGTGGTCCCTTCCGGCACTCTTACTTTTTTATTGTCAATTGTGAGAGAAATTTTCTTTTCAATGGTAAGCAATACTGTTTGCATCTATACCACCGCCTTTTTGGCCACAAAGCATTCTTTTGTCATAAACAGTTCCGGGAAATACCGCTGTGCAGTCCTAAAGGGAACAACTTCCGTTTTGCCCGAGCCGCACAGGGATGCTTTTCCCATCACATCCAGCACTATCTCCAAGTTATCATAATCGGCAGCCGTTGCCGTTCCGTTTATAATCCGATCAAAAATAAAGCGCAGCTGCCTGTTTCCTTCCCGGCAGGGGGTACATTTTCCGCAGCTTTCATGGCGGAAAAAGTCCTGGACCACTTTCAGGTAATCCAACAAGCTGTTGTCTTCGTCCGCCACCACAATGGCACCGGAGCCCACACTGAGGCCTGCCTTGGCCAAGTCTTCATAAGTATAGGGTGTATCCCACAGCCGCTCAGGCAGGATGCCGCCGGACGCACCGCCAATTTGCACAAAATGACCTTTTTTGCCGTTGCGGATGCCGCCGGCCAGGTCATTAATTATTTCCCTGATGGTAAGCCCGAAGGGAATCTCATACACACCGGGACGGTTTACTTTCCCGGAGATGCTGATCAGTTTGGTCCCGGGACTTTTTTCCGTGCCGTAGCGGCGGAAACTGTCCGCACCGTGTTTAATTATGCTGACAATGGCACTTAAAGTTTCCGTGTTTATGACCAGCGTGGGCAGACGGAGAAAGCCTTCCTGCTTGACATATGGAGGCTTGCTGCGCGGCCGGCCGCTTTTCCCTTCCATGCTTTCACACATGGCAAAGCCTTCGCCGCAGACATAAGAACCGGCGCCGCTGAAAAGCTTCAAGTCAAAATTATAGGGTGAGCCCATAATACCCTTGCCCAGGTAGTTGTGCTTGTAGCATTCCGCAATGGCAGCCCTGATTTCATCATGCATATTGGTATACTCTTCCCGCACGTAAATAATACCTTCCTGGGACTGCGTGCAGATGCCGGCAATAACCATGCCTTCAATTACCTGGTAGATATTGCACTTGAGCAGTTCCCTATCCTTAAAGGTCCCCGGTTCTCCCTCATCCGCATTGCAAACGACAAATTTACGTGCCGCTTTTTCCGCCCGTGCCTGGCGCAGTTTTTTCCCCGTGGGGTAAGCCGCTCCTCCCCGGCCCTGCAGACCGGAGGCGTCAATTTCAGCAAGCACTGCCTCACTGCTTATGTCAAACAGCTTCTTCAGAGCGGTAAAGCCTCCCGCGTCCAGGTAAGCCTGTAGGCTCCGCCCGTCATATTTGTCAAACAGTTCCGTGATAAAATGCACTTGTTTCACACCACAGCCCCCCTTTTTGCGGCAATCAAGTCTTTTACTTTTTCCCTTGTCAACATGCCGTAGACATCATCTTCAATGCGCACTGCGGGCGACACGTCACAGGCACCAAAACAATGGGTGAAAATAAGGGTAAATTTATTGTCCGGTGTTGTTTCACCCACTTTAATCCCCAGTTCCTCTTCAAACCAGCGGATGAGATCCCGGTTATTGTTAACATTGCAGGTGGTGGAATTACAAATCTGAATAATCACTTCACCCCGGGGCTCGGAAGAAAGGGCGGAAAAATAAGTAATGACATCATAAACACGACTTTCTGTAATATCCAGTTTTTTGGCAATTATTCTCGCCATTTCTTCACTGATATAGTTGCGCGGAGAATGGCGCTGGATTTCCTGCAAAATGGGCAACAGGTTGACCGCGTCATAATCATACTTGGCACAGACTGAGTCGGCCAGCTGTTCAAGTTCCGGTTTCATTTTCTTCCTCCTTTGTATCCTGGGAGCGGCTGTCGCACAGATCTTTCCGGCGGCAGCCGCCCTTCTTATATTTAACTGTTGCGTTCACTGCAGCTTCGGCGTCTTGCCCCTGGAGCACAACGGGCATGTCGGATAGTCCAGGCAAAAAACAGGGAAAAACAGGCTTCCGGGCAGCTCTAAACAAACACCCCCTTGGCAAGCAGGCTTCCAAGTACTACCGACCGAGAAGCGACGAAACGTTAATTTGTGAAAATTTTATAACAATTGTGAAATATTTCTCATACCTGGGCACAAAAAAACAAAGGTTTTGTGAAAAACTTCACGCCCTTTTTGTCAATATCATTATAACAAATCTGTATAGCCTTGTATATAGTTATTTCAAAATTTATCATTTGATTATAAATTTCACCAAAAAAAGCCCCGGCTGCCGCTTGGCAGTCGGGGGGGCTAGTCAGACGGGCGGTTATGGGGATTCTTTACTGCGTCCGGCTATGACCCGGGCCACATAGACGCCACTGGCGCCGGCCTGGGAAAGGCCGCGCGTAATTCCTGCACCGTCTCCAATGGCAAACATGTTGGGTATTTTTGTTTCCAGTTTCTTGGTGAGTTTCAGTCGAGAGCTGTAAAATTTAACTTCCACCCCATACAACAATGTGTCTTTGTTGGCCATACCGGGGGCAATTTTGTCCAGAGCATAAATCATTTCAATAATATTGTCCAGATGGCGCTTGGGCAACACCAGACTTAAATCCCCGGGAGCAGCCTTTAATGTGGGCCTGGTAAAACTTTGTGCCAGGCGGTGCTCATTTGTTCTGCGCCCTTTGATTAAATCCCCGAAACGCTGCACCACTACACCGCCCGACAGGATGTTGGCCAGAGAAGCAATGTGCCTGCCATACTGGTGCGGCGCATTAAAAGGTTCGGTAAAACGGTTGCTGACAAGCAGGGCAAAGTTGGTATTACTGCTCCGCAGCTTGGCATCACGGTAGCTATGACCGTTAACTGTCACTATACCGTCCGTATTCTCCGCCACCACATACCCGTGCGGATTCATGCAAAAAGTACGGACCAAATCACCGTAACGCTTTGTCCGGTAAAGCAGTTTGGCCTCATACACTTCATCGGTAATATGCTGGAAAATAACTGCCGGGATTTCCACTCGCACTCCCACATCCACGCGATTGTTAACCAACTCCAGGCCCAATTTTTTACACTGACCGGCAAACCAGTCTGAGCCGGAACGTCCCGGCGCGGCAATAAGGTAGCGGCATTCCACGCTGCCTCCGCCTTCCAGCAGGAGACGGAAACCTCCCTGCTGCAGCTCTATTTCCCGCACCGCCGTCTTGCAGAAAATATGGCATTTCTGCCGCAGGTCTTCATACAGCCGGCGCAAAATCTTAACATTGTTTTCCGTACCCAGATGACGGACGCGGACATGCAGCAGGTGCAGATCATGGGCAAGGGCTTTACCGGCAAGCTTGCTGTTTTCCGTAGTGTAGCACTCCGTCGGCGCTCCGAAAGCAAGATTTATCTGATCCACGTAGTCAATAAGTTCCAGGATTTCCGCTTCCGGCAGGTAGTCGCGCAGCCAACCGCCAAATTCAGCCGTAAAATTAAATTTGCCGTCGGAAAAAGCACCTGCTCCGCCAAAACCGCGCATCATACCGCATGTCTTGCAGGCAATGCACTGTGTCACTTTTTTGTCGGCAAGAGGGCAGTTCCTGGCATAGATATCATCCCCGGCCTCAAAAATAGCAACAGACAGTTCCGGAGCCTTGTCTGTCAGCTCATAAGCTGCAAAGATAGCAGCAGGTCCGCCGCCGATCAGGGCAACGTCATACGCTTTCTTCATGCAGAAATTCCCCCTTTAGCCCGGTAAACTTTGCTGGAACAGAAAAATTCCTGCCGTCCTGCCCTTCTCACCATAACATACAATACAAGGGAAAGCAATGAGCCCAACTTTTTTATTTGCCCGTATTGCTGTTTTCCGGCGGGCCGCCTACAATGTAATGGCAGGCGCACCACAAAAAATACCGCCTCCTAGTGACGGGAGGCGGCATTTTTTCAGCTATTCGTTTTGCATTTCACAGGCCATGACAGTCTGCTTACACAAAACCATGGTAGTCACTGAACCCACCCCGCCGGGGACAGGCGTAATTTTCTCCACAATTGGTTCCACCGCATCAAAGGCCACATCACCGCAGTATTTGCCCGGGCGGTCCGGATCCGGGTTAATGCCTACGTCAATAACAATTTGGCCCTGCTTGACATAATCGGCGGTAAGCATTTTTGCCCGGCCGATGGCGGCAACCAGAATATCTGCCTCCCTGCAGACAGCCGGCAGATTTTCCGTCCGGGAATGACAGATGGTTATAGTGGCGTGCTCCCGCATGAGCAGCATGGCCACCGGCTTGCCCACAACCAGGGAACGCCCTACCACTGTCACCCGTTTCCCTTTTAACGGAATGTTGTAGTATTTCAGGATCTCCATACAGGCAGTGGGCGTGCAGGGCGGAAAACCGGTTGGGTCGTCGGCAAAAACTTTTCCTGCACTGCCCAGTGTGAGGCCGTCCACATCCTTTTCCACCGGGATTAAAGACCGGATTTTTTTCTCATCCAAGGATTTGGGCAGGGGAGAAAACATTAAGATACCATGGATCTCCTTATTTGCCCCCACTGCCGTGACCGCCCGCTCAAAATCTTCCTGGGAAATATCCTCCGGATATTCAAAGACCTGGTAGGCAAGCCCAATGGCATCACAAGTCTTTTTGGCACCGCCTTCATAATACAGGTCATCCGGGCGGGCACCGACGCGTATAATCCCCAGCTTGGGAGTAATACCTTTTGCCTTGAGGGCGCTGACCCGCTCGACCAGATCGGCTTTCATGGCATCTGCCACAGGTTTACCTTTTAACAGTTCAGCCATTTGTTATCCCTCCTGTATGCAGCCTATTTTTTCAGTTTCTGCAGGACAAGTTCCAAAGTTTTGTCCGCCAGCTGCTTGCCTTCTTCCAGCAGCCTGTCCATTTCCGCCGTTGTTTCTTCCACAAATTTGCGATCTTTAATAGTGTTGGTATTAATGATTACATTCAGCGAAGCGCTGATTAACGCCGCTTTCAGGAAAACAACCCCGCAGCCTACATCGGAAATGGCCAGGGCTGAACCGATTTCACCCATGCGGGCATGGATCTTAATACCTTCATAAGCCTTGCGCATTATTTCCATAGGTACGGAGCAGGCAAGTTTGGAGCATTCCTCCAGCTTTTGTTCTTTGTAGGCCGCCTGTTCGGGCGTATCTTTGGGCAACCCGTAGGCCTTGGACAGCGGTTCAAAAACCTCCGCATCCTTGTCCACCAGTGTTTTTAATTCCTCCATAATTTTGCTTCCTTGTTCAAGCAAGGATTTGACTTCCTCTTCCACCGCAGCATATTTCTTCTTCCCAACAGTCAAGTTCCCCACCATATTGGACAAGGCCATACCAATAGCGCCACCCAAAGCCGCCGCACCGCCGCCGCCAGGGACAGGCGCCTTAGAAGCAAGGGCTTCCAAGAAAGAGTCACAGCTTTTTTCCATCATTGACATTGTCAGAACCCTCCCTTACAATGCTGGCTCTTTTTGTATTCTTCATTACAGGCTTTTTTCCTCTAAATGTCTCTTTTAGATTCCCCATTTCCTTGACTGCCAACACCCGCGGCAAAAAAACCGCCCTGCTCCTTGCGGACGGGCGGCCATGCTTTTTACTGTTCTTTTTCCGCTTCCCGGCGGTATTTGCCTTTTCTGCCTTTGATCTGCCCGCGGATTTCCCCTTCCGGGTTGCCTGACCGTTTTCCCCCGGCGCCCCAGGTGGATATGGGCCACTGTCATGGCGGCAATACTCCTGACGGTAAGGCGGTAATGAATATTACGCCTGTTCGCACTGACAGTAAAAAGAGCATCGCCCGAGGCACTGGTAAACAACCGGCAGCACTTCCTCGGCACCACGCAGGTTCGCAAAAACTGCAACAACACTCCCCCCTTCAAGCAGCTGCTATATCATATGCAATACTCCCGCAAAGCGTCCGGAGCTGCAGAGCGAAATGCCGCCTTGTAAAAATAAGCTTGTTAAGTCCGTACTGCCATGGTGTTGCTTAAAAGGGGAGGCCGACATGAAGGCTCATTTGTGGTAAGGCTCGCCGCGGTTTATTTTACATGCCCGGTAAAGCTGTTCCAAAAGCATTACCCGAAAAAGCTGGTGGGGGAAAGTAAGGGCGGAAAAGGACAGCTGCAGATCCGCCCTCTCCAGTAGGCGGGGAGCCAGTCCCAGGCTGCCGCCGATCAGAAAAGTAATATGGCTTTTACCTTCCGTGGCCAGGCGGTTCAACAGGGCGGCCAGTTCCGGAGAAGAAAGCTGCTTACCTTGAACGTCAAAAGCAATGAGATATGCCCTCTGGTTCAGCAGTGCTTCCAGTCGCCCCGCTTCCCTTTCCCGGACGGCGGCCGCTTCTGCTGCCGCCCCACCGTCAGGCGTTTTTTCATCTTTCACTTCCCTGACGGTAACCCGGGCATACGGTCGCAGGCGCTTGACATATTCGTCAACAGCCCTTTGGAAATACTGTTCTTTAATTTTTCCCACAGCCAGGATTTCAAAGTGCATGGCTTTCTCCTTAAGTTAAGTTATTTTAGGTTGGGAGCAGAAAAAGCAGGGGAGCAGGCTCCGTACATCAGCCGCACTTCCCCCCGGTCAGCCTTTCCAGGATAAAGTGGGTGACGCATGTTAAGTCGGTAAGCGGCGGCAGGTCTTCCTGCCCGGCGCCGCATAAAAGCAGCGGCACCGGGTTCCTGGTATGCAGCGGCGTACTTAAGTCTTCCAGGTTTCCATGATCGCTTGTAATCATGAAAAGCGTTTCCTGAAGATCCAAATGCGCCAGGATTCCCGCTATAAAGCGATCAATGGTGACAAGCAGTTTTGTTATTTTTTCCCTGTCCCTTTTGTGGGCAAAAATATCGGTCAGAAAATGTTCAAAAAGCAGAAAATCAACGCGGCGCGACTGCTGAGCCAGGATCCTGCCGGCGTCTTCCGGAGCAATTATGTCAACCTCGAAGCCAAAATCTGTGCGGAGATATTCATTGGTAATATCCGTATTGACCGCCCGGCCTGCGGCCATATCGTCAAGAGTCTGAAACGGCAGGCCGGCATAATGGTTCATCCAGGTGGTCACCGAGTAAGTACTGCTCTCGTCTGACAGCGACGCAAAATACTGCGGCCGGTAACTGTTGAGGAAAAGGGCCGTTTTACCCAGCTTCAGTACTTTTTGCAGTAAGCCTTCCTGTTGCAGCAAACGGCGCAGCGGTTTCGTAGGGAAACCGCGCACATGGCGCCCCACCGCCTGCGGCGCATTAACACCGGTAAAAAGGGTGGTCTGGCCGGTGGCACTTTGCGGTTCCCCGGGCACGCCCAGGGTGGCATCCAGCGCCAGCAGGGTGGTGCGGCTATGTTTGCCCACAGCGGCAAGTGTCAACGCCTGCCCGTCAAGCAGCTCCTGCAGGCAGGGCATGGGAGTGGTTGAGAGAGGGTTTGCCGGACCGGCGGGCGCTAGGCCGACTCCGTCAAGAAAAAAAAGAACGACGCGCATCTCCGGCTCCTAGTTAATATTTTCTTTTCTTAAATCATACCACAGCAAGCCTTCCGGCAAAAGCTGCACATAAAAAAAGACGGCCGCGGCCGTCTTCTAATCATCCATATTAGCGGCTTCTGTGAGTGTTGCCGTCAGGGTCAGTTTCTGCCTGTCGCGTACAACCACAATTTCCACAGTATCTCCCACTTTTTGTGCGTAAATGGCTTTCTGCAGATCACTGAATGTTTCTATTTTCTTGCCGGCAAATTCAATAATGATATCGCCGCTGCGCATGCCGGCTTTATCCGCCGGGCTGCCCGGGTCAACGGCATAAACTATCATGCCGTAGTCCACCGGCAGCTGCAGCTGTTTTGCCAGCGCCGCATCAATGTCGCCGCCGTTATAGACCCCCAGGCGCGGACGAACAACATAGCCTTTGGCAATCAGCTCTTCGGCCACTTTTTTCACTGTATTGGAAGGGATGGCGAACCCCATACCCTCCACTCCGGTCAGCATGATCTTGGCTGTATTAATGCCAATCACTTCGCCCTTCAGGTTCACCAGGGGGCCGCCGCTGTTGCCGCTGTTAATGGCGGCATCCGTCTGTATGACATAAAGAGTCTGCGTGCCGTCGGTAATTTCCCGCTGCTTGGAACTGATATAGCCCACAGTTACCGACTGGGAAAACCGCAGACCAAGAGGATTGCCGATGGCAATGGCCATTTCGCCCACCACAATTTTGTCGGAATCACCAAAAGTGGCGGCAGTCAGGTTTGCTGCGTTAATTTTTATCACTGCCAGGTCGGAAACACGGTCTTTACCCACCAGTTCCGCCTTGTATTCCTTTTCGTCCCCCAGGGTGACCCAGATTTCATCAGCCCCTTCAATCACATGGTTATTGGTAACAATATAACCGTCGGGGTCAATAATAACACCGGAACCCGTCCCCTTGTCCTGGAGAACGGTGCGGCCGTGAAACATACTGAAAACATTTACTTTATTGGTTATGCCCACAACTGCAGGGACCACTTTTTCCGCAGCACGGACTACTGCTGTATTCTGATATTCCGGCCTGTCCTGTTCGTTAAAGGGAATTTCCTCCTGCTGCTGCGATGGCTGTTGCGTTTGTGGCACAATGTTGGACTGATTTTGCGCCGCCTCCTGTCCCGGGACAAAAAAACGAAGCAGTATAAAAGCCACCAAGGCTCCGCCTACCAGCGTACCAAAGAGGGCGGACAGGACATTCCCCCACAAACTGCGCCGCGGTTGGTAGAAGCCGTTGAAGAAATCCACGGAAAATCCCCCCTTCAATTGCTTTTCTACACCTTAAATATAACAGCTAGTTGTGTCAAAAATATGAAGAGTTACGGAAAAAAATGCTTGCACAGCATTTTTCCCGTTTTGTGGCTATTTATTATTTATGTAAATAAGATCCGGCAGCTTGGCTCATGTCTTGCCGCCACCCTGACGGTCAGTTGCTTTCCCGTAGCAATACCCGCCGCCTCAAGGCGGCTGCAGGTTGTATCAAGAGCCAGTGAAGGCAGGTTGTTTTCCGCACTGAGGTGGGCCAGCACCACCTGCTTCGTTTTGGGGGAGATGACTTGGGTGAGACATTCCGCCGCCATGACATTGGAAAGGTGGCCGGTCTTGCCGCCGATACGTCTTTTCAGCGGCCAGGGATACCTGCCGTTGAAAAGCATTTCTTCATCATGGTTGGCTTCAATGACAATACCGTCCAGGTTTTGCAGGCAATCCATGATATAGGGCGTCACATAACCAAGGTCTGTTACCAGTGCCGCCGCCCGTCCTCCCTGGCGGAAAATAAAGCCTACCGGACCGGCGGCATCATGGGGAACAGGAAATGTTTCCACTTCCAGACCCGCAAAAACAAGTTTCTCGCCGGCGGCAAAAAAACGGCGCAGATCGGCCGGGAGGCCGCCCAACCGTTTCCCTGCCGCATTCCATGTCGGTTGTGTAGCATACACCGGCAGGTGGTAACGTTTGGCCAGTACACCGGCCCCGTATATATGATCAAGATGGTCGTGAGAAAGGAGCAGTGCATCCAGTGCAGCCGCATCTGTACCGATTTCAGCCAGGGCTTTTGCCAGCCGTTTGCCGGAAAGGCCCGCATCTATTAAAATCTTTGTATTTTCCGTAGCCACGTAAACCGCATTGCCCGAGGAACCGCTGGCCAGCATATATAGTTCAAGCATTTTCTTCTCCCAGGTAACACTTTTCGTTAAAACATAAAAGCTTCCTGCGCCCTTTTTTTACTTCCAGAACACTGACAGCGGCTGATGCAAAGGAAAAAGGCCACGGACCGTTAAAGTCGAGGCCCAAAAACTCTACCATTAGTGCATTTAAATAATGTCCGTGCCCGATGAGGGCCACAGCCGCCAGACTTTCTTCGGCCATAAGCAGCGCCAGGCCTTTCTGCACCCGCCGGCGAAAAAGCTCCCGCGGTTCCTGCCCGGGAACAGACAATGAATGCAAAGGAGGGCATTCACCGCTAAAATATTGCGGGTAACGTTTCCGTGCTTCCTCCCAGGTAAGACCTTCCAAAATCCCCCACGAATATTCCCGGAATACGGGGTCGGCCACGGGGACAAGCTGCAGCTTTGCTGCCACAGGTCGTGCCGTTTCCATACTGCGGATTAAATCACTGGTAAACAGTTTCTGCGGCCGATAACGGGCAAGCTGTTCGGCAAGCAGCCGAGCCTGCCGACGCCCTGTTGCATTTAATGGTATATCCAGGCATCCCTGGAAGCGGTTACAGGCATTTGAATCCGTCTGGCCATGCCTGGCAAGAATAATGCGCACAATCCGTCACCTATTCGATTTCTTTGATTTGCGCCCCCAGAGCCGCCATTTTCTCACAGATATTTTCATACCCGCGGTAGATATGGTTGATATCACTGATCACAGTTTCTCCCTCGGCTATCAGGCCGGCGACAATAAAAGCCGCTCCCGCCCGCAGGTCGGTTGCCTTGACTGGGGCGCCGCTGAGACGTGTTCTCCCGGTAATGAAGGCTGTTCTGCCTTCCAATTTAATTTGCGCTCCCATCCGTTTCAGTTCGTCCACATGTTTAAAGCGGTTTTCAAAAACATTTTCCGTAATCATGCTGCTTCCATCTGCCTGTGTCAGCAAAACCATGGCCAGTGCTTGCATATCAGTGGGGAAGCCGGGGTAAGGAAAAGTTTTTATGTCTGCCGCCAGCGGGCACGGGTTGCCGATGACGCGAATGCTGTCATCCGCCACTTCCACCTGAATATCCATCTCCCGCAACTTGGCTGTCAGCGGGTCAAGATGTTTGGGAATCACTTCATGCAACAACACATCTCCCCCGGTAGCTGCGCCTGCTACCATGTAAGTCCCAGCCTCAATGCGATCAGGAATGACTGTATGGCTGACCGGACCCAGTTCATTTACACCGGTAATACGGATGACATCAGTCCCAGCACCTCTTATTTTTGCCCCCATGGCGTTGAGGAAGTTGGCAACATCCACAATCTCCGGCTCTTTGGCTGCGTTTTCAATCACTGTCCGGCCGCTTGCCCTGGTTGCCGCCAGCATAATGTTAATGGTGGCACCTACACTGACAACATCAAGGTAAATATTGGCACCTGTCAGCTTGGTTGCCGAGACTTTAATCAGCCCGTGTTCCATATTTACATTGGCTCCAAGGGCGGCCAGGCCTTTAATATGCTGGTCTATGGGGCGCGGCCCCAGGTCACAGCCACCGGGAACAGGTACAACCGCCTGTCCATAGCGGCCTACCAGGGAACCAAGAAAATAATAGGAAGCGCGCAGCTTCTTTACCAATTCGTATGGAGGCTGCCAGCTGGAAAGAGTAGATGGGTCAATCAGCAGTGTGGACGGTGTTTCCCAAACAGTCTTGACTCCGAGGGATTGCAAGATTTTTACGAGTACATGTATATCATAAATGTTTGGCAAATTTTCAATGCGAACGGTGGCTTCTGTCAGCAAGGCCGCCGGAATAATGGCTACAGCAGCGTTTTTGGCGCCGCTGATTCTTACAGAGCCGGAAAGCCGGGACCCGCCGATTACATGCAGCCTGGGCATAAATACTGTTCCTCCTGTAGTTTCAGAAAATTGTGCGTCTTTTTCTCGATGCATACATAGATAATTCTTGCTTTTGCAGTAAACTCCTGTTTTATAATGCCACTTTCTTTATTTGGGTTCAACTTCACCTGTAAAGGCATTAATGTAAAAAGTTTCGCCGCCGGCGGCTGCAATCCGCCATACAGGTGCCGTCTCCAGGCGGCTTGCATCATATGTACCGCTATAATACCCGAGCGAAATATCAACAATTTTTTTCTCGGCAAAATCTGCTTCTTCAACAAAAGTCTCCAGGGCTGCAAGAGCGGAGATAACAGTAACAAGCCGGTCCCCAAACCCTTGCGGAGTGACCCTGTCGATCAGCACTTCCACCGCTCCGCTTTCCGCAAGATATACTTCCACATAGGTGAAAAAAAGCGGAAAGCCCTGATAAGTTTGCACGAAACGGAAATATGTTCCTTCTTCCGTTGTTCTGGCCAGGTCCGTGCTGATTTCATTGGTCAGCAGTTCCCAGTTTTTCAGCAATTTTTCTGCCTGGGACCAAGATATTTCAGCCGTATCCAAGGCTTTCTCATTACGGTAACGGACACGGCCGTTTTCCGCAATCTCCAGATATTCGTTTTCCCCGCGGCCAACAAACTTGTCTCCCTCCCGCTTCATTTCCACCTTACTGTCAGGAAAAAAAGTTTTTGCCCAGAAAGAAACATCTTCTTGCGGACGGGAAACATGCAGCAGAGCCAGCTGTGGAATCTGCTTAGGTATGGTTGTAGCCAATTCAAAACCGTTTTCCGCCAGCAGGTTTTCCGCCCGGGCAATTTCTTCTCGGCTTAACATGCTGGCTTGCCGTAAAGGTTGAGGGTTGAACCATAACTTATACCCCAAAAAAAGATTAAGGCAGAGAAAAAAGCAAATTAAAATTGTCTTTACCCGTGATAGGTCCATGGTTTCCTCCTACTGGAGCCAGGTTATCAACTCGCCGGTAAAACCGTTAACCACAGCCGCCTGCCTGTTTTGAAATTGAATTAGCCAGGCAGGCTGTGCGACCGGCTGGCTGCCGGTGGCGCCATCGACAAAATATATTGCATCCACGGACGCCAGCTGCATTCCGGCAGCCCAGATACCCATATTTACCGCCACGGATGCGAGGGCATCCTCCGGTGCCACCAGCGGCATTGGTTCAGTCAACCGTTCGGCGAGCGACAAAATTTGGCGATTATAGTATATTATTCCCCGGTCGGAAAACAACAGGGAAAGCGGTGCTTTCCGGCCAACCAGCGGGTAGCCGCGGGCGGCGCAGCGAAAAACAACTTCCTGAGTATACCATCGTTGCGGATAGGTAATGGATTGGACGTTGACCCGGATTGACTGAAGAAATAATTCCTGCGGCCAGCCCCCCAGCAGGTGCAGGTACTGGGCGGTTTCTTGCAGGATCTCTGTCCGGGAGAGGGCTCTGGTGCCAGGTTCGTTTTCCGGAACAGTAATTTCCAATTCACCATGGGCAAAAATACGCAATCCCCGCTGCCCGTCAGTATAAATAACCGCTCCATTACGTTCTTCTATGCGCCTTACGAGGGCGGGATTGATAAAAAAGCTGCGCAGCAGCTTTTCCGTATCCAGGCTTTCTGCCATCGCTGTAAAAACGCTCATGACAGGCAAATCTGCCGGCAAAAGAACTATCGCGTCACCGGCAGTGAAGGGAGCCAAAATTTCCATATCGGCTTCGATATAGACCGGGGCTTGCTTAAACAGCGCAGCAAGCCTTGTTTCCCATTCTGCCGGCGGGTTAAAACCTTTTGCCTGCCACCATTTTCCTCCCTCATCACAATACCAGATGCTCTCCGCGTCTTCGGCAAACCAGCAGACTTTTCTAATTTGCAAGCTAGACACGAGCGATTCCTGGAACCATAGCGCAGCATCTACGGCTACCGGAAACTGTATTTCCACCCGCTTGCCTGAAAAATCCGGCTTTTCCCCACTTTCCGGCAGCTGCGACGGGGTTAACAAAAATTGCAGTGCTTTCCAGACAGGAGCATAGCGTTCCGTCCAGGGAAACAGCTGCAGCCAATTTTCTTCTGTCTTCAGGCGCAGCACGGGATAGACCTGTTCCCCCTCCGGTCTGATCATGCCAAAAGTTTCCACCTGTTCATAGTCGGGAGATGTAGCGGTTTCCAGGTACGGTTGCCCGAATAGCAATGTACCTGTCAGATAAAAACTTAAAAGGACCAGCGCCAGGAGCACCACAGATTTTATCCGTTCGCGCATGCCGTTTCCTCCTCCTCCCGGATAGTCAGCGGCAAACAGATGGTAACGGTGGTAGCTTTCTGCGGTTCACTCTGCAATGTAATCGTCCCATGATGGGCAGCCACAATGTCACGGGCAATAGCCAGCCCCAGCCCGGTCCCGCCATGTTCCCGGGAACGTGCTTTATCAACACGGTAGAAACGCTCAAAGACTCTCTCCACATCTTCCGGCGGGATGCCGATACCGTCGTCCGTCACCGTAATTCTGGCATTTTCGGCCGTCTGCTCCACACAAACGGCAATCTTGCCGCCCTCGGCGGTGTATTTATAGGCATTGCCGATAACATTAATCAGCACTTGCTTAATGCGATCCCGGTCAACAAAAACGAGGAGAGGATGAGAGGGCACAAGCAGGCTCACCTGCCGCGGCTCGCTTTTATATTTCAGGCGGTATTCATCCACCACCTCCCGGCAAATGGCACCCAAATCATAAAATGCTTTCTTCCACCTGACCTGCTTATGGTCTATCTGGGACAGCACCAGTAAGGCTTTCACCAGGCGCACCATGCGATCTATTTCTTTTTCCATGGTTCTCAGAAAAGTCAGGCTGATCCCGGGCTCCGAGAGAGCGCCGTCCAGGAGCGTTTCCGTGTAGCTTTTCAGGGTAGTAAGCGGTGTGCGCAGCTCATGCGAAACATTTGCCACAAACTCCTGCTGCATGCGTGTCAATTCCCTTTCCTTGGTTACATCGTGCAGAACAATCAGCACGCCTGACAACATCTCCGCCGCTTCCTCGTTCTCTTCGTGAAAGGGAACATAACTGGCCAGGATAATTTTTTGGGACGGAAGTGCCAGTTCCCGTGTTCTTTGCTTGCCCGAACGGGCAATTTCCGTTATTTCTTCCCCGTCTAAAAGCGGTTCCAGTGCCTCCGTCGTTACTTCCGCCCCCGGAGAGAGACCAAGCAGTGTTCGTGCCGTCGGATTAACATGCATAACCTGCCCGTCCCTGTTCAGAGCCACTATGCCGTCTGTCATGTGCTGCAGTATGGTCTCCACCTTGCTTTTTTCAGTAGAGATTTCTTGCAGCGTGGCTTCCAGTTGCCGGGAAAGATAATTAAACATTTCGCCCAGGCGACCTATCTCATCGTCAGAGCGGACATTAACCCGTTGCCGCAAATCACCGTGGGCAATTAGCGCCGCTTTGAAAGTGACCTCTGCGATGGGCACAGTAATTGTTTTTGCCAGGAAAAAGCCCAGCACTACTGTCATACCAATGACCAGCAAAGCTCCCGTGAGCAGAATCACTTGGATTTCCCGCAATGTTCGGTAAATAGGCTCCAGGGAGCCGCTTAAATAGACGACGCCCAGATTTTTTTCCCCGCGGCGCACCGGCAAAGCAAGATAATGGGTTCGCTCCTGTGTTTCCGGGGCCAGGCGCACAGCCTCGCTCCTCGTTCCGGTCAGGGCGCGCGTAATCTCCTCCTGGATAATCCGCTGCCCCAGAAATCCCTTTTCCGGGTTGGAGGTGGAAATCACACGGCCAAAGGCATCCAGAACCATAATTTCATTAATGCCGGCATAGCGGGAATACTCCACTACCAGGCTGTCAATATCATGTGTATCTTCTGCATCGTTCAGATAACGTTCCAGAAAATTAACCAAAAGCAGTCCCTGCGTTTCCATGTTGCGGGCAAAGGCTTCCAGATAATAATTTTCCAGAGCCTGCGTCAGGAAAACGGCAAAAAACTGCATGGCAAACAGAATAATCAGAGTATAAATCAGGACAAGTTTCCACTGGACACTTTTAAACATGACTATTTTTCCCCATCAGGTAGCCGGCTCCCCTTTTGGTTAAAATATAGCGTGGTTCACTGGGGTTGGGTTCAATTTTTTCCCGTAGCCGGCGGATTGTCACATCAACCGTCCGTTCGTCGCCGTAAAAATCGTATCCCCAAACATCTTCCAAAAGCTTCTCCCGGCTGATGACATAACCTGCGTGGCGCATCAGGTATACCAAAAGCAAATACTCCCTATAAGTCAGCTCGATCAGGCGCCCGTCCTGCCGCACTTCCATCCTGCCCGTGTCGACAGTTAAATCCTGGCAGGTAAGAATTTCTCCCAGGCTTTCTTCTCTCTGCTGGACACGGCGCAGCAGCGCTTTGACGCGTGCCAGAACTTCCCTGGCCGAAAAAGGTTTGGTGACATAATCATCCGCTCCCAGTTCCAGTCCCAGCACTTTATCGAGCTCCGTATCCTTCGCTGTCAGCATAATAATGGGCACATAACTGCTGCTGCGGATCTCCCGGCAAACAGCAAAGCCGTCTTTTTTGGGCAGCATAATATCCAGCAGAATAACATCCGGCTTAGCGGTACGGGCCAGGCGAAGAGCTTCCTCCCCGTCATAAGCCGTTATCACCTCATATCCTTCCTGCTCAAGATTATACTTTAAAATTTCGGCAATGGGCTTTTCATCATCAACCACCAGAATCCTTGCTCGTGCCACTGTTACACACCACCCGATATAGACTGTGTATAACTTCTGTTTTGCCGACATAAATCCTGCTCTTTTCAGCAAGCTTTGGCCGGACCGCATCAGCCGCCCGCCCGCCACCATTCCAGCCAGGCGGCAAACACCGCTTTCGTATCCATGCCGTACACTTCCCCCAGGGCACGGTTGAAAGCCGTTCCGGCACCGAGCTTGTCAAGCAGGCTGTTTAAGCCCTCATCTCCCTGCAGTGCAGCCAGGTAACTGACAATGCTTTGCGCCTGGCAATAGGCAAGGGCCTGGTCGGGAAGGCTTGCAAACTCCGTTGTGAGGCGTTCCAAGCTATAGCAAGACCCGGCAAAAAGCAATCTGTCTTCCTCCGGCCAGGTATACCCCGCCAGCCGATCCTGGAGGTAAGATGCCAGCCCTTCGCTGAACCAGCGCGGATAGTTCCCCCGCGCGCGCACATCCAACACATAATGGGTATATTCGTGCACCAGCGGATTTTTGGCGACAAATTCCTCAAAGCGCTCTTCCGCTGCCACCCAGTCCCAGGCCTGCGGTGCCAGCAGGACAATAGTTCCCGCCTGATAGACGCCGAGAGCACCGTCTCCTTCTGCGAAACCAAAGCTATCCCGCAAGGTTGCCAGATCGGGAACAAGGACAAGCCACGGTCTTTCCCCGGCCGCATGGGGCAGAACGGCGACCACCTCCGCCGCCCGCCGGTCGGCAGCAGCAGCCAGCCAGGCTGCCGCAGCCGCATCCTTTTCCGTATAACGCAAAATAAAAAACTCCGTCTCCAGTAACTGCCAGTCGCGGAAATACCACCGCACTGCTGCTCTCTCTATTTTTTGCGCCCCGGCGGGCAGGAACATCCCGGAGAAAAACAGGAGCAAGGCAAAGAGAAAAAACACTTTTTTCCGCATAGCTCCTCCTCCTAACCTCCTCTATTGTATCAGGAGCAATGTCCTTTTGCACTGGCAATAAGAACCGCCGGCGGCAAAACGCAACAAAAAAAGAACGTGGCCTTGCCACGTTTACAAAGAATATATTTTAAAGAGGGGGTCAAACCTTACCCTCATTATAAACGGCAAATATTACAACCATATTACATGTAATTTATGTTTTGATGACACGAGAAAAAAAAGGCACGGGAATTTACCCTGCCTTTTGGTCGCTTTTCTTTTACTGCAGTTCTGCTCGCCGTCTCCGGGTACAAGAGATTATAAATAATTCAGCGGGTTGACAGTAGATCCGTTTATAATTACTTCAAAATGCACGTGGCGGCCGGTGGAATTACCCGTACTGCGGGAATAGGATATTTGCTGGACACGCTGCACTTTCTGCCCCACGGAAACAAGAGCTTTGGAATTGTGTGCGTATCTGGTGATAAAGCCGTTGCCATGGTTTATGGTTATACAGATGCCGTATGATCCGTACCAGCCGGCCTGCACCAC
>JAAYLG010000002.1 GCA_012522075.1 Bacillota bacterium
CATTGTGGAGCACGGCGGCCTGGGCTACCAGGCGGCCGTGCCGCTGGCCAGGCAGATTTTTGCCGAATATTACGCTGAAGGACAAGTGAAAACAATGAGTAAAAACGAAACGCTCCCAGGAGCGTTTTCCTTTTTATAGAATCAGTGTCGTTTATTTTACGTGTTGGCAGGAATATGGCGCTCTTTGACGAAAATTAACTGAAGACATTGGTTTGTAGACGGAGGACGTTATGCATAAATATGCCGTTGAGTTTAAAGGGACAAGAGACGGGTTGACGATCTACTGCCTGGAGGATGCAGCTTTTGACAATATTTTGGCCGATCTGGCGGAACGGCTGCAGGAGCGTTCAGCTTTTTTCGGCGAAGCATCTGTTAGAGTCGATGTGGGCCGGCGAGAATTGTCAGAAGAAGAAAAGGAAGCTCTTGTGGAAGTTATTACAAAGTACAGCCGCCTCCGGATAACGGAAATTCAAAGCGGAGGAAAGCGTCCCCCGGCTGTAAGAGCAACCAGGCGCCAAAGTGACAGGGAAGAATTGAAACTTGACGGTTTTCAAGAAGGGCGCTGCCTGGTGATAAAGCGGACACTGCGTTCCGGGCAGTATATCCGTTTCCCCGGCACTGTAGTCGTGATGGGTGACGTCAATCCCGGTGCCGAAATTGTGGCAGACGGAGATATCTTTATTTTCGGGACACTGCGCGGGATTGCCCATGCCGGTGTAAGTGGCGACAGAAATGCTTGTGTCGTTGCCCTGCGGCTGGCACCGACACAGTTACGCATCGCCGATGTTATTTCCCGTGCACCGGACAATGTGTCATTGCCCGATACCCCTGAATATGCATATGTTAATGATGCCCGGATTATAATTGCAGCGATCACCGCCAGGTAAAACGCGTTGAAAAGATTGATAAGAAGGGATTGAAGTGCATGGGAGAGGTTATTGTCATAACATCCGGTAAGGGCGGAGTGGGAAAAACCACCACTGCAGCAAACCTCGGGGTCGGAATGGCCCTGTTAAACAAAAAAGTCGTTCTTATTGATGCGGATATCGGCCTGCGCAACCTTGATGTGGTAATGGGGCTGGAAAACAGGATTGTGTATGATCTGGTGGATGTGGTGGAAGGACGCTGCCGCACCAGGCAGGCATTGATCCGTGACAAACGTTATGAAAACCTTTACCTGCTCCCCGCAGCCCAGACGCGGGACAAAAATGCCGTCAGTCCGGAACAGATGCGCAAACTCTGTGAAGAGTTGAAAGAGGAGTTCGATTATGTTTTTGTGGACTGCCCCGCCGGGATTGAACAAGGTTTTCGCAATGCCATTGCCGGTGCAGACAAAGCTATCATTGTTACCACCCCGGAGGTTTCCGCCGTCCGCGATGCCGACCGTATTATAGGCCTATTGGAGGCGGCGGGGCTGCGCGGCTCCCGCTTGCTGATCAACCGCCTGCGGCCGGAAATGGTAAAGCGCGGCGATATGTTGGATATTGATGATATTTTGGAAATCCTGGCTATTGATCTGATTGGCGTTGTGCCGGATGATGAAAAAATCATCATTTCCACCAACAGGGGAGAGCCAGTGGCCGCACAAGAGAACGGTTCCCTCTCCGGCCGTGCTTACCGTAATATTGTCCGCAGGATTATGGGAGAGGAAGTTCCTTTTCTTAATTTCTACCAGAACCGCTCTCTCCTGGGACGGCTGAAAAAACTCATCGGCTTCGGCGGCTAGAAAGGAGTGGACCATGAACCTTAAAGCATTGCTCAAAGCCCTCATGGGCAAACAGGACAGTAAAGATGTGGCAAAAGAGCGCCTGCGCCTGGTACTAGTCCACGACCGGGCAAGTGTTTCACCGGAATTCCTGGATATTATTAAAGAAGAAATAATCCGTGTTATTTCAAAATATATGGAAATTGATGAGGGTAATACGGTGATACAGATGCACCGCAACGAGGGTACGGCCGTCCTGGAGGCAAATCTGGCCGTCAAGGCCATCCGGCGCACTTTTTAGTTCCCTTTTGTTCCCGCTTTACCTTCTGCTGAGCCTGCCGTATAATAATAGTGCCGGGAGGCCCCTGTGCACTATTTTTTTCTGCTTTTGTCCGATGGAGTCAGGAGTGAAAACGTGTTTGAACGCAGACTCTGGCGCAATTTTGACTGGCTGCTGCTGATAAATGTGCTTGCCATTGTCGGCATCAGCCTGATTATTATTGCAAGTACAACAGTAAATGCCACATCCGATCCTTTATATTATGTCAAACGCCAGGCTGTTCGTTTTGCCGCCGGTTTTTTTCTTATGCTCCTTATTATGAGTATTGATTATACCTACTTTTACCGCTTTGCTCCGTATATTTACCTGGGTAATATCGCCCTTTTGGTGTTAGTCCTTTTTGCCGGTAAAGACAGCGGCGGCGCCCAGCGCTGGATTGACTTGAAAGTATTTGAACTGCAGCCTTCCGAATTTGCCAAGCTTGGTATTATTATCTCCCTGGCGCGTCACCTGACGGCGCAGGAAGGAAACTTTGAGAGTTTTTTCAGCTCACTGCCGGCATTTTTACATGTGGCTGTTCCTGTGGTGCTGATTTTTAAACAGCCCGACCTGGGAACATCTCTGGTGTTTATTGTTATCCTTTTCGGCATGCTTTTTATGGCCGGCGCCAATTTTAAACACCTGCTGACATATATCTTTGTGGGGATAGTCGCAGGGTTCCCGCTTCTATGGTTTAACATGAAAGACTATCAGCGTACGCGCCTCTTTATTTTTCTTGATCCTTACAAAGACCCATTAAATGACGGCTACCAGATTATTCAGTCACTGATAGCCGTTGGCTCCGGCGGAATTCACGGCAAAGGACTTTTTGCCCAGGGGACACAAAATTATCTCGGTTTTCTGCTGGAGCAGCATACCGATTTTATCTTTTCCGCTTTTGCCGAGGGTACGGGCTTTGTCGGCTCCGTGATCCTGCTTTTACTTTTCATGTTTTTAATTCTCCGCATTATTCGCATTGCTTCCCAGGCAAAAGACTCTTTCGGTATGCTGGTCTGCATTGGTATCGCCACCATGATGACTTTTCATGTCCTTGTCAATGTCGGCATGACCATCGGCATGATGCCGGTAACAGGGCTGCCCTTGCCTTTCATGTCTTACGGCGGCAGCTCCCTGCTGATGAATATGATGGCCGTCGGCATCGTTCTCAACATCGGTATGCGCCGCCAGAAATTAATGTTCTAACAGGAATGACAATTTTCTATGACAAAGGGCGGCAAAATGTAAATAAACTGCCAGTAGACTCATGACCTGCAGGCTTCACAGCTGCGGGTTTTTCTCTGCCGGGCAAAAACCAAGTCCGGCCGGAGCCCGGACACCGCCCGAGTGCACTCCCGGCTTGTCCCGGAAACATTTTGGCATAATTGTGCTTTTCATAAATATACATGGATAAGGACAAACCTCCGGGGAGTGAAAAAGTTGAGAGGGAAAAAGAAATGGCAGAGACCGCGTTCAAGCCTGCGTGCCCGGCTGGATGGTAGGCAGGAACGCAGTGTCCGGCATTCTTACGGCAGTGTAGACGGCTTTGGGGGGGAGGGCTTTGCAGATATACCGCAGGCACTTATCAGGCAGCTGCGGGACAATATGTTTGAGAAGACAGTGGCCGCCATTATTGTAGTGCTTTGCCTGGGAGTTTTCAGCCTGTTCAATTTTTCTCCGGCGGAGCGCATAACAGAGTATGCCTACCGGCTGACTGTCAGCAATATGGATCCCACATCCTGGATCGAGGCGGCAAAACCTGTGATGCATGCCATTCGTGAGCTCAAATGGTTCCGAGGCAGTCAAGCTCCCCCGGCGGCGGTTGGAGATGAAAATGAGCCTGCAGCACCTATAGGTAAAATGATTGCGCCTGTGAACGGAGTTTTGTCCAGCCCCTTTGGGACGAGATTAGCCGCAGACGGGGAAAGCCTGGAGATGCATTACGGTATTGATGTTGCCGCCGAACCCGGTTCCCCCGTTTATGCAGCTTTTGCCGGGACTGTCAACTTGATAAAGGAACACGAAGTCTACGGGACTACCATTTATCTTTTGCATGAAAATGATATGGTTACAATTTACGGGCGTGTAACAGATGTTACCGTGTCGGCCGGCGATGATGTGGCGGCGGGGCAGGTCATAGCAGCAGTGGCTTCAAAGGAAGACGGGGGCAGCCATTTGCATTTTGAAATCTGGGAGGAAAAGCAGCCCGTGGACCCGGAAACATACCTGGTCAGTTCCGGCAATGTGATAGAACAGGGTGGGTAACCCGCTGCAGGAAGGACGGATATTTAGAAAAGGAGAGGCAACATGTGAGACTGCTCCGGTTTGGCGGCATAAATTTTCATTTTCACTGGCTTTTTCTCGTCTTGCTTTTTGTTCTCGCTTTTTTTGGCTACCTCACGGAAACAGTGATCCTTTTCGGCTTGGTGCTGGGCCACGAGCTTGTCCATTTGCTGGTGGCCCGCGCCCAGGGGCTGGAAGTGGGGGATGTGGAATTATTTCCCTTTGGCGGTGTAGCCAGAATAGAAGATGTTCTTGAACTTGACCCGCAGCTGGAAAGTATGGTTTCACTGGCCGGACCCCTTTTTAATTTCTCTCTTGTTGCTGCAAGCCTGCTTTTCTATGCCAATATTCCCGCCTTAAGAGAAAGTGAAATCCTGCTTTTTTTCATCCGCTGCAACCTGACGCTTGGTTTTTTTAACCTCCTGCCCGCCCTGCCTTTGGACGGCGGGCGCATTCTCCGGGCACGCCTTTCCGGCGTGCTTGGTTTTCAGCAGGCGACGGAGCTGGCCATTCGTCTTAGCCGGCTCTTGGCGCTTTTGCTGTTTTTTTTGGCGCTCTATCTTTATTACCTGGGGCATTTACATCTTACCCTGGTGGCGGCCGCTTTCTTTTTATACTATGCTTCCGGGAAAGAACGGACCGCGGCCATGTATGCTTTTATCCGTAGCCTGAGCGGAAAGAAGCAGCTCTTGCAGCAACAAGGTGTAATGCCGCTGGTGACACTTTTGGCCTTGCCGGATACACCGCTCAAAGAGATTCTGCGCCGTTTTGCCATGAAAAAATATCACCGGATCCTGGTTGTGACTAAAGACGGCCATATCCTTGGGGAAGCCATGGAAAATGAAATTGTAGATACTGTTGTTGCCAAAGGTATATTTGCCAGGGCGGAGGCCGCCCTGACCTATAACCGTAAAAAATAAGAAGAGGAAGGGAAAACCACAAGTCATGTAAAATTGTAAAAAGGAAAAAATATAGTAAATGTATTCATTATTTGGAGGCAGTATGTCGTCTTATCAAGCTTATTTCCGGGAGAAAATCCTGCCGCGTGTGCAAAAACCTGCACGCTATCTGGGCAATGAAATCAATGCAGTCGTAAAGCCGCATGAACAGTGCAGCATGAAAGTGGTCTTGGCTTTTCCGGATTTATATGAAATCGGCATGTCGCACCTGGGGCTGAAAATTCTTTACCATATTATTAACGCCGTCCCGCGCTGGACGGCGGAAAGAGTATTTATGCCGGGCGACGATCTGGAGAAGATTCTGCGCAAAGAAAATTTTCCCCTTTGTTCACTGGAGACTGTTACGCCACTGAGACAGTTTGACATAGTTGGTTTTACCCTGCAGTACGAGCTGTCTTATGCCACCATTCTGCGCATGCTTAAACTTGCGGGGATACTGCTTTTGGCTTCCGAACGTGACGATAAAGAACCTCTGGTGGTTGCCGGCGGCCCTGGAGCATTTAATCCCGAACCGCTGGCCCCTTTTTTTGATTTTGTGCTTTTGGGCGACGCGGAAGAAGCTTTTCCGGAAGTGTTGCGGCTTTTGGAAGAAATAAAAGACCTTCCCCGCCGCCGGCGCCTGGAGCTTTTGGCCGGTATCCGGGGAGTGTATGTCCCGGCCTTTTACCGGGAGGAACGGGATGAAGCAGGTATTTACCTGGGGACAAAACCTGTGTCCCCGCATTATTCTTCCAGGGTGAAGCGGGCGGTGGTTGCCAACCTGGACAAGGCCCCATATCCGACTGCTTTTATTGTCCCTTATTGCGATATTGTCCATGACCGCATGGTCCTGGAGCTTTTTCGCGGCTGTACGCGCGGCTGCCGTTTCTGCCAGGCGGGAATGATTTACCGTCCTGTCCGTGAACGGAAAAAGGAGACTTTGCTTGCGCTGGCCCGAGAGATGGTACGTGCCACCGGGTATGAAGAAATGGCATTAAGTTCCCTCAGCACGGGGGATTACAGTGCCATTACTGAGCTGGTCAATGAATTGGGGGTGGAGTTGACCAAAGAAGGAGTATCGTTGTCGCTGCCGTCGCTGCGCCTGGATTCTTTTTCAGGGGAACTGGCACGGGAAGTACAGCGCCTGCGCAAAAGCGGGCTTACTTTTGCCCCGGAAGCGGGTACGCAGCGCCTGCGCGATGTTATCAATAAAAATATAACGGAAGAAGATCTGCTGGCCGCCGTCAAAGAGGCCTTTGCCGCCGGCTGGACAAGCGTGAAGCTTTATTTCATGCTGGGGCTGCCAACAGAAACCGATGAGGACCTGCATGGCATTGCAGCCCTGGCGGACCGTGTGCTGCAGGCATATAAAGAGGCCGGCGGGCAGGGCCGGCCGCGGGTTACAGTTTCCGTTTCGGTTTTTGTGCCCAAACCTCATACACCTTTCCAGTGGCACGGGCAGCTGCCCAAAAGCGAGATCCTGCACCGCCAGCGGCTGCTGCGTCAGGCATTGCGCCTGCCCGGCGTCCATTTTCAATGGCACGGGGCGGAGATGAGCCTTTTGGAAGCGGCTCTTTCCCGGGGCGGGCGCGAACTGGCCCCGGTACTGATGCGGGCGGCGGAACTGGGCTGCAAGCTGGACAGCTGGGATGACTATTTCCGATTTGACCTCTGGCAGCAGGCTTTTGCGGAGGAAGGGCTGGACCTGGCAGCCTGTGCCGAAAAAAGCTTAGCGACTTCCGATCCACTACCGTGGGATCACCTGGACGCCGGTGTAAGCAAAAAATACCTGCTGCGTGAATACCGCCGGGCACTGCGGGGAGAAACAACGCCCGACTGCCGGGAAGGTTGTCTGGGCTGCGGAATGGCGCTGCTTTTGGCGGAGGAAGATGATAAAGGAGTATGTACGCGTGCGGATCTGGATTAAATTTGCCAAACAAGACTTGATGCGCTACCTTTCCCATCTTGACCTGATGCGTACCTGGCAGCGTGCCGTTCGGCGTGCCGCCCTGCCCCTGGTCTACAGCCGCGGCTTTAATCCTCACCCGAAATTGTCCTTTGCTTCCGCCCTGCCTGTGGGTGTGGCAAGTGCGGCTGAATATGCCGATATCTATTTTGCCGGGGAACTTTCGGCAGCTGACATGGAAAAACTGCAGGGCGCGCTGCCTGCAGGCCTTGCTCTTTTGTGTTGGCGTTCCGTGCCGGAGGGGATTCCGCCGCTGATGAGCCTGGTGCGGGCGGCGGCCTGGTCGGTGCCCTTGCCGGCAGGGGTGCGGAAAACGGAGGCCCGTGTGGAGGAACTGCTGCACGCCCCATTTCTGCCGGTACGGCGGAAAGGGAAAAAGGGGGAAAAAACGGTGGACATCCGGCCGTCTGTTTTACAGCTGGCCGTGGACCGGCCGGGGCGGCGGTTGACCATGTTGCTGGCGGCGGGGGCGGACGGGGGCGCCAGGCCGCGGGAAGTGCTGGAATTATTGGCACTGCCGGGCAACGGTCTGCAGCGTGATGAGATCCTGCTTGCCGCAGGGCCGTATTTACAGGCACCCATGGCTGTGTTGTTGAAAGAAAAAGAGGTGTCTCTCAATGCAGAAAAAGATTATTATCAACTGCGACAATAAACAAACCCGTGTTGCCGTCCTGGAAGACGACAAGCTGGTGGAAATCTACCTGGAACGTCCCGTGCATCAGCGGGTAGTGGGCAATATTTATAAAGGTGTGGTGGCCAATGTTCTGCCGGGGATGCAGGCTGCCTTTGTTGATATTGGACTGGAACGCAACGCTTTTTTGTACGTGGATGATGCTTATTTCCCGTCAGCCGCCAACGGTGAAGAAAAGGGAAAAAAGTCAATTGAGCAGTTGCTGCGCCCCGGTGAAGAAATTATGGTACAGGTTGTCAAGGAGCCTTTTGGCAGTAAAGGCGCCCGGCTGACCCGGCAGATCACCATACCCGGACGGCACCTGGTACTGATGCCGACGGCAGATTATACCGGCGTTTCCCGGCGGATTGAAGATACGGAAGAACGGGAACGCTTACGGCAGCTTGTTTCCGCACTACGGCCGCCAGGGATGGGTCTGATTGTTCGTACGGTAGCGGAAGGAGTGGAGCTGCCGGTATTGCAGCAGGATTTGCATTTCCTGCTGCCGCTCTGGGAGCGCCTGCAGGCCCGCTTCCGGCAGCAAGCCGCACCCTGTCTTATTTATCAGGACCTGGACCTGATATACCGTATTATCCGGGATCTTTTCACGGAAGAGATTGGCAGCCTGGTTGTCGATACCCGTTATGAATATGAAAAAATCCTGGAAACCCTGGAGGTTATCCAGCCTTCCTTGAAAAGCAGGGTAGAATATTACCGCAAAAAAATTCCCATTTTTGATTTCTACGGCATTGAAACGGAAATTGAGCGTGCCCTGTCAAGGATTGTATGGCTGGAGTGCGGCGGCTATCTTGTCTTTGACCATACGGAAGCATTGACAGTAATAGACGTAAATACGGGGAAATATACAGGCAGAACCAACCTGGCCGATACGGTGCTGAAAACAAACCTGGAAGCGGCCGTGGAAATAATGCGCCAAATTCGCCTGCGTGATATCGGCGGTATCATCATTATTGATTTTATTGATATGGAAAACGAAGAACATAGACAGCGGGTACTGTCAACTTTAATTGAGAAAAGCAAACTGGACAGGACAAAAACGCATGTTTTGGGACTGACCGCCCTGGGACTGGTGGAGATGACCAGGAAGAAAGCCCGCCGGGGGCTGGATGCAATGCTGCATCAGGTTTGTCCCTATTGCCACGGCCGCGGCAAGGTGCTGGCGGCCGATGTGGTAAGCGCCCGCACGGAAAGGCAGCTGCGCAGCTTTTTGGACGGGCTGGATGCCGAGGCTGTGCTGGTGGAACTGCATCAAAGTGTGGCCGGCCTGATTATTGGACCCGGCGGTTCCCATTTACACAGGCTGGAAAAAGAAACGGGCAAAACCATTTTTGTCCGTGGCAATGAAAATATGCATGTGGAAAAATACCGCATTATTGCTTTCGGTTCACTGGAAGAAGTGCAGCAGCTGGCTTATCCGGTGGCTGTGGGAGAAAAGCACCGTGTCAAGGTGGAAGAGCCCCATGCCAATAACCCTTATGACGGTATTGCCCGTATCAGCGGTTTTGTAATAGACATCCAGTCGGGAGGTGCCTATGTGGGGGAAACGGTGATCGTGGAAATACAGGAGGTCACCAAGACCTTTGCCCGCGCCAAAATTGTACGAATTGACAAAGCGGCGGACCCTGTGCTAGAATAGTGAAGCGGCCATCGCAACCACACGGGCAAGGTTCAAAAACCGCAGCGGTACCTTGTCCGGTGAGTCTGGATAGGAAGGTGACAGATCTTCATGTACGCAATTATTGAAACCGGCGGTAAACAATACCGCGTCGAGGAAGGAACTATTATCGATGTGGAACTGCTGCCGCAGGAAAAAGGAGAAGCTGTAAACTTTGACCATGTTTTGGCGGTAAAAAAAGACGACAAACTGCATCTCGGGCAGCCCTATCTCAAGGGAGCTGTTGTCCGTGGCAAAGTACTTGACCACGGCAAAGGCAAAAAGATTATTGTTTTCAAATATAAGGCGAAAAAGAATTACCGGCGTAAGCAGGGGCACCGCCAACCTTACACACGGGTATTGATTGAAAAGATCGAGGTGTAACCGGTGATCCGCATCCGTGTCACCAGGCGGAACGGCCACATTGCACACATTTGTGCCGACGGCCATGCCGGTTGTGCGCCGAAAGGTGAAGATATTATCTGTGCCGCCGTTTCTGCACTGGTGCAGACATTCCTCTTCAGCCTGCAGCGCCTCTTAGGGTTGGACGTGGAAGCGGACATTGGTGACGGGCATTTCAGCCTGTCTATTCCGGCGGACCTTGCTCCCGCCTTGCAGGAGCAGGTAACACTTTTAGGAGAGAGCATGTTGGTTGGTCTGGACGAAATCAAACGGAGCTACCCGGGATTTTTGCACGTGAGTGAAGAATAGGAGGTGAACCCTGATGCTTATGAATCTACAGTTGTTTGCCCATAAAAAAGGTGTGGGAAGTTCCCGCAACGGACGTGACAGCAATCCAAATTACCTGGGTATCAAGCGGACAGACGGTCAATTCGTGTCTGCCGGCAGTATACTGGTTCGCCAGCGTGGTACCAAAATTCACCCCGGACACAATGTTGGCAGGGGGAAAGACGACACCCTCTACGCTTTAATTGACGGTGTTGTTTCCTTTGAACGCAAAGGCCGGGATAAAAAGCAGGTCAGCGTTTACGCCCACGGTCAAGCAGTCTAGGCATGATCTGATAAACCGGAGTTTTCCTCCGGTTTTTTGCTTCCATTGCAGTACGGGCGGTTAAGCGGGTACGGCATATTTGCTGTTGCCGGAAAAAGAAAGTAAAAGTCTATCGAGGGAGAGGTTATGAAAGAACTGACTCAAGCCATGGAGAAACTCCTGCAGCACTACCGTCATGACTTCCTGAATATCCTGCAGGTGATCGGCGGCCTTGCCCAATTGCAGAAAACGGACAGGCTACTTTCTTTTATACAGAAAGCCAGTGTAGAAGTCCAGCAGTTTGGCCGCTTGATCGGCTGTGGAGACCCGCGTTTTGCCTTGGCAGTGTATGAATTTTTACTGCAGGATTTCAAGGGTACATATATTCTCCGGATAGACGGGACGCTTCCGCTGCTGGAGCCTGACGTTTTGGCGGCATTGCAGTTGACGCTGCAAAATATACAGTCTTCTTTGCAACTTTTCCCCGACGGCATTTTGCACATTTCTGTCGGCGGCGGGCGGCGGCCCATCCTTACCCTTAGCCTGCTGGATGAAGCAAACACCTGCGCACTGTGGCGGCAGGCTGCTTCCGTGGCGGTGGAAAACGGTTTGGAGGTTGTCCTCCCGCAGGGCGGTGACGAGTTGTTCATGTATTTGGGATAAGCCTTATGCGGCGGGTGCACAATAATGCAGACAGCAGTTGTAGGAGTGGTAAATGATGTTTGTGGACCGCGTAAAGGTTTTTGTCAAGGGCGGTGACGGAGGCAACGGCATCGTAGCGTTTCGCAGGGAAAAATATGTGCCGCTGGGCGGGCCTGCCGGCGGTGACGGCGGCCGCGGGGGCAGTGTTGTTTTTGAAGTAGACGCAAATCTGCGCACGCTGCTGGATTTCCGCTACCAGCCCCATATTCGGGCCGAACGCGGGGAGCACGGTCGGGGCGACAACAAACATGGTCGCAGTGCCAAAGACAAAATTGTCAAAGTACCGCCCGGCACGCAAATCAGGGATGCGGAGACAAATGAGCTTTTAGCCGACCTGACGCAGCCGGGGGAACGCTTTGTGGCGGCCAAGGGGGGGCGCGGCGGGCGGGGTAATGCCCGTTTTGCCAGCGCCAAGGAAAAAGCGCCGCGCTTTGCGGAAAAAGGGGAACCCGGTGAAGAACGCTGGCTGTTGCTCGAATTAAAAGTGATTGCCGACGTGGGGCTGGTCGGTTTTCCCAATGCGGGTAAATCCACCTTTCTCTCCCGGGTAACGTCCGCCCGTCCCAAAGTGGCGGACTATCCTTTTACCACACTGTCGCCGAACCTGGGTGTAGTTGATTTTGCCGGTGTGGAACCTTTTGTCATTGCCGACATCCCCGGGCTGATTGCAGGCGCCCATGCCGGTGTCGGGCTGGGGCACGATTTCCTGCGCCATATAGAGCGGACACGGGTTCTGATCCATCTTATTGATGCAGCTGCCGTAGACGGACGCCACCCGGTGGAAGATTATCACCAAATTAATGCGGAATTAAGCCTGTATGATAAAAGGCTTGCCTCTCTGCCACAGGTGGTTGTGGCCAACAAAATGGATTTGCCGCAGGCCGGGGAGGGGCTTAGGCTGCTCCGAGAGGAACTGGGAGAGGACAAAGTATTTGCCATCTCCGCCGTAACCGGGGAAGGGGTAAAAGAGGTGCTGCTTGAAGCGATACGCCTGCTGTCCGCGGCGCCGCAAACGCCGCCGCTGGCAGAAGAGGCGGTTCTCTTTACTCCCGGAGAGGCGGAAGCGGAACAGGTCACCATTAACAAAGAGGAAGGGGCCTTTGTGCTGCGTGGCGCCCGCCTGGAAAAGTTGGCTGCCATGACCGATTTTAATAATGAAGAAGCAACCAAGCGCTTTCAGCGGCTTTTTCGTCTACGGGGATACGAAGACTCGCTAAAAGCGGCCGGAGCAAAAAACGGTGACACAGTAAAAATACGTGACCTGGAATTTACCTTTTTGCTGGAGGAAGAAGATGACTGATTTGGGGTGAATATGATGAGCATGCAACTGCCGCAGTCGGGAGAGGAACAAGCCATAGGTATAGTAGGCGGCACGTTTGACCCGATTCACCTGGGACATTTGGTGATTGCCGAGGAAGTGCGCATCCAGTATAACTTGGACAAAGTTATTTTTGTGCCGACAGGTTACCCCCCGCATAAAGCGGACAGGGAAGTGACTGACCCGGAACACCGTTATATGATGACGGTGCTGGCGACAATCAACAACCCACATTTCCACGTATCACGGGTGGAAATCGACCGGCCTCAAGGCTATAGTTTCACCATCGACACCATCCGCTATTTTAAAAATTATTACGGCCCGAAAGTAAAACTGTATTTTATCACCGGCGCGGATGCCATCATGGAAATTCCCACCTGGAAAGATTACCGGGAATTGCTTTCAATCTGCCATTTTATTGCCGCCACGCGCCCCGGTTACAGCCTGCATAAACTGAAAGAAACAATTGGCAAAGTCTGCCCGGAAACCCTGAACAATATTTCTATTCTGGAGATACCTGCCATGCAAATTTCTTCCACTTTGATCCGCCAGCGTGTTGCTGCCGGCAAGCCCATCAAATATCTGACGCCTGATTCGGTAAATGAATATATATTAAAAAACGGCCTTTACCGGAATGCAAAGTAAAAGTATAAAAGTAGTTCTTCTTCAGATACTATGAGCAGGACCTGAAAGCGAGGTGAAGACGGGCATGGTAAAAACCATTTATGTAGGCAATATCCCATGGTCCACAACGGAAGAGGAGCTAAAAGAATTTTTCAGTGAACACGGTGAAGTCATTAGTGCCCGGATCATTACGGAGCGTGCTACCGGCCGTTCACGCGGGTATGGTTTTTTGGAAGTTGAAGACCAGGATGCGGAATAAATTATTGAATTAAACGGCAGTGAACTGGAAGGCAGGAGGCTGGTTGTTAATGAAGCAAAGCCGCGTCCTTCTTAAAATTTAATATGCCCCTCTGCCTCCGCAGGGGCTTTTCCTGTTGTTTTTTCAATTATATAGCAACGATAATAAGAAAGGCAGGTTTTCCTGCTGCCAGGGAAGGCAGAAGCAGGAAAAGCCTGCCTTTTTGGCGAAAAGGAGAAACGGTGAGAACATGGATGAAGCACAAATCACCAAGAAGCTGGAAAAACTGCTTTCTCCCAGGCTTTTTGCCCACTGCCGCGGGACTGCGGATACTGCCGAAGTTTTGGCAAGAACGCTGCAGGTTGATGTAAAAAAAGCTCGTTCAGCCGCCTGGCTCCACGATTGTACAAGGGAGTGGCCGGATGATAAACTTTTGCAATATGCCCGGAAATGCAGCATACCTGTCGATGATTATACAGCAAACGAGCCTGTTCTCCTGCATGGGCCTGTTGGGGCGGCGGTAGCCAAAGAATGGGGTATTACGGACGAGAAAGTCCTCTCCGCCATCAGCAACCATACACTTGGCTTTCCCGGCATGCCGCTTTTGGACCAGATAATTTATTTGGCTGATAAAATAGAACCTAATCGCTGCTATCCCGGCGTGGCAGAAATGAGGAGAGTCAGTGAGTTTGATTTTTCCAAAGCATTGCGCCTGGCGACAGCTAATACAATAACATATTTGCTCTCAAAAGAAAAAATAATCCATCCCCGGACCATAGCCTACTGGAACAACCTGGCGCAAAATATTGCAAGGGGAGTGTAGACTTATGGCCTATTATTACACAGTAAGAACGAAACGGCGCAGGTTGAAGAAAAGCCGTTTACTCTTTCTGTTGGCCATTTTTGCTTTTTTACTCCTGCTTTTTTTTGCATCACGTTTTCTTGGCGCGCTTAAAGCGATCCGGGATGAAAGCAGTTGGGCCCAGAACCTGCCTGCGCCGGAGGAAGGACAGGCCATGCATGTTCTCCTCTATACCATATCTCCGGAGGAGGTGCTGACAAGCCTTTCGCTGGCTGCAGTCCAGAAGGAAAATAAGATTGTCCGACATCTTGCCCTGCCTGTGGAAACACTGTTAAACCCTGGCGGGGAAGTGCCTGTCAACATGGTACAGGTTTTTGCTTCCACAGGGCGGCCGGGCCTTGTCCAGGCAGTTGAACGGCTCTTGCAGACGCAAATCAATGTTTTTATGGAAATCAGTGAAGATGCCTTAAGCAAATTGGTGTCTAGATTGGAAAAAGATAATACCGGCATCCCGTCTTTTGCCGTAGAAAATCTGCCTGCCTACCTGAATGCCGGTGGTCTGAATGCACAAGAAAAAACGGAACGCCGCCGCCTGGTCTTGGCGGCAGTACTGCGGCAAACACTGCAGGGCAATATGGTTAAAGATTTTTTCAACTTCCGCCATGCAGCTTCCGCCCTGCAGACAAACTTATCCTGGCGTGAAGTGCTTGCACTGCTTCGCAGTTTTGAAGGTGTCTCTTACGAGGAAGCGGTCCAGGTCTACCCTCTGCCGGGCACCGTTGTCAACAAGGAGGGAGCCCAGTATTGGGTGCTTGATATGGAAAGCATTCCCGCTCTCTCAGGCTGGCTGGCGGACGGAACAATTATCCTTCCCAGAAGCCGGATCACTGTAGAAGTCTTGAACGGCTGCGGAGTTGCCGGCCTTGCCGGCATGGTGGCAAGCATGTTGGAGTCGGAAGGGTTTAATGTTGTCAATGTGGGCAATGCGGCTAATTTCGATTATGAGGTGACACAGGTTATCTGCCGGACCGACAATTTACAGGCAGCCAAGGAAGTTGCCCTCATCATCCCCAATGCGCAATTATTAAGAGAAGAAAGAGCAGACAGTGATGTATTAGTAACGGTCATTATTGGGAAAAATTATCATAGCGGAGAAAATCAACAAAGCGGAGAATAAGGAGGGTTCTTATTGACCGCAGACGTCCAAATATTGCTTGACTTGATTACTGCCGCCGCCCTGGATAAAAAAGCAGAGGACATGGTAGTGCTGAGAATAGGTGAAGTTTCATTAATTGCCGATTATTTTGTAATTGCAACCGGGAAAACAAAACTTCAACTCCATGCCATTGCCGATAACGTTATGCAGAAAGCAAAAGCGGCAGGCTACCAGCTGCTCCACAAGGAAGGCTATGACGAGGGGCTCTGGGTACTCTTGGATTACGGTTCTGTGGTCGTCCACCTCTTCCAGCCGGAAGCAAGGGATTTTTATAAACTAGAACGCCTCTGGGGCCATGCTCCCCGAGTGGAACTTGCCGTCGAAGGCAGTAATTGCTAACCGGCAGCAGTTGACAACCGTGCAGAAAGCCGCTATAATAGTCTTTGTCATTGAAAAAGGCAGATGGGGATGTAGCTCAGTTGGGAGAGCGCTTGAATGGCATTCAAGAGGTCAGGGGTTCGATTCCCCTCATCTCCACCATTATTAAGAAAAAAACCACGGTACTGTACTGTGGTTATTTTTTAAATGCTATTGAATGAACGGCAAAGGAGCATAGGTTTGCCATATAATAAGCAGGGGCACGGGCTAATTCATATTGAGGATTTATTACGAGTGCCTGCGCAGACTTTCCCTGATATTAAAAGAGATGGGATACTAAAGTGGACAATTTCACACAAAAAATGAGGGCGGCCCGGTCTTTCATACGGGCCGCCGTTTTTTCGCTGGAGCGGTTAAAATTCCATGGCTTCTCCCGGCTGCAGTGCCTTTATTTCCACCTGCGGAGCTTTTTCCTTGGCCAGAGCAATAAATTTGTCGGCGGTTTGTTCCAGTACGGGGAACGTTCTGTAATGCATCGGAATGACTGTTTTAGGTTGTAAAAGAGTAAGCGCTGCGGCCGCCTGCAGCGGGTCCATGACAAAAACGCCGCCGATGGGTAGAAGGGCAACATCAATGCCGTATATTTCCGCGAAGAGCTTCATCGAGGCAAAAATTCCTGTATCGCCGGCATGATAGACAGTTTTCCCGTCTTCCAGTGTAACTATATAGCCGCAGGGGGTGCCGGACGCAGAAGAATGTACGGCTTGAGTCATGGTGACTTTAACGCCTTTTACTTCAACAGTACCGCCAATATTCATTGTTATTATTTTCGCGGCCGGCACTCCGTCTTTTTGTGCTTTGGCGGCAACTTCAGGCTGGCAAATCAGAGTCCCCTGCCCTTTATTAAGCAGGTTCGGGATATCGCTGCCGTAATGATCGTGATGGTCATGGGAAACCAGGAGCAAATCGGGCTGGTCAAGCTCTCCAACCTTGAACGGGCAGGCGGGATTTCCTGTTATCCAGGGATCAATCAATATCCTGGTACCCTTTGTTGTGGTAATTTCAAAGGCGGCATGACCCAGCGACCTGATTTTATTTTTCATCATCCTCGAATACCTCCCTTCCTAATTATTAACTCTGTCAAGGTAATAAATTCCCAGAACCGGTTTTAATTCCTCTGGCCGCTAAGATTTAAGCATCAGCAAGCCGTTTAGTAAAAAATAGAAGGAAAATACCAAAAGAAATGCGCCCAACAAGATTATAATCCAGTGGTAAACGGTATCGCGAATTATTTTTCTGCCGCGGGATAAAGCTGTGGTAACCGCCGTATACCAGACAAAATCCGACAAGATATGCCCGCAAAAAAAGCAGAAAACACCCAGCAGTCCCAAGGCATAAGCGCGCCGTACCGATTCCATCCCCGTTGTTGCCCACCAGAGGATAAAGTAAGGATTGGTGGCACTGACAAGCACACCGGCCAAAACAAGGTTTTTCATTCCTGCATTGCCGCCGGCTGCCGGGTTTTCAATGGAGACAGATTTGTTTATTCCTGTTTTCAGCATTCCGAAACCCATCCAGGCCAAATATGCACCGCCAAACAGCCCGATCAACCCGGCAACTGTCGGCTTGGCAAAGAACTCTTTCAGCCCGAATGTCATGACGACTATGAGTAAAAATTCCAGAATCCCATGTCCCAGGACAAGAATTGGACCCGCCGTCCAACCTTTTTTCAGGCTGCCATCAACGGCAACCCCCAGCAGCGGTCCGGGCATCATAGCCCCTGAAAAGCCAATCAAAAAAGCACCAAGAAATATGCCCCACAAGTCCATGTACATTTGTCCTCTCCCTGCCTGCCTTGGCAGGCGATTATTAGCAGTGTCTTTTCAGTTGGACTTAATTATACCTTTTTTTAGCTGTTATTGCCAGGTCAATATTGAAATACCCCGCAATTTTGCAATGTTGCATTGAAGCACCTGGAGGGCACGCTTTTCAGAGCAGATTGTCGTCGTCATCGAACTGCAGGGGGGCGGGGCCGCTGATGTATTCCACGTCGTCCCTGTCCTTAATATCCTGGTAGAGTGCTTCCGAAACTTGAATGACATCCATGCAGAGGGTGTTTTTAATGCGTGCCACCCTGGCTGAGGCGTAATCTATGCCGGGGCAGGTGCGGAGGGCAATGAGAAGCGCTTCTTTGTCGTTTTCCGCATAAAGGGGGATGCGCCCGCCGGCAGGGGCGCCTGCCGTCAGCACATTGATCCAGGTATGGACCCAGTCCACATCATTCAGACAACGGCGGGTGGTAATATCGGCGCAACCAAGACCGGTAGCGTTATGATGGCTTTCCGGTGTGAGGCCGCGGATAAAAAGGCGCTTCAGGTTGAGAACACCCGGGAAATTGCCGGAACTGTTGCGGCCCACAATATTGGGGTCAAAGCCGAAGCCGCTGATGTTTTTACCGATTTCATCAATAATGAGCACGTCACAGTCTTTGAATTTAAAGCGGGGGATTTTTTCCTTGGCCAGAGCCTGCAGCCTGGCATCTGTCGTTAGAAAATTTTCCGCCGTACAAACGGCAATATGGCAGATATCGTCATAAGCGTTCTGCACCACGCCGACGCCAAAAGCCAGTTTGCCCGTAGCAAGAAAAAGCTCGCATGCGCGGGGGATAAGGTCGGCAAAACGGTCCACGCCGAAACTGTGAAAGCAGGCAGCGCCTTTATGTTTTGCCATGCCGATGGCCACCATTTTTGCCAGCCCGCTTTCATGCCTGCCACGGAAATCAGTGTGGGGTTTAACTTTGTTAAAAACAACAATACCGTCTGCAGCATAGGCGTATTTGTCACAGTAAAGCGGTATGCCGTCCAGTTCACCGTAGCGGACTACTTCCATGGAGGAGATGACGGGGACGCCAATGCTTTCTTCTGTTATGTTGTAGCCGGCTAGGATTGCTTTTTGCCCTTCGGCAGTGGCGCCGCCGTGGCTGCCCATAGCCGGAACGATAAAGGGGCGGGCTTTCCATTCCTTCAGCACATCGCAGATGGTGCGAACAAGCAATGCCAGATGGGGAATGCCGCGGCTGCCCACCGTCAAACAGATGCTTTTGCCTGCCAAACGTTCTTTCTCCGGAACGTTTTCCGCCAACTGCCGGCGCAGGTGGCCGGCCACATCGGTCAAATGCGTTGCGTCATATCGCTGCCGGATGGTATACATGGCGGGGAGAGGAATATTTTCTCTCCCTTCCACGGGCAGGTGTATTTCCGGGAAATGAATAAACATGGCGACACCTTCTTTCGTTTATAGTAGGACAAGTTTTTTGTATATTGCTTTTGGCTAAACAGTATCATATTTTCGGGGAACGGGAAAGAGCAAAAAATGGAATGCCGAAATGTAAAAATGTAAGAATAATATAAGGAATTTATTTGTCGCCCGAAAGGTAAAAGGAGGGAGCACGAAGTATTTATTTAAAAAAAAAGGAGTTGGCGCTGGTAGGGAAAAAACTTGAGGAGGCTGCCATGCGGGTGAGTGGGTTGGAGAAGATCAAGGAGGCATTCAGGAAAAGGGGATATATTATCAGCGAATAAAAGGAGGCGCCGAGATGAGCGAAGTTATTAATAACAGGGAATACCGGCAAAAGGTCCTGAAAGAGCTGATTAAGGAGCTGCATGACGGGAAAAGCGCGGATGAAGTCAAGGAGCGTTTTGAAAAGCTGATCGAGGGAGTGTCTGCCAGTGAAATCGCGGAAATGGAACAGGCCTTGATCAGGGAAGGCATGCCCGTGGAAGAGATCCAGCGGCTGTGTGATGTTCATGCCGCCGTTTTTAAAGGTTCAATTGAGGATATACATAAGCCGCAGAGCCCCGCGGAAATACCGGGACATCCCCTGCATACTTTCAAGCGTGAGAACAGGGCGCTGGAGGAGTTGATCGACGGCAAAATCCTGCCGCTGCTGCAACGTTTTCAAGAGGATGATGGCACGGAAAATGTTCGTCATTTGGCAGATGCCTTTGCCGACCTTTGGGAAGTAGACAAGCATTACGCCCGCAAGGAAAACCTGCTTTTCCCCTACCTTGAGAAATACGGCATCACTGCTCCGCCGAAAGTTATGTGGGGTCTGGACGATGAGATTCGTGCCGCCATCAAGGAAGTACGCCGGGCGTTGGCAGACTACAGCGGCGGTAGGGATATGCTTTTGGCGAAGGCCCGGGCGGCGGTAGACAGGGTGAAGGAAATGATTTTCAAGGAAGAAAACATCCTCTTTCCCATGGTGGCGGACACCCTGGCGGAGGACGAATGGATTAAAATTGCAGAAGAAAGCGACGAGATTGGCTACACGCTGACAGGGCCACAAGGGAAATGGCAGCCCGCCCGGGTGGATGTGGAGGCAAAGGAGCGGGCCAGGGGAGAGCAGGCTTTTGACGAGGGGTATATCAGGTTTTCCGCCGGTATTTTAAAACCGGAGGAAATTAATGCGATTTTTAATACCCTCCCTATCGACATCACATACGTGGACAAAGACGGGGCAGTAAAATTCTTTTCCCAGGGCAAGGAGCGGATTTTTGCCCGCCCGAAGACAATTATCGGGCGGCAGGTCACGAACTGCCATCCTCCCGCAAGTGTTCATATCGTAGAAAAAATTATCGAAGATTTGCGGGCGGGGAAAAAAGATCATGAAGATTTCTGGCTGCGCATGGGGGACAAATATGTATTAATCCGCTATTTTGCCGTCAGGAATGACAAGGGTGAATTCCTCGGTGTCATGGAAGTAACGCAGGATATAGCCCCACTGCAGGCCATCAGCGGCGAGAAAAGACTGGATGATTAAGGATAAAAATCAAGCCCCGGGCGGGCTTGATTTTTTTACCTGGCCATGCTGCTGCAGGCACTCACCGGTCATAAAGTGTAGCGGGTGCCGCAGGCGGGAAAATAATCCCGGCAAGTCTCTGAATGGCGGGAACCTTGCCCTGCTCCCGGCGTCAGATATAATGAAGCTAAAGTGAATCCGGGCTTTGTTTAACCGGCCCGGCAAGGAGGAGGGAGTCCCAGATGCAGGTCAAACCGGTGAGGCGTTATAAAATCCCCAAGTATCCGGATAAAGAAGAGACGCTAAAAAATCCCGGGATCCTGCTTTCACTGCCTGCACGCTGGCGCAATAATGCTTATGTTGCCGTGGCCCTGTCTTCACTGCTGCTGATGACCCTGACAGCATGCAGCGAAAAAGATGGAGCCGTAGAGAATGAACAGGATACCGCCGAGGGCGGGTCACATATGAAACGCTTGCGGAGAAAGCACACATGCTGCTTGCCGCCCGTCCCTATGCCCCGGTGCTCATGACCGTTAATCCGGATACGGCACGATATTTTGCCGAGTCGGTGGAATACCTTTACCGGCTGGGCTTTCGTTATCTGATCTGCTCCTTAAACTACGCTGCGGCGTGGCAGGAAGATGAGTTGGCAACGCTGGCCGGGGAGTACCGGAAACTGGCTGCTTTTTACTACCGGCTGACGCTGGCCGAGGAAAAATTTTACTTGAGCCCTTTTGAGGTTAAAATAAGCTCGCACATCAACCATAGAACATATTGCCGGGAACGGTGCGAACTGGGCATGAAGCAGCTTTCAGTGGCGCCTGACGGCCGTCTGTACCCTTGCGTGCAGTTTGTCGGCGATGACAACTACGCTCTCGGCGACGTCTATGCGGGAGTCAATGAGAAAAAACGGGAACAATTATACCGGCAAAATGAAAAAGAAAAGGAAACCTGCCGCGAGTGTGCTGTGAGAAGCGCTGCAACCATTTCTGCGGCTGCCTGAATAAACAGGCAACCGGCAGCATCGACCTGGTGTCGCCTGTCTTATGCGCCCATGAGCGTCTGCTGCTCCCCATTGCCGACAAGCTTGCGGCAAGATTGTTTAAGAAGCGCAATGCCTTGTTCCTGCAGAAGCACTATAACGACTATTATCCCATTGTTTCCCTGGTTGAGGATTTAAAAAACAGCCGGATTTGAAAAAGCAGGGCTCCGCAGGGGACCCTGCTTTTTGGCTTGCCTCTTGTTCATATTTTGGAGAAGGGCTTTTGTTATGCCGGGAGCAGTATGCGGGAGGCAAGGGAGAAGTATATAATTAAGGAAATAGTGTCCACAATGGTGGTAATTAGCGGACTGGCCATGATGGCGGGGTCAATCTTAAGCTGTTTGGCAAGGATGGGTAGGCTTGAACCCACTAATTTTGCCGTTATGACTGTAAAGATCAATGTCAAAGAAACTATACCTGCAATGACTATGGAATAATTTTCAATTAAGAGGACCCTCAAAAAATTTACCACGGCCAAAGCCAGCCCCACCACCAGGCTGACCCGGAATTCCTTCCAGATGACCTGCGCGATATTGCGAAAGCTTATTTCATTTAAAGCCAGGCTGCGAATTATAAGCGTTGAGGATTGAGAACCGGCATTGCCTCCTGTATCCATGAGCATCGGAATAAAAACAGTCAAAGCAACCGCTTTTTCCAAAGTTGATTGATAGTTGCGGATAATGTAGCCGGTAAAAGTGGCTGTAAGCATTAAAACAAGCAGCCAGATGATGCGTTTGCGTGCCATGGCAAAGACGCCGCTTTCCAGGTATTCCATGTCCGTGGGCGACAAGGCCGCCATTTTATGAAAGTCTTCCGTGTTCTCATCTTCAATTACGTCCAGGATGTCGTCAACTGTAACTATTCCTACCAGACGCTTTTCATTGTCTGTAATCGGAATGGCAAGCAGGTCGTATTTTTTTACAAGTTCGGCAACATCTTCCTTATCGTCGTGAGTATTGGCGTAAATAATCTCCCGGCGCATAATATCACCAATTTTTTGCTCCGGCTCGGCAATAACCAAATCGCGCAGGGAGAGGATGCCTTCTAAAACACGGTTGGCGTCAGTTACATAGCAGGTATAGATGGTTTCCTTGTCAGGTGCGGTTTCGCGAATTCTGGCAAGAGCATCACGCACCAGCATCTCCTTTTTCAAATCAACGAATTCAATGGTCATGATGCTGCCTGCAGAATCTTCCGGGTAATTCAAGAACTGATTGATCAGTTTTCTTTCTTTTTCGGAGGTATTTTGCAGAATCCTTTTGACTGCATTGGCCGGCATTTCCTCCAAAAAATCAATTTTATCGTCAAAGTAAAGATCTGCTAAAATCTGTTGCAGTTCTTTATCATTGACTAAAGTTGACAGTTGTGTTTGGCGGGTGGGGGAAAGATAGGAAAAAACATCCGCCGCCATGTCTTTGGGTAAAAGGCGAAAAACTAAAAGAGCGGTTGGTCCATCCAGCATACTTAAAAAATCGGCAATATCTGCAACCTGGCTGTTGCTTAAGATTTCTTTTATCCGGTAATAATTCTTTTCCGCCAGCAAAGTGGTGATGGTGGTAAAGTCCATAGCAAAGCCTCCTTTTCTTCTTGGTAGTCGGATCATAATACGTGCGGGAGGAGGCATGTGCAACAGAAGTGAATGCAGGACTGCCTGCTCCCAGACTTTCTGCGCTCCGGATTATATTGTCTTCCAGGTCCAGGGTCCATACAATCACCTCCGTCCCATATAGACTGAAAAACCCTCAACCATTGTAGGTGAGGGAACAATACAAAAAAATATATGCCCCTCTCGTAAAGCTTTAGCACTATACAACGTAGGGAACCCCAGATACATTAGGTAACACCTTAAGCCGATGTTACCTGTTCACCCTTTGGCATCTCTCGATGTTTCAGGGTAGTAGCGTATGTTTGTATAGTAGCCTCACCTAACAGAGTTTCTACATTTATTATACAACTAATTCAGAGACGGGCAAAGAATTTTTTATTAAAGCATTGCTTAATATAATTTAGCATTATATAATCTAATTAAGTTATTTCTGATATAAAAAGGGGTGGCAATGTGGCCGAGTTGATAAAAGTATTGAAAGCCCTCTCTGATGAGACGAGATTACATTTAATCAAACATCTCTTGCAGCATGATTATTGTGTGGGGGCGCTGGCAAAAAGGTTAAACATCTCGGATTCCGCAGTATCACAGCATCTTAAGGTATTACGCAAAGCGTGCATTATTAAAGGAGAGAAAAGAGGCTATTATACCCATTATTATGTCGATCGCCAGGTTCTGCAGAAGGCGGCAAAAGAATTAAGCGAGTTGAGTGAAATAGTCCGGCAAGCAGATTCCGATTGCCTTAAAACCGATGCCAAGCATATTTCATGCTTAATGAAGCAAAAATGTGAACATCCTGAATTAAACCCCGAAGATGGCATGTGCGACAAATGATTGTATTCCGGACATGGGCAGGTTTTTTGCCTTTATGTCCAGTTTTCTCTTTAGGAGGAAGAAAAATTGGACGTAAATATTATAGAAGTCAACGGTTTAAGTAAGAAGTTTGGAGATTTTTATGCTGTGAAAGGGATTGACTTTGCTGTCCGTACCGGTGAAGTGTTTGGCTTTCTTGGGCCCATAGACCTTGCCGGTATAAACTGGGTGCTGATGGTTACTAGTATTGTGCTGATTGCCATTACGTCCACATTTGTGGGCTTATTTATTGCGGTATCTGTAAGTGAGGTTTTTGAAGCGCAAACATTTTCAAATTTCTTCCGTTTTCCGATGATGTTTCTGTGCGGCCTATTTATACCCATAAGAACCCTGCCGGCGTTTATTAGACCGTTACCGTTTATTCTGCCCTTAACATATGGGGTGGATATCTTGAAGACATCTATTAATGCCGATGGTTTTATTTATCCAGGGCTTAGCCTGGTAGTTTTGCTGGCTTTTTGTCTGGGACTGTTTTTAACAAGTATTCACAATATAAAAAGCAAGTGGATTTATTAACTCATGGAAGAAAAAGAGCCGCCCCGGCCGTACGGCCAGGACGGCTTTGTTTGGGGGGGTAATATCTGCTTTAGACTTTATAACTATAATATAAAATAATATCCGTAAAGGAATCAGGATCATTCAGGCAATACAGCGCAATGGTTGCGGTAAAAATCAGAATATTCTTTATCTTTTTGACAATTTTTTCCCCTTTAATGCAAATAAACTGTATGAACAACTTAATAATAACATTGCAGACGGGTTGATGTAACACGCTGCGAGTATTGTTTTTCTGCGTTTTTACTGTGCCGGCGGTACAGTCCGGTGTTGATTTTACAATGTTTGTATATTATACTGACATTAACAACCAAAATTTTACTTTTTATCCGGCGGAGGGGACGCCTTATGAGGCTGAATACCGGAATTATAGCCGATGCGCTTACGCCGCCGCCATTATACATTTGCGGTACACCGGCTCACAGGCTGATTTTAAATGATGTCCGCTTTTTGCTCTTCGGCAAAGGGCCTTATGAAAAAGACATTTTGTATTTTACCGAATGGCCGAAATTAAAAGCGGCGGATGGTGAACTTCCCCCATATCTTGTTTGCGTTGGCGGCGACACGGCAGCATTGGAATTCTACCGGTGCAGGGATTTAACGGGTTTTATCATGGCAGAGGACGACCCGCTGGTTATTTTCAGCGCCATCCAGAGCATTTTCCTCAGATACAAACGGCTGGAAAGCGCTCTTATTACCGCCCTGCGGGCAAAGGCGCCGCTTCGGGAAATCATGAATTTGTGCGCGGATATTTTTCAAAATCATGTCATTCTTTATGATACTGAGCATAACCTGATTGATTACAGCAGCCGCTTTGCACCGGACGCCGATGTGCCTTACTGGAAGGAAATTCTCGAGACAGGGAGGCGGTCGGAGTCGCTTGTGGCGGAAGCCAGGAAACACGGTGTTAACTTGCAGGCTGCCAGGACCAATTTTTCCGATTATCTGGAACTGGGCCCCGGCCTGCCGAGAATCATGACGCATCACTTGTTTAAAAAGGGTGAGCGACTGTTAACACTGACAGTTTCTGAAACAAACAAGTCCCTGTCCGTTTGCCACCTAATGCTGCTGGATTATGTTGCAGAACTGCTTGCCCCCGGTCTATTTTCCCTGAAAGTCGCCACAAGTGGAAACCGAAAAGGTTTGCGTGACGCAATTACTGCCATTATTGACGGGGAGCCGGTAGATCTTCTCCTGCTGTCGCACTGTCTTGCTACAGTAGGTTGGCATGTTGATGACGACTACGTGCTCCTGCTCATCAAATTTCCCAAGGAAGACGCAACTTCCGAGAAACTTGCGCACTACCTGCATCTTTATGAGCGGATTTTCCCAGACTCTGTCGCCGTGGTTTATCTCGACTGTCTTGTGCTTTTGGTTCATAACGATACGGCTGATCTCATGGCCGGATACCTGCCCCGTCTAAAAAAGCAACTTGTCCAGCATAAAGCACGGTGCGGTGTAAGTTTTCCGTTTAAGAACCTGCTGCAGCTTGACGCGCAGTATAACTACGCAAAAATCGCGCTTGCTGCCGCCGGCACAGACAGGCCCATCAGCTTGCTTGGCGAAGCTATAACGGAACATATAGTGGGCCGGATTGCCGCCGAAGTGCCGCTTTACCCGCTCTGCCATCGCGCGGCGGTCCGCCTGTATGATTATGACATGGAATATGGAACCAATCTGCTCCTGACATTGGAAACATATCTTAAGCAGAACAAGAGCCTCAAGGCAGCTGCAGCTGAACTTTTTATACATCGCAGCACAATGACCTACCGCCTCGGCTGCATTAAAAAGCTTGTTAAGATCAATCTTAAGGATGCCAACGAGCGCCTGCATCTTCTTTTGTCATGCATTGTTCTGCGGACTCTGGGCAGGTTGAAACAATCTGCGCCCGGCGTCTTTCAGCGGCCGTCGGTGCGTTATCCCCTGCGCAACCCATTAACGTCACCGGGGAAAGCATCTGGCGCCAAAAAACGGGTTAAATAAAAAAATCAAGCCGGGCGGGCTTGATTTTTTTTGCCTTATTTTAGTAGGGCTCGGTAAAGACTTCAAAATGAGCCTGCGGATGGTCACAGGCCGGGCATACTTCGGGGGCTTCAGTGCCTTCATGGAGATAGCCGCAGTTGCCGCATTTCCAAATGATTTTTTCCGGTTTTTTAAAGACGGTGCTGTTTTTCATATTTTCAAGCAGCTTCAGGTAGCGCTTTTCATGGCCTTGCTCCGAAACGCACACACTGCGGAAAACGGCGGCTATTTCCGGGAACCCTTCCCGCTCGGCTTCCTCGGCAAAAGCGGGATAGAGATCATGCCATTCTTCCCTTTCCCCGTTGGCTGCTGCCTGCAGGTTGGCCATAGTATCTCCGTATGCCACCGGGAACCCGGCCTGAATCTCAATCATGGCAAGCAGTTCATCCAGCCCTGCATTCAGCAGCTTCCAGAAACGTTTGGCATGCTCTTTCTCGTGATCTGCCGTTTCCAGGAAAATGTTCCTGATTTGCTTGTACCCTTCTTTGTCGGCCACAGAAGCGTAGTAGGTATAACGGTTCCTTGCCTGTGACTCACCGGCAAATGCTTTCATTAAGTTTACCGCCGTTTTTGTGCCCTGCAAACTTTTCATACTGCTTTTTCCTCCTTTTGGGTTTTATTTATATTTTGCAGGCATACTTTACAGATGCCTGTAAGATAAACATTGCAGTCGTCAATCTGATACCCGGACAGTTCCGTGCAGCCGGTGTAGTCCGGGTTTGCGGCAAAATCGGTAATATCACTGCAGTGCTTGCAGAGGAAATGGCCGTGGACTCCTGTCCCGGCATCGTAACGTGTTTCTTTTTCATCAATGGTGATCAACCTGACAAGTTTCACTTCAAGCAACTTGTCCAGGGTATTATAAACGGATGTTTTGGAAAGCGTGGGAAATCCCGGCAACAATGCCTGATATAACTGGTCGGCAGTGGGGTGGACAGGATGGGCGAGCAGGTAGGCCAAAAGACGGACGCGGATCATTGTCGGCCGCACTGCTTTTGCTTTTAACATCCTGCGAGCTTTTTCCAATACGTTCATAATGTCACCCCCTTCAATCTTTGCAACCATTACAATATTGTAACCATTACAATTTAATATATAACATTCTGCAGGTGGAAAAGCAAGGGTATTGGAGCGGTGTTAATGATTTATTAATATTCCATTTCTTTTTGCTTTGCGGGCAACATATAGAGTATTATGACCGTAGGGTTTTTGCGTATGGGTTGACAGGGGTGGCAACTGTTCCTATAATAAAGAGGTGACTGACCAGTCGGTCACATTCGACCTATATTTTTTTCCGGGAGGCGCGGGGATGTTACCGAAATTAAGCGTGACAAGACCTTATACAGTTGTTGTGGCAGTTGTTCTGGTACTAATTCTGGGCGCAGTTTCCTTTATGAATCTACAGACTGATTTGCTGCCCAGTATTGATTTTCCTTATCTCCTTATTATTACTTCTTACCCCGGGGCAAGCCCGGAAGAAGTGGAAATGGTAGTAACCAAGCCAATTGAACAGGTAGTGGCTACCACCAATAACATAAAAAGTGTCCGTTCCGTGTCGCGGGAAGGTTCTTCCCTGGTCATTCTGGAGTTTAATTATGATGTCAATCTGGATACGGCAATGCTTGATATCAACGGAAAACTGGAACTGATTAAAAGTGCCTGGGATGAATCGGTGGGTTCACCGCTGATGCTGCGTATCAACCCGGATATGCTGCCTGTCATGATTGCCTCGGTGGATGTGGCGGGAATGGATGTTAAAGAAATTTCTTCCCTGGTGGAAGCCGAACTGATACCTGAACTGGAAAGCGTCAACGGTGTGGCTTCAGTCACGGCGGAAGGCCTGCTTACGGAGACGGTTGAAGTAGTCATCAGCCAGGAGAAAATAGACGGCCTCAATAGCAGGATCCTGGATAAAGTGGATGCGGAACTGGCTGCGGCGGAAGCGGAACTGCAGGCAGCGGCGAAAAAAATTGCAGAGGGCAAAGTGCAACTTGCTGCAGAGGAAGCAAAACGCGCCCAGGAGCTCGCAGCAGGGGAAGCCTCCCTGGCTGCCGGCCTGACACAGCTGGAAGAAGCATTGGCAAAAGTCGCGGCGGGAGAGCCGCAGCTTCTGCAGGCAAAAAGTGAACTGGAAGAGGCTTTTGCTGCTCTTGTTGCCAAAGAGGCGGAACTGCAAGCCGGCATTGACGCACTTTTGGCCCTGGGGGACATAATAAGTGCTGCAGAACGGGCGCAGCTGGCGGCTTTGCAGGAGCAGCTTGCCGCACTCGGTGTTCAGAAGGCGGAAACGGAGGCCGCTTTAAGCGAAACCAACAACAACCTGGCTGCTCTGACGGCGGAAAAAGAAAAACTGCTTGCCAAGCAAAAAGCGCTTGCAACGCAGTTTCAGCAGGTTCAGGAAGGCAAAAAAATTTTGCAAGCGGAAATGGCAAAAGCCCGCGCTGAACTGGCTGCCGGTGAAGCGGAAATCAAAAAACAGCAGAACGGCCTGGAGGATGCACGTAAGGAAGCATTTGCCCGTGCCTCCCTGGAGGGCATGATAACCCGGGAAATGATCTCAGGGATCCTTGCGGCACAGAACTTTTCCATGCCGGCCGGCTATCTTGGGTTGGAAGGAAATGAATATCTTGTCAAAGTGGGCGACAAACTGGCCAACCTGGAGGAACTGCAGGGCCTTTTGCTCTTTGATACCGGAACAGATGGCGTGGGAAAGATATACCTGCAAGATGTGGCGGAAATCAGACGGGTTGACAATGCAGAAGACTTGTATGCCAAAGTTAACGGCAACGATGCGGTCATTTTAATCTTCCAGAAGCAGAGCAATTTTTCCACCACTGGCGTAACAAAAATTATCAGGGAAAAAATGCAGGAGCTGGAGGATGGCCGGGAAGGGCTGACTTTTACCGCATTGATGGATCAAGGTGTGTATATTGAGATAGTGCTTGATTCGGTGCTGGAGAACCTGGTTTACGGCGGTTTGCTTGCAGCGTTGATTCTTATACTTTTTTTGCGTGATGTTAAACCAACAATTGTTATTGCCGTCTCCATTCCCATCAGCCTTGTTTTTGCCCTTGCCATGATGTATTTTTCCGGCGTCTCCATGAATGTGATTTCCCTGGCCGGCTTGGCGTTGGGTGTGGGTATGCTGGTGGATAATTCCATTGTGGTTTTAGAAAATATTTATCGCATGCGCACTGGAGGGAAATCCACCCTGAGCGCGGCTGTGGACGGGACAAAGCAGGTAGGCGGCGCCATTTTTGCTTCCACCCTGACCACCGTTTGTGTTTTTCTGCCCATTGTCTTTACCAAAGGGCTTACCCGGGAGCTTTTTGCCGACATGGGCTTAACCATTGCCTATTCCCTCCTGGCCAGCCTGATTGTGGCAGTAACCCTGGTGCCGACCATGGCAGCCACTGTCCTAAAAAACCAGACAGAAAAAAAAGACAGTTTATATACCCGCTTTGTGCAGCTGTATGAAAATGCGCTCCGCTGGTCGCTCCGGCACAAGGCTTTTGTTATTGCACTTTTTGTCGTACTGTTTGTCGTCAGCGGCTATCTGGCCACAATCATGGGCACCACTTTTTTCCCGGAAATGGATACCCCGCAAATGACGGTCACCATTGCCCCGGAAGAGGAAGCTGACAGCGATGATGTAACACTTTTGGCGGAAAAAGTTGTAGACAGGATTTCCGGCATTCCCGACATTGAAACGATAGGCGCATTCCGGGGCGGCGGTATGAACAGCTTGATCGGCCTGGATAGCGGCAAAACGGCGTCACTATACCTTGTCCTCACGGAGCGGAGAACATTAAGCAACGAGGAAATTGCGCAGGAGATTGAAAGGCTGACGACTGACCTGGATTGTAAAGTTACCGTCAACACCAACAATATTGACATGTCAACCCTGGGGGGCTCCGGCATTGAAGTGGAAATCAAAGGACGCGAGCTGGATACATTGCGCAAGATAGCCTTTGATGTGGCACAAATTATGGGCGAGGTGGAAGGAACGGCCGATATTGTCACAGCGGCAGATGACGGTGCTCCGGAAATGCGCATCCGCGTGAATAAAGAAAAAGCAATGGAAAAAGGCTTAACTGTAGCCCAGGTATTTTCTCATGTCC
>JAAYLG010000074.1 GCA_012522075.1 Bacillota bacterium
CGGTAGAAGAGCAGCCGGAACCGGAGCCGGACCCGGAAGAACCTGTGGAAGATCCTGAAATAACCCTGGAAAAGGTAGCCCCGGCCTGCGTGGTCATTGACAACCATGCCGCCGCCCGGCCCCAGTCTGGTTTGCAGGAAGCCACCATTGTTTATGAATTCCTGGCGGAAGGCGGGATTTCGCGCCTGATGGCTGTTTTTGACAGGGTGCTGGATGAGAGCCTTGTCATCGGGCCTGTCCGCAGCCTGCGCCCTTATTTTGCCGAGACGGCTTTGGAATATGGCGGGGCGGTGATGTATTCCGGCATGTCTTTCCGGACGGAGCAGCTCATTGCCGGGATGCCCCTCAAGAAAATCAGTGCCGACAAATATTTCTGGCGGGATAAAAACCGCAAGGCACCCCACAACCTTTATACCGACCTGGGGAAGCTGTATGACGGCCTGGGACCGTCGGATGTGGAAATAGTAAAGTTTTTGCCGGCCGAACTGCCTGCCGGTGAAGAAGGCAGGGAGTTGGAAGTAGTCTACAGCAAAGACACTGTCGTCCGCTATACATACGATGAGGAGAGCAAAAGCTACCTCCGCTTCCACGGCAGCACGCCCCATAGCGACCGGGAAACGGGAGAGCAATACCGGGCTGCCCGGGTGATAGTACGCAAAAATCGTCATACCGATGTGGAGAACGGTTTGCTTAATATTGACCTCGGCGGTTCCGGCACTGCCGTGTTGTATGAGCAGGGACAAAAATATGATTTGACCTGGGAGAAAACGGGCGGCAAAACGATATACCGTTTTGCCGACGGTACGGAAGTTGATCTGCGCGCCGGCACTACCTGGATTCAGGTGGTGCGTTAAAAAGCTCCGCTTGCGGAGCTTTTTCCCCGTAAATGAAGTTTTACCCCCTGTCCTGGCTAAAGATTTACAAATCTTGCAGTAAATATGGTATGCTAGGTTACGGAGGGTATCTTTTATGGAGTATCTGAAAGTATTTGTCATGTCGGCACTGCCTGTGGTGGAACTGCGGGGAGGCCTGCCCCTTGGCATTTCTCTGGGGCTTGCAGAGTGGGAAGCGTTTCTCTGCAGCTACCTGGGCAATATTGCCATTATTCCTCCGCTTTTATGGCTGCTGGAGCGGCTGGAAGATTTAATAGCAAAAAACAGGGTAACAGCCCCGTTTTATCAAATGATGCTGCGTAAAGCCATTAAGAATAAAAAATTATTCGCCCGCTACGGCAAATACGCCCTTTTTCTTTTTGTGGCGGTGCCGCTGCCTTCAACAGGAGCCTGGACGGCCTGCGTGGCCGCCCGTTTTTTCCGCATCCCATCAAGGCAGGCTTTTGTCATTATCAGCCTGGGTGTGCTGGCGGCAGGGTTTATTATGCTTGCCATGACGTGGTTCATTACCGGGTTTAGCCTGGGCTGAAACGGGCATACTATTTACATTTAAGAAACAGAGGAAGAGTATTATGACTGGACGGTCAATGATTAAATCTGCCGGCATCGTGACAGTGCTGCTTTTTTTGTCCCGCCTGTTCGGTTTTGCCCGGGAAGCAGCAATTGCCGCCCGCTACGGAACAAGCTGGTTGACGGATACTTATTTTGCGGCGGCCAGTGTCCCGAGCATTCTTTTTTTAGCTTTTAATGATGCGATAAAAACGGCCTTTATCCCGGTCTATGGGGATTACCATGATAAAGAGGAAGGCAATTCCCTTGCCCTGGCCGTCTTTTTGCTTTTGGGAGGCATTTTGCTTGCGGCCAGTATTCTGCTGGTGATTTTTGCACCCCAGGTCATGCGGCTGGTTGTGCCCGGTTATTCCGGCACCCAGTATGACCTGTCTGTGACCATGGCCAGGATCATGCTGCCGGGCCTTTTGTTTTTAGGCTTGGCCGGCCTCTGCAGCGGCGTTCTGCATATAAAGAAGAATTTTATTATCCCTTCCTTGACCGCCTTTCCCAATAATCTGGTGATCATCGCGACCGTCTTGCTTGTGGGTAAACGCTTTGGCATTATGGCCCTGGTCTGGGCCACTGCGGTCGGTTTTGCCCTGCAGTTTTTAATCCAGGTGCCTGCCGTGGCACGGCACGGCATCTTTGCGGCACAAAGCGTGGCCTGGCATCACCCGGCCATTAAACGCATGGTGATCTTGCTGCTGCCGGTGCTGATCGGAAGCGCCACCGTAGAATTAAAAACGCTGACAGACAAAATATTCGGCAGTTTTCTGACGGAACAAAGTATTTCTTATTTGAACTATGCCGCCAAGATTTATTCCCTGCCGGGCGGCATTCTTGTCCTGGCCCTGCTGACGGTGCTTTACCCGACGATGGTGGAGCTGTATTACCAGCGGAAAATGCAGGAGTTCAAGGAGACGGTCTGCCAGGGTACCGGGCTAATGATTATGCTTATGTTTCCCATTATGGTGGGCATGATGGTGCTCAGCACCCCCATTGTGCGCCTGATTTATGAAAGGGCGGCTTTTGACGCCCAGGCAACGCGCAACACGGCTTATGCCCTTATTTTTTACAGCCTGGGGCTTTTGCCTTCCGGGGTCATGCTTTTGTTCAACCGGGCCTTTTATTCCACCAAAGACACGAAAACGCCCATGTATTTCTCTTTTCTTACCACACTGCTTAATGTGTTCTTAAACTGGCTTTTAATGAAGCCGCTGGCGTACGGCGGTTTGGCCCTGGGAACTTCCCTTTCCCTTTACATCGGGGCGGTTGCCATGGCGGCCGCCCTGCACAGGAAGGTTGGTTCTTTTGGCGTGTCGCGGATTTTGGATACCCTCTGGAAAGCGGGTCTCGCTTCTCTGCTCATGGGGGCGGCGGTTTGGTTCACCCTGCCTTTCCTTGCGGGGGGCGGGTTCCTGCTGCAAGCGGTGCGGCTGGGCATGGTGATTGTGTTGGGTGCACTGGTTTATTTTCTTCTGGCTTATTTTCTGAAAATCAGGGAATTGGATGTGGCGCTCTCGATGCTTAAGCGCCGCCTCGGCCGGGGTTGAGACGACCGGCAGGCTTGCTCCCAGACGGGCAAGCTTTTTTTTTGGCATTTTTCATGCTTTTATCACGTACTTTACATATTTGTTGCCGTGCAGGCAATGCTATAGGCAAGGAACGACGCTGAAAGGAGTGTCTTGATGAACGGGAGGAAGCTGGTCGCCTTTGGCCTTGTCTTGTCGTTTTTCCTAATGTTTTTGGCCGGCTGCGCCGGCGGCAAGCTTGAAAAGGGAAAAAACGGACCGCAAAAGGTACCGCTTGCCGAAAGGGAAACGGAAGCACTGGACATTAACGCCCTGACGGCGCAATGGGCGGAATCGAGCCACAGCAATATTCTGCTTTCACCCGCCCAGCGTGACGATTGCGTCCTCTGCCATGACGGTGGTGCTTTTGCCGCCAATCAGTCTGAAATCGGGGAGTTGGACCGTGATTTTAACGTCAGCATTGACTGCCGGGCCTGCCATACGGGCCGGGGCGTCGATTTAATGGAAACGGGAACGGTGGATATCCCCTCGGCGGACAATGTGAAAGGCGGGACAGGCGCCTTGTGCATGTCGTGCCACAATTCTCGCCGCGTTGGTGATGTGAAGGACGCCGAGCGTTCTGCGCCGCATTACAGCAGCCAGGCAGATGTTTTTACCGCCACGGGCGGGATCAGGGCGGAAGATTTCAATTATGGCAGTACGGGGGCGCACGCAGGTATAGAAAACAGCTGCGTGGGCTGCCACCTGGCGGAGACAAAGGAGGGCTTTGCTTCCCACACCTTCAAGGTGGAGAGCGTGCAAGCGGCCTGCGGCCAGTGCCACCAGGGCATTACGGAAACCAATCTGGCGGCTGGCGGCGACTATGACGGCGACGGCGACAAGGAAGGCTTGCAGTCGGAAGTGGAAGGGTTGCTTTCCCTGGTGGCCGAGGCGGTAAAAGAGAAAACAGGTGGCGGGGAGATTTCCTCCGCTCACGGCTCTGTTGTTATCACTAACGCCAACGGTGAAGAAATGGAGGAAATCCCGGATGAAATTTACCAGGCGGCCTACAACTACCTCTTGGTATCGTCGGACGGCAGCCTGGGCATCCATAACCCCACCTATGCAGTGCAGTTGCTGCAGCAGTCTTATAAATGGCTTACGGGCAAGGATGTTCCCGGGGCGGATAGAAAACAATAAAAGAACGGCTTTCAGGCCGGTGCCTGAAAGCCGTTTTAGTGTTTTGCGCGGGGGAAACGTGCCACCCGGCGGCTGACCGCCGCCCGTCCCGCCCGCCTGCGGCGGCCAAGCCGCCGGGAAAAAAAGACGGCTGCCGCTACTGCCGCAAAGGTGATGCAAGCAGTGCGCAGGCGCTGCAGGACGGAAGAGGGCGAAAGCGGCAGGGCAAAAGCCACCCGGCCCACTACCGCCGTGTGGGCAACCGGGTCGCTGTCCGCAAAGACGTTGGCATCGCCCCGTGTCCGGTAGAAAAAGCTGCCGTCATACCCCAGCTCCGTTACGCGGTGGGTAATATACTCGTCCCCCAGTTGGTAGGTGATAATGTCACCGGGGACGTAAAGCCTGCTTTTATCCGTGTCGATGACAATGATGCAGCCGACGGGGAGCGCCGGTTCCATGCTGCCGGAGACAACACAAAAAAGCTTGTAGCGGGAAAATAAATCCCGCAGGGCCAGGCCGCCCTGCACCAGAAGACACAGCCCGAAAAAGGCCGCAAGTATCAGGCAAAGGGTACGGGCAAGACGCCGGGAAAGCATCTTGGCAGGCACCAGAGCAAAAGCGGCTCCCTGTAGCGGACAATAAATAAGTAGAATTGCCACCAGCAGAAAAAATGGAAGAAGAGGGCGGCCAGGCACAGGGCGGCAATGGCCAGGGCCAAGCTGCCTGTCCGCCGGGCAGGTTTTTCCCCCGGATCGGGTGCGGTCCACCTGAACATATTTATGCCTCGCTTTCTGCACTACGGGTCATTATATAAAACTGCTCCTGCGAAGTCCCAAGAAAACTGGCGGCAGGCGGCGGCAAAAACCGCGGCAGGGACACAAAAAAACTGCCGCAGGGGCAGTATTTTCCGGTTCATGACAGTGACCGGCAAAAAAAGCTGTCTGTTTTCTCTTTTTTCCGCTTTTCCGGCAGCCGTCCGGGTAACCCGCCTGCAGAGCCCGCAACGACCTTCGCGCCGGCTGACAAACATCCCTGCCTGTTCAAGGCAGCCTTGCGGCAGGAACACCTGTCAACCTTTGCCCGACAGGCACACATACCTACTTGCCTTGTACAGCCTGCAAGCGGCTGCTTAAGGCTCCTGCATAAGCAGTATGCAGGATTTCGGCACATGTGACTGTCTGCGCTCGACCTGCAGACATCCCCGGCCGTTATGGGACAGGCTTCCCTGCCTGTCCGGCGGATAGGCGGAGACGCCTGCAGATCTTCCCTCCGGCCGCAGGCGAACCTCCCGGACCCGCCGGCGACCTTCGGCCGACCGTTACGGAACCGTCAAGCCCCGTAACGATCTTGGCTCGGCCGTTACGAACCCTGCAGTGTGTAGCTTAACCGGAAACCGTATTATTATGTATGCAAATATTAAATGGTAATAATTGCCCTCCAGCCCGGTATGCTGTATACTGAAAAAAACCGCCCTTTAACTGGGCAGCCAACAGGATTCAATAAAGACAGGTTCCAGTTGTTTTTCTTCTATGGCATGGACAACAGTTTCTACAAGCAAATCAAGCCGGGAAAGATAAATCTGCTTGCCGCCGTGCAAGGCCGGGCCGAACGGGACAAGAAAAATACTTTTCAGGCTTAGGATCTGCTGTACATTCTGCAGGAGGTTCTCTGAATCGCCGTTGGCCACCAGGGCCAGCACAACAGGCCGGCCGCTCTGCAAGTGCTTGACCGGTTTGCTGAGGGAGACGGAGGTAGTGCGGGCATTGACCAGTTTGGCCAGAAAGTTGCCCGGGCAGGGGGCAACAACCAGCAGGTCAAAAGGAGCCTGGCTGTCGCCGGCAGCTTCATCCGCCAGGGTGGTGGCCACCAGTTCCCGGCCGGTAATTTCCTCCAGCAGTTTTTTTGTTTCCAGGTATTGTTCATCCGTTTCCGGGTTGTCTGATGTTGCCAGAAACAGGGGGTAGATTTCTGCTCCCGCCGCCACCAGCTTGCGGATTTCCTCCAGAACGGCGGGCAGGGAGAAGTGACCTTCAGGCAAAGCGAAGCCGATTTGTTTTCCTTGCAAGCGCATAAAAGTTCCCCCTTCACAGTGCAGTAATATATATGCAGTGTAAAGGGGGTTCGTGCCTGTCCGGGAGCGACTACAGGTCGAGGATATTTTCCAGGCCGTAAATAACGCCTTCGCGCTTCATAATTTCTTTTACGGCCAAAAGGACGCCGGGCATAAAAGATGTCCTGTCCGTACTGTCGTGGCGGATAGTCAGCGTCTGACCCATGCCGCCGAAAATCACTTCCTGGTGGGCCACAAAGCCCGGCAGGCGTATACTGTGGATCCGGATTCCGGACAGATTGCCACCGCGGGCTCCTTCCACCTTTTCCAGCTCTTCAATCTCCCGCCGCACTTCCCGGCTGCGGGCGGCGGCAATCATTTCTGCAGTTTTAATGGCCGTTCCTGAAGGAGCATCTATTTTTTGGTCATGATGCAGTTCGATGATTTCCGCTTCCGGCAGGTAGCGAGCCGCCAGTTGGGCAAAATGCATCATCAGCACCGCCCCGAGGGCGAAGTTGGGGGCGATGAAGGCACTTGTCCCGTAAGCCTCAGACCAGGAACGGATTTTCTCCAGGTCAGCGGCGGTAATGCCCGTGGTGCCCACCACCGGGCGGACACGGTTTTTCAGGGCAATTTCAATATTTTCCATCACCGTAAAAGGTGAGGTAAAATCAATGAGGACGTCCGGCCTGCTTGCCTGCAGCGCAGGCTCCAGCTCCCGGGAGATGCTGAGAGCAGGCACTACCGGCACGGTAAGGTTAGTGTCGCTTTTGTTTTTAGCGATATCAACAGCGGCAACCAGTTGCAGTTCAGGGTCGGCCGACACAGCCGCCACCACTGTTCTGCCCATTTTTCCCAGCGCGCCGCTGACGGCTACTCTAATTGTCATGGGGGTAAACCTCCTTGGCATCCAATCCGGTTATTAGAATTTTCTTACATTCCCCGCCGCTTGTCAAGAGAACCTGCATGTATTAATTGCCGCAGGGAATGCTAAAAAATACATTGCTCTTTTCCCTGCCGGGCGTGATTTTCAAACTCTAAGGAGGCTGACGCATGACAGTGAAAATCGGGATTAACGGCTTCGGCCGCATCGGCCGCAACACTTTCCGTGCCCTGCATAACAGTGGCAAGCTGCAGGTGGTGGCCGTCAATGACTTGACTGACAACGCCACACTGGCTCATCTTTTGCTTTATGACTCCCTCTACGGCCCCTTTCCGGGGGAGGTGGCCCTGCACGGCGACAATTTGACTGTTGACGGGAAGGAAATAAAAATTTTGTCCGAGGCACAGCCGGAGAAACTGCCGTGGGGCGAGCTGGGTGTCGAGATTGTTATTGAAGCCACGGGACGTTTCCGGACCCGGGAAAGCGCGGGCCGGCACCTGGCGGCCGGGGCCAAAAAAGTGATTGTCACCACGCCGGTAAATGACGCTGACCTGATCGTGGTGATGGGGATAAACCATGACCGCTATGAGCCGGCAAGACATGCTATCCTCTCCAATGCGTCCTGCACCACCAATGCGCTGGCACCGGTGGTGAAGGTGCTGCACGAACAGTTTGGCATTGAGCGCGGTCTGATGAATACTACTCATGCTTATACCAATGACCAGCGGCTGCTTGATCTGCCCCACAAGGATTTAAGAAGGGCGCGGGCGGCCCAGCTTTCCATGATCCCCACCAGTACGGGGGCCGCCAGCATTATCGGCCGCATTATCCCCGAACTGGAAGGCAAAATTGACGGCTTTGCCGTGCGCGTCCCTACGCCCACCGTTTCCCTGGTGGATTTTGTAGCCCAGCTGAAAAAGCCGGCCGGCAGGGAAGAAATTAATGCCGCCCTGCAGGCGGCGGCCGCAAGCGAGCAGCTGCGCGGCATCCTGGGCTACAGCGACAAACCTCTTGTTTCCGTTGATTACAAAGGGAACACCCATTCCAGTACGGTGGACAGTCTCCTGACACAAACCATTGGTGACCGCTTGGTGCGGGTGGTTGCCTGGTATGACAACGAATGGGGCTATTCCCACCGCGTTGCCGACCTGGCCCGCTACGTAGCGGAGCAGGGGTTCTGACAGGCGGGACGGCTGTGCGGCAGGAATATGTCCGGCCGGGCTGAATTATACTGGTAATGCAAGGAAACAGTTTTTTGCTTTTTGACGCAAATTTTCCCCGGGAGGGATTAGATGACGGAGATTACATTCGGGACGGACGGTTGGAGGGCCGTCATTGCGGATGACTTTACTTTTGCCAATGTGCGCTGTGTGACGCAGGCCATCGCGCAGCACTTGCGCAATCAGGGACTGGCGGAACGCGGCGTTGTTGTCGGTTATGATACGCGTTTTCTGGCGGAACAGTTTGCCCGGGTGGTGGCCGAGGTCATGGCGGGCAACGGCATTAAAGCCTACCTCTGTAAAAAATTTTCCCCCACGCCGGTGGTTGCCCATGCGGTAGTAGATTTGCGGGCGGGCGGTGCCGTCATGCTGACCGCCAGCCACAACCAGGCCGAGTACCTGGGGATCAAATTTATCCCCGCCTATGCCGGGCCGGCCTTGCCGGCCGATATTGACCCCATTGTTTCTTGTATCTGTGAAATCCAGAAATCCGGCACGGTGGATAAACTGGCCTTTATCAAAGGCTTTGAAAAAGGTCTTATTGAATACATTGAACCGCTTCCCGCTTACCGGGAGCACGTGGAAAAACTGATTAATTTTGCCGCCATTGCCGGCGCGCGGATGAAAGTGGTGGTGGACCCCATGTATGGTGCCGGCATGGGCTGCCTGGAAAGCTTCCTGGAAAAATACGGCTGCCGGGTGGAGGCCATCCACAACTGGCGCGACCCGCTCTTTGGCGGAGCGCTGCCGGAACCGACGGCGCAGCACCTGGCGGAATTGCGGCAGAAAGTAAAAGAGACGGGAGCCCAGATCGGTCTTGCCCTGGACGGCGATGCCGACCGTCTGGGCGTGGTGGACCCCGACGGGCGATTTTTCAGCCCCAATGAAATTCTGGTCCTTTTTCTCGAATACCTTGTGCAAAGCCGGGGCCTGCACGGGGCTGTAGCCCGTACCGTGGCCACTACCCACATGCTGGACAGGATAGCCGCCCACTACGGCTTCCCGGTAGTGGAGACACCGGTCGGGTTTAAGTATATCGGGCAGGCGCTACGGGAGCAGGATGCCTTTCTCGGGGGCGAAGAAAGCGGGGGCGTCAGCATCCGCGGCCATATCCCCGAAAAAGACGGTATTTTTTCCGGCCTGCTCTTTGTGGAGATGCTGGCGAAGACAGGCAAAACAGCCTCCGAGCTGCTGGCGGAAATCAATGAACGTTTCGGCCCTCTCTACAGCGAGCGACTGGATTTGCACACTACCCAGGAAACAAAAAAGATCATTGTGGCGACCATGCAAAAATGGCAGCCGCAAACACTGGCGGGCATTCCTGTTGTATCGACAAACAGGATTGACGGCTTGAAAGTAATTCTGGAGAACGGCAGCTGGTGCCTGGTGCGGCCTTCCGGGACGGAACCTGTTTTCCGGATTTATACGGAGGCGGGTTCCGTGGAGGAGAAAAAGCGAATACAGCAGGAAGTGAAAAAGATTTTATACGCGCAGGCAAAGGAGGAATAGAGTGATGACCGATTTGCAGGGAACAAGCGGCCTGCCCCTCGCCGCGGACAGGGACGGCCGCCTGGTATTCGGCGCGGGACTTCCCGCAGTAAAACCCGATGTCCGCTCGAAAAAAGAAATGGAAGATGTCCTGCTGGATGCGACGGCGGCGGGACCGGGGGAGCTTTATTATATGTACCGGGGAGTCTCGCGGGAGGAAGACAGGGAACTTTTGGCCGCGCACGGTCTCCGCTATGACGTGACTGTCATCCGCCCCGGGCGGATCGGCCGGGAATACATCAAGACCGCCGGCCACTACCACCCGGTCAAGCCGGGGACGGATACCACCTACCCCGAAGTGTATGAAGTCCTGGCCGGCAGGGCGCATTACCTGCTGCAGACAGAACCGGATGAAGAAGGCGTGGACGCCATTATTATTGAAGCAGTGCCCGGGGACAAAGTTTTAATTCCCCCCGGCTATGGCCATATTACCATCAACCCCGGCACGGAGCCGCTCATTATGAGCAACTGGGTGGCCGCCGGTTTTGCCTCCGTCTACGGTCCCATTAAAGAGCTGCGGGGCGGCGCCTATTTTGAAGTGGCGGCGGAGGGCGAAGACGAACAGTTCCTGGTAAACCCCAACTACCAACCCACACCGCGCCTGGCTATGCGCCCGGTGGAAGATTGGCCGGACTTCGGCCTGATTGCAGGCAAACCCATGTATCTTGCGTTTCTGGCGGACCCCGGCAAGTTTGCCTTCCTTACACATCCGGAAGATTATTTTTGAAATATTCCTCTCCATGGGCGGATTTTTTCCAGGGCGGCCGCTTGCAGCGTGTCCCGTGGGGGACGGTTATACGAAGTGATAAAAGAGGGCAGGATCTTTTCCTGCCCTCTTTGCGCCTGACGCATAGCGCCCGGCCGTTAGTGAATGTCGTTAATTTTCAGTTTCCGGGAGCGGACCCGGCCGCCTTCCGCCTTGTTCATCCTGATTTCCAGCACACCGTGACTGTA